>JAGWVC010000030.1 GCA_018971065.1 Sphingomonadales bacterium | reverse complement strand
GTCGGTTTCGTTCAGATTGAATCGAAACCGACTCTAGAATCTTTTTATTTCCGTGATTTCCGGGTCGTGAAATGTTCCATTTCACTTGAAATCACTCCAGGAACGAGCCTGCCATGACGATTCCGGCCGAACATGCCGCACGCGTGACCGACCCCCGCTGCTATGCCGACGGCAGCATCCACGCGAGCTATCGATGGCTGCGCGCCAACGATCCGCTGGGCTGGGTGCGCGATCCCGACTACGAGCCGTTCCGTGTCGTCACCCGCCATGCCGACGTGCAGGCGGTGAGCCGCGACCCGGACCTGTTTCGCAATGGCCCGACTTCGGTCCTGACCCCGAACGTGGCGCTGGAGAAGTTGCGGGCGCTTACCGGCGGCAATTCCTCGCCGATCCGCACGCTGGTTGACATGGATCCGCCGCAACACGGCAAATATCGCGCGCTGACCAGTTCGTGGTTCCAGCCGGGCAACCTCAAGGGATTCGAGCCGCGCATTCGTGACATCGCCCGCACGCTGGTGGAGAAGATGCTGGCGAGCGGCGGGACATGCGATTTCGCGCGCGATGTCGCGTTCCGTTATCCCCTGCTGGTGATCATGCAGATCATGGGTCTCCCTGCGGAGGACGAGGAATTGATGCTGCGGCTGACGCAGGAAATGTTCGGCTCCACCGACCCCGACCTCAACGCCCGTGGCAATTCGCAGCTCGGTCTCAAGGACAAGGACGCCGAGCTGGACCGCACCGCGATCACGCAGATGATGGCCTATTTCGACAGGCTGACCGCCGAGCGGCGTACGCGGCCGACCGGCGACCTTGCCTCGGTGATTGCCAATGCGGTGATCGACGGGGCGCCGATCCCCTACATGGAAATGATGGGCTACTACATCATCTCGGCCACCGCCGGGCATGATACCACCTCGGCATCCACGGCCGGGGCGCTGTGGGCGTTGGCGGAGAATCCCGGCGAGTTTAAGAAGTTGCAGGCCGATCCCGCCTTGCTGCCCGGCATGATCGACGAAGCGATCCGCTGGACCACGCCGGTCAAGCACTTCATGCGCCGCGCGCAGCGCGACACCAGCGTGGGCGGCATTCCGGTGGGGGCGGGCGAGTGGCTGATGCTGTGCTACGCTTCGGCCAACCGCGACGAGGCGGTCTATGCCGAACCGGATCGCTTTGTCATCGACCGCAAGCCCAACCGCCATGTCGCGTTCGGCTATGGCGCGCACTTGTGCCTGGGGCAGTATCTGGGCCGCCTGGAAATGCGCATTCTCTATGAAGAACTGCTGCCGCACCTGAAATCGGTCGAACTGGCGGGCGAGCCGGCGATGAGCCAGGCGCTGTTCGTCAACGGGCCGAAGCGGGTGCCGATCCGTTTCACGCTGAACTGAGGGTCCGCGCATGCTGAACACGCTCGACGACTTCCCGATCCACCAGACGGTGGAGCCGATTGCGCATCCGGCAACCACCGATCGCAACGCCTACGACCGCTTCTGGTTCTGCGGCTTTGCCAACGACGGCGAATACTATTTCGGCGCGGCGATGGGCGTCTATCCGCATCGCGGCATCCTCGATTGCGCGTTCAGCGTTCGCCGGCGCGGCGGGCTGCAGCATTCGTTCTTCGCTTCCCGGCGGGCGCCGCGCGAGCGCACCGACATGTCGGCGGGGCCGCTGCGGCTGGAAATTCCGGTGCCCATGCGGCGGACCCGGATCGTGCTGGACGACAACGCCAGCGGTCTGGCCTGCGATTTGACGTTTTCGGCGCGGACAGCGGCGATCGAGGAAGCGCGCCAGACGCTGTGGAGCGGGCCACGCCGCATCATGGACACCACGCGTTTCGACGTGTTCGGCCGGTGGAGCGGCACGATCCGCACCCCGGACGGTGACCTGACGATCGATCCCGAAACCTGCTTCGGGGTGAAGGACCGTTCGTGGGGGGTGCGCAAGGTGGGCGAGCCGGATACCGGCGGCGCGCCCAATCCCTATGGCGGCTCGACGTTCTTCTGGGCGCCGCTGTTCTGGGACGACCACGTCTCGCAGGCGATCTTCTATGATCACGGCGACGGCTCGGTGCTGCACCGCGAGGCGCTGGTGGCGCCGCTCTATCCCGGCGAACCCGATTTGCCCGAAGCCGAGGATGGGCTGGCGCGGCGGCTGGCGACATGCCGGCATCAGGTGAGCTGGTTTCCCGGCACGCGGCTGGCGAAGTCGATGGCGATCGACCTGGTTGACCACGACGGCGCGGCGCGGCGGGTGGCGATGGAGCCGCTGCTGCGCTTCCAGATGCGCGGGATCGGCTACAGCCATCCGGAATGGGGGCACGGCTGCTGGAAGGGCGAACTGGCGACCGGGCATGAGAGCATCGATCCCGACGCGCTCGATATGTTGCAGCCCGCCAATTTCCACACCCAGCAGGTGGTGCGGGTCGATGATGGCACCCGCAGAGGCGTCGGCGTGTTCGAGCAGGTCCACGTCGGTCCCTATGCGCCGGCGGGGATGACCGGGATGACGGATGGAGCGAAATGATGGACCTGACCACGCATGCCGAATTGTCGGCGTTCAATGATGCCTGGCTGGACGCCTGGACCCGCAAGGACATTCCGGCAATCGCCGCGATGTATACGGAGGATTGCCGCTTCATGGATGCGGCGACCGCGCGGGGGCTGGCGGGCCGCGCCGCGCTGGAAGGCTATCTGGGCAGGATGTTCCCGGTGGTACCGGCGTGGCGCTACTGGTCGGACGAACTCTGGGCGATCCCCGGCGGCTTCTGCGCGCGATGGTTCTGCGAATTCGAGGGTGGCCGCAAGCTGCGCGGGTTCGATTTCGTGCAATTGCGCGGGCAGGAAATCGCCGTGAACGAGGTCTATACCCACGAGATCGGGGCATGATTTTCGATATCGCCATGATCGACGAACTGCTTGCCACCACGCGGGCGGTGCGCAAGCGGCTCGATCTTGACCGGCCGGTGCCGCGCGCGGTGATCGAACAGTGCCTGGAACTGGCGGTGCAGGCGCCCACCGGCAGCAACCGGCAGACCTGGCGCTGGCTGGTGGTGGACGATGCCGCCACCCGCGCCGGGCTGGCCGAAATCTACAAGGCCTGCGCGCGCGACTACCTGGTCGCGGCGCGGGCGGCGGCGGAACAGGGCGGCGACGCGCAGACGTTGCGCGTGTTCGATTCGGCGGTGTGGCTGGCGGAGAATATGGCGCGCGTGCCGGCACTGGTGATCCCGTGCGTGGAGGGCCGGCTTGACGATGGCGCGCCGGCGATGGCGGCGGCAGGCTACTTCGGCTCGATCTATCCGGCGGTGTGGAGCTTCCAGCTCGCCCTGCGCGCCCGGGGGCTCGGTTCGACGCTGACCACGCTGCACCTGCTGCGCGAGGCCGAGGCGGCGGCGCTGCTGGGCATTCCGGACAACGTGATGCAGGTGGCGATGCTGCCGGTCGGGTACACCCGGGGGACCGATTTCAAGCGCGCAACGCGGCCCCCGGTCAGCGAGATCACCCACTGGAACCGGTGGTAAGGCGCCGGTTCAATTGACGTAGTGATCGCCGGTGGCGCGCACGGTCACGTCGCTGATCGACACGCCCCACGGCTGGGCGATGACGTGGACGATGGCATCGGCGATGTGATCGGGCGCCAGGAACGCGTAGGCGGGGCTGGCGGCATCGGCCAGATCGCCGCCCTCGCCGCCGGCCCAGCGGCCATAGTCGGCATAGAATTCGGCCAGATTGTGCCCGACGATCGGGCCACCCGCGGCCTTGTTGACGACGGTGTCGCCAAGGCCGGTGGCGATCACCCCGGTGGGTTTGACCACCGTGACCTTGATCTTGCCGCGTGTTTCCTGACGCAAGGCATGGCTGAAATAGTCGACCGCAGCCTTGGTGGCGCCATAGACGGCGGCGCCGGCGGTGGGGCGGTTCCCGTAGATCGACGACAGGTTGACGATGTGCCCGCGACCTTGCGCGATCATCTGGTCGTGCACCGCCAGCGAGCCGTGCATGACGCCCTTGAAGTTGATGTCGATACAGCGCTGCCAGGCAGCGAGTGCGTCGGCATGGTCGGCGACGAAGGCGAGCGGCATGATCCCGGCGTTGTTGACCATGACGTCGATGGCGCCGAACGCATCGACCGCCGCGGCGGCGGCGGCCTGCATGTCCGCGAACGCGGTGACGTCGGCTTGGACTGCCTGGGCTGCGCCACCGGCGGCGCGGATCGCGGCGGCAGTGGACTCGGCCGCATCGCCGTTGATATCGATGCATGTCAGCCGCGCGCCGGCCGCAGCCAGCTTTTCGGCAGTGAGCCTGCCGAAGCCGCTGCCGGCGCCGGTGACGATGATCGATTTGGCGGAAATATGCTCCATGCTGCTCCCCATCGCCCATGCCGCGAATAATGACATTTATGTGTTGCATTGTTCATGCCGCGATTGCCGCATGCAGGCAAGCGCGAAGGCGCGCGCGGGTGGGAAAAGCGGTGTGGCAAGTGCCGGCTGGGGATGCTGGCGAAGCCCGTCGAGGCCACGCCCGACGCTGAGGGAGCAGATTGCCCTCCCGCCATGAAAGTCGGCCGGGGATTGCTCCCCGGCCGCTGCCATTTTCCTTGTGGGAAGATCAGAACTTGTAGCCCATCGTCCCGCCGTAAGTGCGCGGCTCCGCGATCGGCGAGTAGCCGGTCGGGTTGTAGTGCTGGCGATAGAGGATGTCGGTCAGGTTGTTGCCCCACAGGCGGATGTAGTAGTGTTCGGTGGGGTCGTTCCAGGTGATCGACGCGTTGACCAGCGCATACTTCGACTGGCGGGCGCGTTGCTCGCTGGCGCGGGCCGCGTAAGGCGATCCGGCCAGGTCGATGCCGTTGTTGGGCAGATAGCTGGTGCTGACGAACGGGATGCTGGCGCAGGCCGGGGCGGTCTGCGGTCGTGTGCCGTTCTTGCATTCGTAGGATGCCAGCGGCTCACCGCCCCAGACCGAGGGGTTGGTGACGACATAGCTGTCGGTGTACTTGATGTTGCCCGCGATGGTCAGACTGCCGGTGTGCAGCGGCACCTTGTAGTCGAAGCCGACGAACGCGGTGAAGTTGGGCGCGCGCGACATCTGCAGGCCGGAGAGGTTCTGTGCCTGCGACGTCAGGTTGGGCAGGTTCCGGATCGGGTCGGCATTGTTGCTGTAGCCGGTGCCGTTGACGTTGACGCTGGTGCCGATGAACACCGCGCCGTCGCCATAGCGGGCGTGCAGCCAGGTGGCGCCGCCACGGACGTTGAACCGGTCGTTGACCTTGTAGTCGAAGCTGCCCTCGACGCCGTAGACCTTGGCCTTGGGGATCGACTGAAGGCTGACCAGCGCCTGTCCGGTGTTCGGGTCGAACGACGTCGCGCTGACCTGGAGGTTGTGGTAGTTGTAGTAGAAGCCCGAGAGTTCGGCATGGAACCGGCTGTTGGCCGTCTTCGCGCCGATTTCGAACGAGTCCACCGATTCCTGACCGATCTGGCCCAGCGTCTTCCACGCGGCCATGTTGGTGTCCGACGGCGGCACGGTGTTCCATTCACCGCTGCGGAAGCCCTGCGAGTAGGTGAAGTAGACGTTGGTGCGCGGGCTGATCTCGTAGCGGATCGAGGCGCGCGGGGTGAACTTGCTGTACTTGGTGCCCTGCGCCGAACTGGCGAAGGTGTACGGCGTCGAGGTGACGCCGCCGACCGGGATCAGCACGCCGCCCACGGTGCAGCCCGCCGCCGTGGTGCAGTAGAATTTCTTCTGCGCCTCGACGTCCTGGGTTTCGCTGCTGTAGCGGCCGCCGATGTTGATGCTGAGCTGGCTGGTGGCGTGCCAGGTGGCGTCGATGTAGCCCGAGATCGCCTCTTTCTTGCGGTGGAAGTCGATGTCCTGGAACTTCAGGTAGCTGGAGATCGGTGTGCCCGGGGCGGCGCCTGCGGGCGCCAGGAACAGCGCGTTGGCGCCGTCCGGGGCTTCGCTGGTCTTGATGTTGTAGTAGGTGCCGCCGACGATCAGATCGACGTTGGGGATGACCTTCAGGTTATAGTCGAGCGCTTCCTGCCAGACCTTGTCGCGGATGTCGGAGAACGAGTGGTTGTCCGCCGCGTAAGTGCCGCCCGAGTCGAAGTCGGTCAGCAGACGCGAATAGGTGTAGCCGGTCAGCGATTTCAGCATGCCGATGCCGGTATCCCATTCGAGCTTCAGCGAGCCTTCGTGTTCGCGCTCGTCGAGCTGGAACACGTCACCCGCGACCTGGCCCAGGCCGGTGGGGCGATAGCTGTTGGCCGTGCCGGTGTAAGGCGTCGCCACCTGTTCGATCGGCGTGAACACCACGCCGCGCGGATCGCTGGCGCGCAGCCACGAATAGCCGAGCGTGGCGCGGAAGCTGGGCGAAAGGTCGAACTTCAGCTTGGCGCGGATCGAGTTCTGGGTGAGGCCGAGGCCGTTGCCGTCGAACGCGCCCGGCGTGACCCGGCTGGCGATCTTGTAGTAGCCGTCGGTCTTGCGATAGGTGCCGGCCACGCTGAAGCCGACGCTGTCGCTGAGCGGCCCGGCGACATAGCCGCGAAAGCGCATGTCGTTGAAGCGGGCATAAGTCGCCTCGAACTGGCCGCTGGTCTTGCGGGTCGGGTCCAGCGTGTCGATCAGGATGGCGCCGCCGGTGGCGTTGCGGCCGAACAGCGTGCTTTGCGGCCCCTTCAGCACCTGGATGTTCTGCACGTTCGGCAGGTCCATGTTCAGCACCTGCGGGACGTACTGGTAAAGGCCATCGACGAACAGCGCGACGTTGTTCTCGTAGGCGCCGGCGTTGATCGTGGTGATGCCGCGAATGGCCGGCTGCGGGTACGATCCGGAGTTGCCCACCTGGAAACCGGTGGTGACGTTGGCGAGTTCGCGCACGGTGTTGACGCCGGCCTTGCTCAGCGTTTCCTGGCTGACCACCTGCACGGTCATCGGCACTTCTTCCAGCCGTTCCGACCGGCGCTGCGCGGTGACGATGATGTCGTTGCCGGCCGGGGTGGTCGCTGCCGGGGCGGCAGGCTCGGCGGCGAAGGCGGCGCCGGCGCACAGCGGAATGGCAATGGCGGTGGCGCCCAGCAGCGCGATCATGCGGTTGCGGCGCGGCGTCGTCATGGAAATGGCAGCCAAGTTGTCTCTCCCGTATTGACGGGCCGGACAACGACGATCAAGCCTGGCGTGCGATTTCAGGGCGGAAACGGCCCGTTCCGGTGCCCTTGCTGCCTGAAAACCGCCCTCGCCTGCTCCCCCCGGTCTCGGCTCCGTATCGTGGTATTCGCGCCTCTTTCCGGGCGCATGCGGAAATTAGACCGGAGGTGTGGCATTGGCAACATAATTAAACGGTGGCGTTCCATTTCTTGCCACTGTGTTCGCTCTGCCACACCCGCCCGGTCAAGCCGGCAGCCGGCCGGTCAGTTCAGGCGCGGCGGCGTGGCGGTTTTCCAGCCCTCGCGGTGGGCGGCCACCTGCTCCGCCGCCTTGTCCCAGAATGCCGCGCCCTTGGCGAGGTTGACGAAATTGAACTGGCCATCGTGGCGGAATTCGAGCAGTTCGACCCCGTCCGGCCCGGGCTTGTAGGCATAGGGTACGCCCGCCGGGATGAAGAAGCTGTCACGCGGGCCGAGGTCTTCGGTGCCGAGGCGGATCGATCCGGCGATGATGTAGTAGAGGCAATCGGTATCGTGGCTGTGCAGCGGCAGCGGATAGCCGGCCTTGAACCACACGTGCGTGAGGCTGAACCCGGGGAGATCGACAAGGATGCGCACCTGATCGCCTTCCATGAACCCGGCGGCCAGCACCTTGTCCATGCCTTCGCGCTGGACCGGGGTGTAGGGCTCCACCGTCATGCACTGCGCTTCCATCAGCGACGGCGCATCGGCGGCGCGGAAGATGCGGAATTTCGAGACGTCTGAATCGTTTTCCATGCTCATGGTCAGCCTCCCTGTCCTTTGCCGATGGTGGCGAGGTGCGCCTTCATCAGCCCCTGATAATGCGGGCTGATCATGATCGAGCTGTTGACCAGCCGCTCCACCGCCGCCGCCTGATGCGCGCCGAGGTCATGCGCCAGCTCGATCGCCACTTTCGAGGCGCCGACCAGTTCGCCGTCCTGCCTGGCGAGATGGCGGCAGAAGCCCATCACGTCGTCCTCGAATGTCTCGTCGGCATAGACCTTGTGGACCAGCCCCATGATCCGCGCCTCGTCGGCATCGACCGGCATGTTGGCGGTAATCAGCAGTCGCGCCCAGTGCGGGCCGACGAGGCGGACGAGGCGGCTGACGCCGTTGGTGGCGGGCAGCACCCCGAACTTGGCCTCGGGAAAGGCATAGGAGGCACTGCGCGCTGCCAGCCGGAAATCGCACGACAGCGACATTTCCAGGCTGCCGCCGACGCAGCGCGCGTGATGCGCCACCACGAACGGCTTCTCGATCAGCTCCATCTCGTCCCAGATGCGGCGCATGCCGTTGGGATTGCGGCGGTGCTGGTCCCGCACTTGCGAGCCGCGATCGGGTGCATGGCCGGCGCCGCCGCCTTCCATCAGATCGGCCCCGGCGGAGAAGTATCGCCCTTTCGCCCTGATCAACATGACGCGCAACTCGGGCGTGTCGCGATAGCGCGCGACCGCCTCGTCCAGCAGGCGCATCAGTTGCTTGCTCATCGCGTTGAGCTTGTCGGGCCGGTTGAAGGTGGCGACGAGGATATTGCCCTCCGCCACATCGACCAGCAGGTGCGGTTCTTCGCTCATGGTTTCCCTCAGAAGCCGATGTCGAGGATCGGCGCGTTGTAGCCGCTGTTGACCTTGGCGGTGGCGGCGGACAGCGTTGCCATGTCTCGTCCCGCCAGGAAACCGTCGATCAGGCGCTGGTAGTTGGAGATCATCCCCTCCTGCTCACGGCTGAGGCGCATGTGCTGGAACTTGCCGGCGTGCAGCCCCTGCTGCTGGAGCGGCAGGTTCGAGTAGTCCTGCATCGGGATTTCCGGGAACTCCGGCGAATCGTAAGGCAGCATCGTCGGCGCCTTGGGCGTGTCGTAGGCTTCGCCCTCGGGACGCAGCACCAGTGACCAGATCTCGAACAGGCAGGTCTCGGGCGTCAGCGGCCGGATGCGATACGACGACATCGCCGCCAAGCTGGGCAGCAGGAAGAAGTGCGGGAACATGAACTCGACATCGTGGAACGGGTGTGACTGGTTCACCGAAGGGATGTCGAACATCGGGGCGCCGCGTGCGAAGCCGTCCTCGCTCACCGCCGCCTGCGCCCGGCCGATGAACGCGCCCAGCGCCGCCATCGGGTCCTCGGGCAGGTCCATGTCGCGCAGGCCTTCCAGCACCGCCACTTCGGTTTCGTGGACCATGCCGGCCATGCCGGTGGAGAGGCGGGCGTAGAAGTCGATCATCAGCCCCACGGTCTGCCGCGCGTCGAGCTGGCGGCCCGATTTTTCGCCATCGGCATCCATGCCATAGCCCGCCACCGGCATCAGGTCGAACAACTGCGGGTGAGTGCGCATCACGTGGTAGCCTTCCATGAAGGCCTCCATCGCCAGCTTCCAGTTGGTGGGCAGCACGGTGCCGTACCACCAGTCCATCTTCAGCTTGTCCACGTTGCGGGCGTTCAGCGTCTCGACCACCGGGCCCAGCGTTGCCAGCAGGGCAGGGGCCTCGTCGTCGAAGTTGATGAACGCGCAGCCGGCCCAGAACTCGACGCGGACCGGCGGCAGGTCGATCTCGGCATGGTCAAGCAGCGCTTCGTTGAAGATGTCCTTGCCGAACACGAACGTGCACGCGCCTTCGGTGTTCCATCGCCAGCCGTGGAACGGGCAGATGAAACCGGTCTTCGCGCAGTTGCCCGGGCCGGTGGCCAGCCGCACGCCGCGATGGCGGCAGGCATTGTGGAATGCCTTCACGCCGTTCTTCGTGTTGACCACGATCACCGACTTTTCGAGGATCGTATATTCGACAAAGTCGCCGAGGTTGGGAATTTCCTCCAGCCGGCAGGCCATCTGCCACACATGCGGCCACAGCTTCTGCCGCTCCAGCTCGAAGAACGCCGCGTCGTGGTAGCGCTCGGCCGGGATCAGCTCCGGGTTGGTGACCGCGAAAGGAACCTGCACTGCATTATCGGCCATCGTTGCTCTCCCCGGCCCGGCATGGCGCACGGGCGTGTTCGGGGCGGAGACTGCCAAATGAAACGCGGCTTGTGAATTGTCTTTCGGCGATTCACCGTGCCCGCGTTGCTTTCCTCAATAGCCGATGTCGAGAATGCCGACCTGAAACCCGCTGTTCGCGACGTTCTGTGCCTTTTTCAGCGTTTCGTGATCGAGCCGGGCGAGGAATCCGTCGAGGACGCGCTGGTAGTTGCTGATCAGTCCCTCGCCATCCATGTCGCCGCCGGTGCCCTTGCCGATGCGCATGAAGTCGAGCCCGTGCAGGCCAAGCTGCTGGAGCGGCAGATTCGAATAGTCCTGCTTGGGGATCAGCGGGAAATCCTGCGAATCATACGGCAGCATGATCGGCTCGGTGGGCGACTGCGCCGTGCAGCCTTCCTCGCGCGGGACCAGGCACCAGATTTCCATCAGGCAGGTTTCCGCGGTGATCGGCCGGATGCGATACGAGGCGAACGAGCGGAAACCCGGCAGCAGGAAGAAGTTCGGGAAGATGAACTCGACATAGTTCTGGTCGTGCATTGCAGTCAGGAGGTCGAAGCTTGCGGCGCCCATGCGCTCGGTGTCGGCCACGATCGCGTCGGTGGCGGCCTTGTAGAAGGCGCCGCTGGCCTGCGCGGGGTCCTGCGGCACGTCCATGTCGCGGAAGCGTTCGAGGATGGCGACTTCCGACTGGTGGTAGATGCCGCCGCCCATGCCGTCGCTGATGGTGCCGTGGAACTTGATGAGCTGGTTGGTGAGATCGGAGCCGGTCTGGCCGACGTTGCAGGCGGTACCGTCGAAGTCGGGACCATAATGCAGCGATGAGTTCGGGGTTTCGTCCCACAACTGCCGGTGCGTCTGCATCACGTGGTAGCTCTCATGGAAGGCTTCCATCGCGATCTTCCAGTTGCACGGGATCACCGTGCCGTACCACCATTCGGCGCGCAGCTTGTCCACCTGGCGGTTGTTCAGCTTGTCCACCACCGGGCCGAGGCTTTCGACAAGGCCGGGCGCGCGGTCGTCGAAGTTGATGAACGCGCAGCCGGCCCAGTGCTCGGTGCGCACCGGCACCAGGTCGATCTGCGCCTTCTCGATGATGTCGGGCGTGAAGATCTGCCGGCCGAACACGAAAGTGTTCTCGCCGTCGGCGTTCCAGCGCCAGCCGTGGAACGGGCAGACGATTCCGTTCGGGCCGCAATGGCCGGGGCCACTGGCCAGCCGCAGGCCGCGATGGCGGCAGGTGTTGATGAAGCCCTTCACGCCCGCGCTGGTGTGGATCATCAGCACCGACCTATCGAGGATGTTGTAGACGGTGTAGTCGCCGGGCTCGGGCACTTCCTCGAGCCGGCACGCCATCTGCCAGGCGTGCGGCCACAGGTTCTGGTTTTCGGCCTTGAAGAAGCCTTCGTCGTGATAGCGGCGGGCATCGATCAGTTCGGGATGGGTGATCCGGAACGGAACCGATTCGAGCTTCGCGGCGGTGTCGTCGGTCATGGCATCCCTCGTGCGTCTGCTTGCTCCGGCGGGCCGCCGGTTCGAGGGGGTATTATGCAATGCAACAGTGCCGGTTAATTTGTCCGGGGTCAAAGACCGGTGATGGCGTCGAGGTTTCGGGCGCTACCCTCAGCGCCAGCGATCGAAGAATTCCGCCACCTCGTCGGCGAACAGCGCGGGCTGCTCCCACGCCGCGAAATGGCCGCCGCGCGGCATCTCCCGCCAGTGGACGATGTTCATGCGCGATTCGACCGCGCTGCGTGGCGGTGGCGGGGTCTCGCGCGGGAATACCGCCAGCCCGAACGGTGGCGTCACCTGCCCGGCGAACGCGCTGGGCTTCGCCTCGCGCATGCTGGCATAGAGCCACATTGCGGCCTGCACATTGTCGCTGACCAGATAGGTCATCACCGAGGTGATGAGCTGGTCCTTGCTGAACGCGGTCTCGATGTCGCCGTCGTTGTCGGACCAGGCGCGGTACTTTTCCAGCACCCACGATGCGAAGCCCAGCGGCGTGTCCGACAAGGCGAGGCCCAGCGTCTGCGGCCGCCAGGTCATCTGCTGGGAGTAGGAGCCGACTTCGCGGAAGCGGCGGCGGGAGTCCTTCAGCCAGGCCGCTTCTTCGGGCAGCACTTCGCCGCGCGGGGTGTGAGCGAGGTAGTTGAGGTGGAACGCGCCGACCACGTCGGCATGGTCGCGCGCCAGCGCGGTGGTGACGGATGCGCCCCAGTCGCCGCCCTGCGCGCCGTAGCGGGAATAGCCGAGCACGTCCACCATCAGGATGCGCCAGAGGCGGGCAATGTCGGTGGCCGAAATCGGCCGCAGCGGACGGCCCGAAAAGCCGAAGCCGGGCAGCGAAGGCACGACGACGTCGTAGCCGCGCGTGGTCAGCAGCGGGATGACGGCGAGAAATTCGAGCACCGAGCCAGGCCAGCCGTGGCTGAGGATCAGCGGATAGCCGGCACCGCGATCGGCACGGACGTGGTAGAAATGGATGTCGATGCCTTCGATTTCGGCACGAAATTGCGGCAGGGCGTTGAAGGCATGCTGCGCCGCGCCCCAGTCATAGGCATCGCGCCAATGATCGCGGAATTCCGCCAGATAGCGCGCGTCGGTGCCGTATTTCCAGTCGGCGTCGTCATCAGGGGCATAACCGACCACCGCGTCGGCAACACGACGGGTGATCCAGTCGAGACGGGCCTGCGGGACGGCAAGGCGGAACGGCTGGATCATGCGGCTAGCGTTCCGCTTCGCCGGACGCGACCAGATGGCCCGCGGCCTGGATCATGCCGACTTTGGTCAGCGCGTCGGTCATCGGCATCGCGTCGCTGCCCGATACTGCCTTGATCGCGTCGATGACCGGCTCGGGATGCTCGCCTTCGAGTTCGTAGACGGTCATCAGCGTCCATTGCGGTGTATCGAGATCGTAGACGCGCTGGAAATCGAGGCGGAACAGTTTGCCGCTCACCACGCCGGGCATCTTCAGCACATCGGGGAGGTGCTGCCCGCTGTACCAATCGACCAGTTCCTGTTCGCGCCCGGCCACCGCGCGCGACAGGATCGTGTATGTGAAACGGGTCATCCGCGCGTCTCCGATCGGGTTGGTGTCAGCTTGCGTCGAGGTGCAGCCGGGTCAGCCGCGTATAGGCGATCCGCCAGCCACCGTCGCGCCGCACGTAGCGTTCATGGTAGTGTCCGTAGCCGACCAGCCCGCGCCCACCCGGGAACGCCACCCGGTCCTGCATCGCCCAGATCACTTCGGCCGTGTCACCATCGATGGTGATCTCGGGGTTGTGCACCTGATGCGCGGTCGGCACCTCGCCCAGCGCGGCGCGCACCATCGCGATCGCGGCATCGCGGCCTTCCACCAGCGTGCCGCCCGAAGCCACGGTGTCCATCACCAAGTCCTCGGTGAACACGTCGGCCCAGGCATCCCACTGCTTGGTATCCAGCATGCGGCAATAGCGCGCCTTGGTTTCGCAGATGGCAAGCCAGTCTTCGATATTCGCGGGCATGGCGTCCTCGGCAAGGGCGGGTCGCTGCAAGTCAACGGCAAGCCGCAGGCGATGGCAATGCGGCGGGGGCACGGCATCGTTCCCGCGATGGCATCATGCCGGCGACAGCGTGTAATCGTCCAGTTTCGGCTTCGCCATCACTTCGGCAAAGTGGTCGAAGCTCCACGGCCACACCGCCGGAATGCCGTCGGCATCGAGGTACCAGCTCTTGCAGCCCGAGGCGAACACGGTGCGTTTCGCGCGCTCGTTGCGTCGCGCCATGTAATCGTCGAGCGCGGCCTGCGTGGGGGCGAAACCGGCGCACTGGCCGTTGCGGACCAGATCGACCAACTGGTCGAAGTAGCGCCACTGGTGCTCGGCGATGTCGGTGAGCGAGAAGTTGCCGACGGGACCGGTCGGGCCCTGGTAAAGCAGCATGTTGGGAAAGCCTGGCATGGTCACGGCGTAATAGGCGTGGGGGCCGTGCGCCCACACCGCGTCCAGTTCCACTCCGCCTTCGCCGGTAATCGTCATCGGCCGCATGAACGCGCCGACGTTGAAGCCGGTGCAGACCGCGATCACGTCGAGTTCGTGGAAGGTGCCGTCCTTCATGCGCACGCCGCCGGCTTCCACGCGGTCGATCGCGCCGTTTTCAAGGACGGCGTTGGGCTGCTGGATGGCATCGTAATATTCGTGGCTGAAGATCATGCGCTTGCAGGCGGCGCGGTAGTTGGGGCGCAGCTTTTCCTTGAGCACCGGATCGTGGACCGATTCCTCGAAGTTTTTCTCGACGATGGCCTGGATTTCGGCGAGTTCGGGCGAATCGACGTCGATAATCGCCTGGGTGAAACGGTTGCGGCGCGCGAACGCGTCGGGGCCGTTGCGCACGTTCTCGATCAGCGTGGGATCGGCGCGGAAGGCCGCCTTGTCGGCATCGCTATAGCGGGCCGCGTTGGCGGGCATGATCCACTGCGGCGTGCGCTGGAAATGGACCACTTCGACACCGTCCTGCACCAGCGCCGAGACGATCTGCACGCCGGTGGAGCCCGAGCCGATCACGCCGACGCGCTTGCCCTTGAGCGGCACCGTGTGATCCCAGCGGGCGCTGTGGAACCACGGTCCGGCGAAATCGGACAGGCCGGGAATGTCGGCCACGTGCGGCACGTGCAGCACGCCGGTGGCCATGACCAGGATTTCGCCGGCGTCGCTGTCGCCGGCCTTGGTGCGGATGGCCCAGCGCTTGCCGTCCCAGGCGGCGCTGGCGATCTCGGTGTTGAAGCGGATATACGGGCGCAGGCCGTAGCGCGTGGCGATGCCCTCGAAATACGCACGAATCTCGGTGCCGGTGGCGTAGAACGCGCTCCATTCGGGGTTGTACGCGAACGAATAGGTGTAGCTGTGCGCGGGGGTATCGCAGGCGAGGCCGGGGTAAGTGTTCTCGCGCCAGGTGCCACCCACCGCATCGCCTTTTTCATAGATGACGAAATTGGTGTCGCCCTTTTCGAGCAGCTTGATGGCGGTCAGCATGCCGGACATGCCGGCGCCGACGATTATGGTGCGGATGCCGGGTTTGGCGGCGGTGGTGGCCATGGCGAATCCCCTCGTGCAGGTTTGCCGCGATCGTAGCGGCGGCCAGTGGTGCGCAAAGCACCGAGCGCATCACAAGATAGATACAAAACGCGTCAAGATTGCTAATCAATTCGATGAAATGCTGCGCAAGGCGTCCCTGCATGACCGAAATTGCCGATCTGGACCAAGCCAGCCTCCGCCTGGTGGAAACGGCCGCCGGTATTGGGCGGGAAGCGACGCCGCTGGGCGATTTCGTCCAGCTTTACCGCGAATGGATCGTCCTTGAACGCAGTGAACTTGGCAGCCAGCAGGAGCAGGTGGCGCAATGGCAGATGCTGGTGCACTGCATGGTTTCGGCGCCGACGATCGGCGACGCCTTGCGGCTGTTCCTGCGGTTTACGCCGGTGGTTTGGGGGGCGAGGGCGCCGAGTGAACTTCGCGACGAAGGCCGGCGGATCGCGCTGGTGTTCAACGAGCCGTGGCGCGCGGGGGCGGGCGGGCTGATCGGCGAATTGTGGATGCTGTCGCTGCTGCTGTCCACCGTCGAGTTTCTGGCCCAGGTGTCGATGCATGACGCCGTTGGGCGGGTGCGGCACGCTGACAGTCTGCCCGAAGGCGTGGGCCGGCTGCTGTTCCATGCGCCGATCGCTTACGCGGCGGGCGAGGTGGCGCTGGTGCTGGCCGCATCGGACCTGCGGCGGCCGGTGGTGGTGCGCGGCCCGGACTTGCCCGAATTCTTCCGCCAGTTGATGCCGCTGACGCTGGGTGCCGCCCGGGCGCGGACCAGCCTGACCACGATGGTCGACGGGCTGTTGCGTGATTGCCTGCAGCGGGGCCTGCCGCATCAGGCGGATCGCGCCGGCGTCGCCGCGACGCTGGCGATGAGCGCGGCGACGATGCGGCGGCGGCTCGATGCGGAGGGCACGACCTTCCGCGCGATCCGCGATGCGGCGTTTGCCGATACCGCGACGGGGTGGCTGGAATGCGGTGAAGGTTCGATTGCCGAGATCGCGGCGCGGCTGGGGTTCAGCGACGCGTTCGCGTTCCGGCGATTCTTCCGGCGGGTGCGCGGGTGTGTGCCTTCGGCCTTGCGGCGGGGTTGATCACGCCAGCGATGCGGGCATCGTGTCGAAGATCATCGTCTTGCTTTCCAGGAACAGCCGCAGCCCTTCGACACCGCCTTCACGGCCGATGCCCGATTGCTTGTAGCCGCCGAAGGCGATGGTGAAATCGGTCTTGAAGCCATTGACGCCGACCGTGCCCGAACGAAGCTGGCGGCCGACCGCCCAGGCGCGTTCCGGGTCACTGGTGAACACGCTGGCGTTGAGGCCGTATTCGCTGTCGTTGGCGATGGCGATCGCTTCGGCCTCGTCGCGGGCGGGAATCACGCTGATGACCGGGCCGAAGATTTCCTCGCGGGCGATGCGGCTGTCGTTGCTGACGTTGCCGAACACGGTCGGTTCGATGAAATAGCCGCGATTGAGGTGGGCGGGACGGCCGCCGCCGGTGGCAAGGCGGGCGCCGTCGGCCTGGCCGGCCGCGATGTAGCTTTCGACGCGATCGAGCTGGCGGGCCATCGCCAGCGGCCCCATGCGCGTCGCCTCGTCGAACGGATCGCCAACGGTGATCTGGCTGAAGCTGCCGGCCAGCGCATCGACCAGCGCGTCGTGACGGTCCCGGCCGACCACGACGCGGGTCAGCGAGGCGCAGACCTGCCCGGTCATCACCGGGGCCGAGCCGGCGAGCTTGGCGGCCACCATGCCGAGGTCGGCATCGTCGAGCACGACCGCCGGCGACTTGCCGCCGAGTTCGAGCGTGCAGCGGCCGACGCGCCCGCCCATGATCGACCCGATCTTGCGGCCGGCGGCGGTGGAGCCGGTGAAGCTGATCTTGTCCACGCGTGGATCGCGGACCAGCAGTTCGGATACTTCGCGATCGGCGGTAAGCACGTTGACGACCCCGGGCGGAACCCCGGCTTCCTCGCAGATCTGCGCGAACAGGTAGGGCGCGCTGGGCGCTTCGGGCGAGGCCTTGATGATCAGCGTGCAGCCGGCCAGCAGCGCGGGGGCGGCCTTGTAGGCCATCAGCATGTTCGGCGCGTTCCAGGGGATGATCGCGCCGACCACGCCCACCGGCTCGCGCACCAGCAGCGCCGGCTCGCCGAACTGCGCGGTGTGGCGCTCGTGCCAGTCGAACGTGTCGGCCAGACCGGCGTAGTACCGGAAGGTCTGCGCGGTGCCGGCTGCGGTGTGCGCGGACATGCGGCGAATGGTGCCCGATTCCATCGTCCATGAATCGGCGAAAGCGTCGGCATAAGTGGTGTATAATTCGGCGATGCGGTTCAGCGTGACCGCGCGTTCCTGCGGGGTGAGGCGTGGCCACGGGCCATGGTCGAAGGCGTGGCGTGCTGCGGTGACCGCGCGGCCGATGTCTGCCGCCTGTGCCTCGGCAACCACCAGGAATGGCGTCTCGGTGGCGCTGTCGAGCACTTCGATCACCGCGTCGGAGCTTGGCGCTGCCCATTCGCCACCGATGAAGAAGCTGCGGGGGTGGCGGATGGCGACGGTGCGGTTGGGGGCGGTCATGCGGGGTCTCCGGCAAGTGCATCAATGCAATGCACTCGATTCATAACTGTTCTAGCGACCGGTCTGGCCGTCGTCCACCTTGATCACCGTGCCGGTCACTGCCTCTGACGAGGGGGAAACCAGGAACAGCAGCGTCGAATCGAGCTGCGCCGGATCGCAGTAGCGCTTGCGGGGGGTATGCGCGGAAAGATCGCCCAGCTTCGCGATCATCTTGCCGGTCATCTCCGAATGGAAGGTGCCGGGGGCAATGGCGTTGACGTTGATGAAATGCGGCGCCCATTCCACCGCCAGCACTTCGGTCATCCGCACGATGCCGGCCTTGCTGACCGAGTACAGCGATTGTCCCGGCTTCGAGCAGGTGAACGCGCCGATCGAGCCGACATTGACGATGCGGCCGGGCCGGTTCGCCGCGATCAGCCGGCGTGTGACCTCGCAGGCGAGCACATAGGGCCCGCGCAGGTTGGTTTCGAGCACCGCGTCGATCAGGTCCGGGGTCATGTTGACGGCGCGGCGGCCGTCGGTGACGCCGGCGTTGTTGACGAGGATCGAGACCGGGCCAAGCGCGGCTTCTGCCCGGGCCACGGCTTCCGGTATCGCGGCGATGTCGCGCATGTCGAGCGCCAGCGGCAGCGCGGTGCCGCCCTCTGCCGCGATGTCGTCGGCCAGCCGATCGAGCGCCGCGCGGCGGCGCGCGGCGATGGCGACTTTCGCGCCGCAGGCGGCGAGCACGCGCGCGAATCGCTCACCCAGCCCGCTGGACGCCCCGGTGACCAGTGCGACCTGCCCGGAGAGGTCGAGCGAGAAGTTGGGGGCCGCTGTCATCCCGCCCGCGCCGCGATCCGCGCGATCGCTTCCATCGCGGCGATGTCGGGGTTGCCCAGCCGCACCATCGTGAACGGGGAATCGCGCCAGGCCGCATACTTTTCCGCAAGCCGCGTTTCCGGGCCGATCATGCCGCTTTCGTCGATGTATTCGTCAGGCACGGCGGCGGTGGCTTCGGCCTTGTGGCCGGCCAGGAACAGTTCCTGGATGCGTTCGGCTTCGGCGGCATAACCACGCGCCACCATCGCGTCCTTGTGGAAGTTCTTCGCCTTTGCCCCCATGCCGCCGACATAGAGCGCGATGCCGGGTTTCGCGGCGTCGATCGCGGCGCGGACGTCGTCGGTCAGCACCAGCTTCGCGTTGCCGACGATCTCGATGTCGGCAAGGCGCTTGCCGTCGCTGCGGCGGGCAAGGCCCTGCTCCAGCAACGGCAGCTTTGCCGTCACGCTTGCCGGTGTTTCGTGCATCGACAGCCAGCCATCGGCAATCTCGCCGGTCAGCCGGATGTTCGCGGGGGTGGCGGTGCCGAGCATGACCGGGATTGCGGGGTTGCCGTGAAGGATCGACTTCAGCGGCTTGCCGAGACCGGTGGCGCCCGGGCCTTCATAAGGCAGCGCAATTTCCTCGCCGGCGTGGCGAACCGGTGCCTCGCGGCGCCAGATCTTGCGCATGATCGCCACATAGTCGCGGATGCGCGTGCCGGGCTTGCCCCACGGTTGGCCGTACCAGCCCTCGACGATCTGCGGACCCGAAACGCCAAGGCCGACGATCATCCGGCCTTCACCAGCCAGCGCCTCGATGGTCTGCGCGGTCATCGCGCAGTTGGCCGGCGTGCGCGCGGCGAGTTGGGCGATGCCGGTGGCGAGGCGGATGCGGCGGGTCTGCGCGGCGATGAAGGCGAGGGGGCTGAACGCGTCAGAGCCATACGATTCGGCGGTCCACACCGCATCGAAGCCGAGTTCCTCGGCACGCCGGATGCGGTCGATCGGCAATTCCATGCGGGCGCCGCTGTAGCCGAGGTCGTAAGCAAGCTTGATCATGCGGTGGGGCTTTCAGCGGGCGGGTGAGCCGGGTAGCTTCCCAGCGTGAGGAGGAGCAGCGCCGTGATCGCACACAGCGGGATCATGCCCCATAGTGCCGGCGCATAGCTGCGGGAATGGTCGTACACCGAATTGAGCAGCACGGGACCGGTCGAGCCGGCCAGCGTGACGAAGCCGCCGATCGTGCCGAACAGCGTCCCGAAGTGATGGATCGGGAAATAGCGCGAGACCAGGTAGGCGAGGATGTCGAGCTCTGCCCCCATCGCCAGGCCGAAGATCAGCGCGGCAATCGTTGCGGCGGGGATCGAGCCAGGATTGAGCAGCAGGGTCAGGTAGCCGGCGATCGGCACGCAGGCGCAGGCGGCGCCGACGAACCGCGCCGGCACGCGGTCCAGCAACAGGCCGATGTTGAGGCGGCCGAAGATCGTGGCAAAGCCCACCGTCGAGGCGATTCCGGCCGCGCGGGCGCCGGGAATGCCGTTGGCGGTGAGCAGGGGGACCAGCGTCAGCACCACCGGAACCGCCACCATCGCGAAGCAGAACCCGGCAAGGACCAGGGTCAGGAAGCGGCGGCTGCGCATGACGGTGCGCACATCGCCATGCGGCACTGCGGGTGTCAGGAGAGGCGGCCTTTGCGATTTCGCACCCCGGCGCAAGTCCACCGCACTGGAGTAGAACAGCACGATCGGCGGAATCGACACGACGGCCCAGAACGCGCCCAGCCCGACGAATGCCAGGCGCCAGCCGAAATGCTCGATCAGGTAATAGCTCAGCGGCGGGGTGATCAGCGAGCCGATGCCGCTCCCGCACAGCGTGACCGCCAGCGCCAGCCCGCGTCCGCGTTCGAACAGGCTGGCCACGCCCGACGTCCACACCGTGGGCTGGATCAGCACCACCGCGGCGGCGACGAACAGCCACAACGCCCGCCATGACCAGATGCTCGGTCCGGTCAGCGACAGTCCGGCCATCGCGCCACACATCGCGAAGGCGGCGGCGATACCGACCCGGCGCGCGCCGAAGCGATCGACCAGCCAGCCGGTGCCGGGTGCCAGCACGATCGTGGCGGCGCCGGCGATCATGTGCGCACCGGCGATGTCGGCCCGGCTCCAGCCGAATTCGCGCTCCAGTGGCGCGATGAAGACCGCCGTGGAATAGGACGCGACGGTGGAAACGGCAACGCCGGCCATCGCGGCAAAGACCACGCGGCCATGCTGGCGCCATTCGCCCGGTGGTGGATTGGCAGCGCTGCCGGACCCCATAGACCTCTCTCTCCCCGAAGCCGATGTCGCGGCGTTGGCCCGATCTTGCCGGAATCGTCTGTAATGCGCCAGCGGCAATCCATTCTGCGCGGGCATCGTCCCCGCGATCGGGAGCCGATCTGATTTGCGGCCTTCCCTAGCGTTGGGGCCGGCGATATTGCTACGCCCGAACGGCAATAGGTCCGCGATTCACCGGGAGAAGTTGAAGCGATGGCAAACGACGCCGCCTGGCGCGAGAACATTCGCGACCCGCTGATCGATCGCCTGGTCGGTCCCGGAAAGTCGTGGGAACTGGCCGACGAGGAAATTGCCGGCCGGCGCCTGTCGGTGTTCAAGGGAGAGCCGCGCAACCTTGCCGGGTTGTTCGCGCGGGCGCAGGCGTTCGCGGATCGCGAGATGATCGTCGCCGGCGATGTCCGCATGACTTATGCCGAAGGCTTCGCGCGCGCTGCGGCGCTGGCGGCGCGGTTGAAGGCGGACTTCGGCGTAGGGCGGGGAACGAGGGTGGCGGTTGTGACCGCCAACCGGCCGGAATGGATTCTGGCGACGATCGCGATCACCGCGCTGGGCGCGCAGGCGGCGCTGGTCAACAGCCGCGGCGTGGCCGAGGAGATGTTGCGGGCGATCGACAAGGTGGGCTGCGGCCTCGCGATCCTCGATGCCGAACGCGATGCCGTCATCGCTGCCGAATGCCCCGATCCGGGCTGGCCGCGCATCGTCATCGGCGCGGCGCAATCGCCGCTGCGGGCCGGCGACGCCGACTTCGACGCGCTGTCCACGCCGGCTCCCGGCCTCACCTTCACCGCCGAGGAGATGGCCCCCGGCGATGGCGCGATCATCCTCTACACGTCGGGGACCACCGGCTTTCCCAAGGGCGCGCTGCTCAGCCACGGGGCGCTGACTCATTCGGTGGCGGTGGCGACGCTGATCGGCACCTTGCAGGACATGCGCTATGAGGAGGAAAGCGGCGAGACGCTGCCCGCGCACCAGCGGGCGATGGCGACGCCGGCGGTGATCCTCGGGCCGATGTTCCATCTTTCGGGGATCATGCCGATCCTGCGCGCGCTGTCGGTGGGCACCACCATCCACATCATGGGCAAATGGAACGCCGAGATCGCCTTCGACATGATCGAGCATGTCGGCATGACGCGATTGTCGTTCGTGCCGGCGATGCTGTTCGACATGTTCCGCAGCCCGCGCGCCACCAGCGCCTTGCTGGGGCAGGTGCGCTACATGGTGAATGGCGCCGCGCCGCTGAACCTCTCGCTGGTCGAGGAAATCCGCAAGCGGATGCCCAATTGCCAGCTCGCCAACGGCTATGGGCAGACCGAGGCGACCGCGCAGACCACCAACATCAGCGGGGCGATCTATCTCGATCATCCCGCCTCGTGCGGCTGGCCGGTTCCGACCGTGGAGCTGCAACTGCGCCGGGCCGATGGCAGCCAGGCGGAAATCGGCGAGCACGGCGAGCTGTGGGTGCGCAGCCCGATGCTGATGAACGAATATGTCGGCGATCCCGAGGCCACGGCGGAGGCATTGCAGGACGGTTGGCTCGATTCGGGCGACATTGCCACGGTCAACGAACGGGGCATCTATTCGATCGTCGATCGCAAGAAGAACATGGTCATCTCGGGCGGCGAGAACATCTACTGCGCGGAGGTCGAGCGGGTGTTGATGGCGATGCCGGGTGTGCGTGAGGCGATCGCCTATGGCATGCCCGATTCGCGGCTGGGTGAGCGGATGGCGGCGCGGGTCGTGCTCGACGAGGGCGCGCACAGCGATGGTGATGCGGTCAAGGCGTTCTGCAAGCTCCACCTCGCCATCTACAAGGTGCCGCGCGAGGTGGATGTGACCCACCTGTCGCTGCCGCGCACGGCCTCGGGCAAGGTCGATCGCGGCAAGTTCCTGAAAGCGGTGCGGGGCGAGCGATGAACGGGTTCGAGCAGATTCGCTATGACGTGGCCGACCGCATCGCCACGATTACGCTGAACCGTCCCGACAAGCTCAACGCCGCCAGCGCGGTGATGATTGGAGAGTTGCTGGCCGCGTTCGATCTGGCCGATGGCGACGACGGCGTGGGCGCGGTGATCGTTACCGGCGCGGGCCGGGCGTTCTGTTCGGGCGCGGACCTGACGCGGGGAGAGGATACATTCGTGCATCCGGGTACCGAAGCGCTCGGCGAGGGCGCGTGGAGGGGCGAGGAAGCACGCGAGATGGGCGGGCCGTTGGCGTTGCGGCTCTATCGCATGGCCAAGCCGGTGATCGGTGTGATCAATGGCGGTTGCGCGGGGTTCGGGGCGAGCCTGCCGCTGGCCATGGACATCCGCCTCGCCAGCGAGACCGCGAAGTTCGGCTTCGTCTATGCCCGGCGTGGCATGGTGCCCGAGGTTTGCTCGTCGTTCTTCCTGCCGCGCCTGGTCGGCGTGTCGAAGGCGCTCGAATGGTGCATGACCGGGCGTATGGTCGGCGCCGACGAGGCGCTGCGCGAACGGTTGGTCAGCGGTGTCCATCCGGCCGAGGGCTTGATGCCCGCCGCCCGGGCGCTGGCGCGCGAGATCATCGACAATGCCGCGCCGGTTTCGGTGGCGCTGACCCGGCAAATGCTGTGGCGCGGGCTGGAGTTCGACCACCCGATGCAGGCGCACCGCATCGAGAGCTGGGGTACCTTCACCCGCGCCCGCACGCCGGACGTGCGCGAAGGCATTCGCGCCTACATGGGCAAGCGTCTGCCCGAGTTTCCGGAACGGGTTTCGACTGACATGCCCGAATTCTACCCGTGGTGGCATGAGCCTGGCTGGGATTGAGCGGCACCGGCGATTAATGAATTGCGCAAATGGCAATACAGCGTGATAACACGAGTGCAGACAGGAGAGGATCGCCGATGAGCGGGCAGGCATTCGATGAAGAGTTCGATTTCGTGGTCGTGGGCAGTGGCGGCGGCTCGATGTGCGCGGGCCTCGTCATGCGGTCGGTCGGCAAGAGCGTGGTCGTGCTGGAAAAGGCCCCGTTGATCGGCGGCACCACCTCGCGCTCCGGCGGGGTGATGTGGATTCCGAACAATCCGTTCATGGCGCAGGACGGCGTCGCCGATTCCTACGAGG
Source organism: Sphingomonadales bacterium (assembly GCA_018971065.1). The sequence continues at coordinate 13,835 of JAGWVC010000030.1, read as the reverse complement.
AGGCGATGAAGTACATGGAGGCGACCGCCGGGCAGTCGGTCGATGCCCCCGGCACCACGCGCGAACGGCGCAGCGCCTATGTCACCGAAGGCCCGAAGATGATCGCGTTCCTGCTGAAGCAGGGCATCAAGCTGATGCGGCCGCCGTGGTGGCCCGATTACTACGACGATCGCGCCGGTGGATCGAAGAAAGGTCGCACCGTCATTGCCGACCTGTTCGATACCAACGAACTGGGCGAGTGGCGCGACAAGCTGGAACCCAACTTCCTGCCGATGCCGATGTACCATTCCGAAGGCTTCGACATCGCGCTGCAGAAATCCTCGTGGCGGGGCAAGGTGGCGATGATGAAGGTGGGCCTGCGTGTCGTGCTGAGCAAGCTCAAGGGCCAGCGCCTCACCACCGCCGGCGGCGCGCTGCAGGGCCGGATGATGCAGGCCAGCCTCAAGGCCGGGGTGGACCTGCGGGTGAACAGTGCGGTCACCGGCTTCCTCATGCAGGATGGCGCGTGCAAGGGCGTGACCGTGCAGCGCGATGGCCGTGAGGTGCGGATCGGTGCGCGCAACGGCGTGCTCGTCAACGCCGGCGGCTTCAGCCACAACCAGGCGATGCGCGACAAGTACCAGCCCGGCACCTCGTCGAAATGGAGCGCGGCCACTGGCGGCAGCACCGGCGAGATGATCCTGGCGATGGAGGAACTGGGCGGGCAACTGGCGCAGATGGAGGAAATGGTCGGCAACCAGATGACCGTGCCGCCGGGGGGCGAGAACCCGCCGGGTGGGCCGGGCATCGCACTGGGCGCGCTGGCCGGTGGACAGATGAACTACTCGAAACCGCACTCGATCGTCGTCGATCAGTCGGGCCAGCGCTACATGAACGAGTGCGGTTCCTACATGGAGTTCTGCCAGAACCTGCTGAAGCGCAACCAGACCGTGCCGGCGCTGCCGAGCTGGTGGATCGTCGATGGCCGCTATCCCGAAAAGTACATGTACGGCGGCAAGATGGCCGGCGCCACGCCTTCACCCGAATGGGTGGAGAACGGATTCCTCAAGCAGGCCGACACCGTCGAAGGACTGGCCGGGCAACTCGGCATCGAGCCGGCGGTGCTGCGCGCCACGGTCGATCGGTTCAACGAGCACGCCCGCAAGGGGGTGGACGAGGACTTCGGGCGCGGCAACCGTGACTACGACAACTGGCTGGGCGACTTTTACCGCACGGACGGCTCGCACACGCTCGGCACGCTGGAGCAGGGGCCGTTCCGGGCGCTGCCGGTGGTGCCGGGTGATGTCGGCACGTTCGGCGGCGTGGTCACCGATGTGAACGCCCGCGTGCTGCGTGCGGATGGCTCGGTGATCGAGGGGCTTTATGCCACCGGGATCAGCACCGCGTCGGTGATGGGGCGCTATTACCCCGGCGCCGGTTCCAGCGTCGGGCCGTCGTTCGTGTGGGGCTACATCGCCGCCAAGCACGCCGCCAATGCGGGGAATGTGGCATGAGTGATACGAAGCCCGCCAACAAGTCGGTTCGCATCGACGCGGCCGGCAAGCCGTTCATCGAAGGCTTCCGCTGCAGCGAATGCGGCGCTGCGTTCACCGAGCAGACCATGGCCTGCCGCGCCTGCGGCAGTCGCACGCCCCCCGCACCGTTCGCCGCCGGCGATACCGGCACATTGTGGAGCTGGTCGGTGGTCGAGCGGTCGTACCCCGGCGTAAAGGTGCCGTTCGTCTCCGCGATCATCGATCTTGACAGCGGGCTGACGCTCAAGGGCACGGTGATCGGCGCCGATCCGGCGGGCTTGCGTCAGGGCCGGCCGCTGCGGCTGGTGTTCGACGATGCCGGCGGCGCGCGTGACAAGGATGGCGCGGCGTATGTCGGGTATCACTTCATCCTGTTGGGAGACGCCTGATGAGCGACGTCTATATCGTCGGGGCCGACATGATCGCGTTCGGCCGTTATCCCGACAAGGGCTATTGGCAACTGGGCGCACAGGCGTCGCTTGCCGCGCTCGACGACGCCGGACTGTCGATCCGTGACATCGGCGCGGTCTATGCCTCGTCGTGCTTCAACGCGCAGTCGATGCTGGGGCAGAAGATCCTGAAGGAGATCGGTCAGACCGGGGTGCCGTGCGTCAACGTTTCCAACGCCTGCGCTTCGGGCGCGACGGCGGTGCGTGAGGCCTGGGTGGCGATCAAGGCCGGCATCTACGACGCGGTGCTGGCGGTGGGGGCAGAGAAGAACCCGCGCGGCATGCTCGGCGGTGCGCCGCATGACGGCCCGCCGCCGGAAGGGCTGTTCGGCTCGGAATCGATGCCGGCGGTGTTCGCCGAGGCCGGCATGGTTCACGCCCAGAAGTACGGCACCACGCTGGAACAGTTCGCGCAAGTCGCGGTGAAGAACCACCACCACGCGACGATGAACCCCAAAGCCGTCTATCGTCGCGAGACGCCGCTGGAGGAAGTGCTGGCGAGCGAGATGATCGCCTGGCCGCTGACCAAGCTGATGTGCTCGGCCAATGTGGACGGCGCTGCCGCGCTGGTGCTGGTTTCGGAAAAGAAGGCACGCGAACTGGGCCTGTCCCGCGCCATACGCGTGCGCGCCTCGGTGCTGACGTCGGACCCTTACGAGCCGCGCAACCCGGTGATGTTCGACGCCAATTCGGTTACCGCGCTGGCCGCGACCCAGGCCTATGCGATGGCGGGTCTGGGGCCGGAAGACCTCGACATTGTCGAACTGCACGACTGCTTCGCCACTGCCGAACTGCTGCATTACGAGAACCTGCAATTGTGCGCCCCGGGTGAGGCGGGGCGGCTGATCGATAGCGGTGCCACCACGCTGGGCGGCCGTATTCCGGTCAATGTCTCGGGCGGGTTGCTGTCGAAGGGGCACCCGATCGGTGCCACCGGCGTCGCCAACATGGTCGAGATCGTCGAGCAACTGCGCGGCGAAGTCGGTGCGCGGCAGGTGCAGGGCGCGCGGATCGGTCTGGCCCACGTGCTCGGCTTCGGGGCTGCCTCGGGCGTCCACATTCTCGAAAAGGCGTGAGGCCGATGGCGGCATGGATCGATCTTTCCGGGCGCGTGGCGCTGGTGACGGGCGCTGCGTCCGGGATCGGTCGCGCCTCGGCGGACGCGTTGGCGGGGGTTGGCGCGACGGTGATTGCGGTCGATCGTGACGAAGCCGGTGCAAGCGCGACGGCCGGGGCCATCGTGGCTACCGGAGGGCAGGCGTTCGGGCGCGGACTGGACGTGACCAGCGATACCGGGTGGCGAACGCTGGAAGCGTGGATCGCGGCGGAATTTGGAGCGCTGGACATCCTGGTCAACGCCGCCGGCGTGTTCGGTGAGGACAGTGTTGGCGATCCCTCGACCGAGGCATACACGCGGATATTCGCGGTCAATGTCGAGGGGGCGCTGCTGGGCATGCGCACCGGGCTGGCGTTGATGCGGGGCGCGGGCAAGGGCGCGATCATCAATATCGCCTCCACCGCGGCGCTGTCGGGCGGTTCGCGATCGGCGTCATATGGCGCCAGCAAGGCCGCGATAAGCCACTACACCCGCAGCGCCGCATTGGCGGAGGCGCACGCCGCTTCCGAAATCCGCGTCAACGCCGTGCTGCCCGGGATGATAGCGACGCCGATGGCCGAAGCCCTGCTCGACATCTACTCCACGCCGGCCAGCCGGGCACAGATGGCGGCCCAAATTGCCACAGGACGGTTCGGAAGGCCGGAGGAAGTGGCTGACCTCGTGGTGTTCCTGAGTTCCGATCGGGCCAGCTACATTTCCGGTGCGGGCATCGTCATCGATCGCGCCAAGAATGCCTGACCATGCGCGTCACGGTGCAATTAGCCGGGCATAATTGCGCGAAAAGCTTGTTTGGAGATTCATTTTCGCCCAGATGCGGGTCGAACGGGGCGGCGAAGCGCCATTTTCGAGTCAGGAGTTGCAGACGTTGACGACGCGCAGCAGGACCACCGGCAGGACCGGAGTTGTCAAATCGGTCAGCAAGGGCAAGGCGCCCGCGAAGCGCAAGCGGAACCGGGCGGGCCGCCCGACAGCGGACGAACTGGAGCGCCGCAAGCTGCGGGTGATGGAGGTGGCGACCGAGATGTTCGTCAACCAGGGCTATGCCGCCACCACCCTGCTCGACATCGCCAAGCAGGCCGGCGTGGCCACGCGCACGCTGTACCAGCACTTCGGCGACAAGGAGGCGATCTTCCGCGAAGTGATCTTCGCGCGCGATGCCGCCGCCATCGCGCCGCCGGAAGTGACCGACGAGGACGATCTCGTTTCAGCGCTGACCCGCGCGGCACAATATGCCCATGAGATCGCGCTGCGGACCCGTTCGGTCGAACTGATGCGGTTGATGATCGCGGAAAGCGCGCGTTTTCCCGAACTGATGAGCAAGGTGGCCAATGCGATCTTCTCCCGGTTCAAGGGCAATGTCGCCAAGGTCTTCCGCGCGTTGGCGGAGCGTGGGCTCGTTCCCGAATCCGATCACGACCAGTCGGCCGACCTGTTCGTCGACCTGCTGCTGGGGAACAGCACGGTGATGATCTATTTCGGCTGGAGCAATGCCGCGCCCACGGCTGCCGACGTTGCGATCAAGGTCGATCTGTTCATTCGCGGCCGGTTTGGCGCACAGGTCGGAGCGGCCAAGGCGGCTGGTTCCAAGAGCAAGGCGCGCAAACCGGCGTGACAGGCTGAACGTCCGCCGCCGTTTCGATCGGCGGGACGATATGGCGCGTCATGCGGCGATTCGATTGCCTCGCATCCGGTGCATTTGCTATCCCGCTGCTGCGGTATCGCGCGGCGGGAGAACGGTGTGTCTGAACTGGAAGGGCGCATTGCCGAATTCATTGCCCATCGCCTGCCGGTGGCGCGGGACGTCGCGGTTGACCGGCTTTCCCGAATTCACGGCGGCAGCAGCCAGGAAACATTCCGCTTTCGGGCCTGCTGGTGGATGGACGGTCGCGCCGAGGAGCACGCCCTGATCCTGCGCCGGGCACCGGTTTCGGGATTGGTTCGCGCCGAACGCGACATTGAATGGGTGGTCTATTCGGCGCTGGCCGGGCGCGGCGTGCCAGTGCCGCGCGCGCACTGGTACGAGGACGATCCCCGCTGGCTCGATCGCCCGTTCTTCATCATGGACTGCGCGTCCGGCAAGCCCGGGCAATTCACCAGCACCGAGCCCTATGACGGTCTGGACGCCACGGTCGCCGGCCATTTCTGGCGACACCTCGGCACATTGGCCGCGCTCGACCATCGCGCGCTCGGGCTGGAAGGAATGCGCAACGGTACGGTGAGTGGGGAATTCTGGGCGCGTGAACTCGACCATTGGGAGGCGATCCTCGACGCTGGCGAGGCGGTGATCGAACCGGTGGTGCGCGGTGCGATGCGCTGGCTCCGCCGCAATCGGCCGCCGGAACCGGTGAAGCCGGCGATCGTTCACGGTGACTATCGCTCGGGCAATTTCCTGTTCGTGCCGGATGGCAGCATCAGCGCCGTGCTCGATTGGGAGATGGCGCATGTCGGTGATCCGCTGGAGGACATTGCCTGGGCGCTCAACGGCATGTGGACGATGGAACGCCATCTGCCGCAGGCGGAAAGCCTGGCGATCTGGGAAGCGGCGAGCGGGATGGCGATCGACGCGCAAGCGCTTGACTGGTGGCGGCTGTTCGTCACGGTCAAGGCGTGCGGTATCTGGACGACGGCGGAGGCAAGCTTCCAGGACGGCACCAGCCGCGAGACGATCATCGCGCTCACCGGCCTCAGGGCCAACTCGTTCCACCGCCGGGAAATCCTGACCCGCATGGCTGAAAAGGGAGCAATGGGATGAAGCTGACCGCCGAAACCGTGCTCGACGGTGTGACCGACGGCTTGCGCGACCAGATCGCGCCGCTGCTGCAGGACGGCTTTGCCCGCGAAGCGCTGCGCATGGCGCAATCGGCGATCGCTATCGTCGCGCGCGGGATGGATGACGCGGTGGCGATCCGCGTCACCGAGAATGCGCGCATTCGTGACCTGCTGGGGCAGGGCGCGGCGGTGGCCGGGGATGACCTTTCAGCACGGCTGGCCGCAGCGGCTGCATCGCGCAATCCCGGCTTGCGGATCAGCCAGCTTGACGTCGAGTGTGACCGGCTGCGACGGCTGTTGATCGAATTGCACGCGTGGCTGGAGCAGCACGACGGCGAGGCCGCACGCGCGCTTGACCGGGCAATCTGGCAGGCGCTTCGCGAATTCGAAGCGGCGCGGGCGCCGCGCGCCTAAGCGATGGGCAGCTTCAGCACTTTCGCGGCGTTCTGGTAGAGGAACTTGGGCCAGACCGTATCCTTGAACGGCACCGCGTCCATCTCGGCGAAGATGCGGGTCAGTTCCAGCCCCATCGGGTAGTAGCCGCCGTAGAGAACCTTGTCGGCGCCGCGCGAGTTGGCGAACCGAATGATCGCTTCGGGCCAGTATTTCGGCGCGAAGGCGCTGGTCGAGTAGTAGAGGTTCGGCCACTTCAGCAGCAGCTTGACGGCAAGGTCCTCGTCGGGCTCGGCGCCGTGGCGCATCACCACTTTCAGTTCGGGGAAATCATAGGCAACCTGGTCGAGATGGCCCACCCATTGCGGCATCATCGGGATGCGCGGGCCGGGCACGCCGACGTTGATGAAGATGGGAATGTCGAGTTCGCAGCACTTGGCATAGACCGGGTAGGCGAGGCGGTCGTTGATCGGCACCGGCGGCTGCTGGCCCGAGGGGAAGAACGAGACGCCCTTGATCAGGCCGTCGTCGAACTCGCCCTGGATGCGGCGGATGACCTCCATGCCCTTGTTCGGATCGACCGGACGGATGGCGGCGAAACGGTCGGGGTGGCGCTTCAGAGCCTCGGGCGTGCGGTCGTCGGACATATGAATGACGCCGACGCGGATGTTGTGCGCGTCCATCGCGGCGAGCGTTTCGGCGATGGCGGCGGCGCGATCGTCGTGTTCGGTCAGTTCGTCCGGAATGTCCTTGAACATGTATTCCGCGGGGTGGCGCTGCCAATCGCCTTTCGTGCTGGCGACGCCCATCTGGTGCGTGTCGCGGAAGCCGATCAGGGTGTCGATGACGGGGAGATGGCGGGGGAGGGGCAAGGGGGTTTCCTTGATGAAACACATGCGGGGGAAAGGGTTGACGGAGCAGTATTGCAACACGGGAAGAGTATTGTAAAGCTGGCCGGCAAGCGGAGTGATGGAAGGACGCGATTGGCGCAGGACGCTGCATATTGGCCGGCACGGTGCGAGGTGCCGTTGCGCGAGGATACGCTGGGCGATGCGTTGCGGGCAAGCGCGGTGCGGTTTCCGGCGCGCGCCGCGTTGGCCTGGGCCGAGGGCGACGGGCTGGCACGGTTGAACTACGCCGAAATGCTGGGCGAGGCCGAGCGCATCGCGCGCTGGCTGCTGGCGCGGGCGCGGCCGGGGGACCGCATCGCGCCGTGGGGGCGCAACAGTGTGGAATGGGCATTGCTGGAATTCGGCTGTGCGCTGGCCGGCATGGTGGTGGCGGCGTGGAACCCGGGGTGGAGCGATTTCGAGTGCGCGCACGCGCTGGCGCTGACCGAACCGGCGCTGGTGCTGGCCGGGCACGATACGCGCGGGGAGCCGCTGCTGGACCGCGCGGTGGCACTGGCGGGTGTGGACCGGGTGGTGGCGCTGGATGGCTTGCGCGCGGTCGATGCGCCGAGGGTGGCGCTGCCGGCGGTGCGGCCCGCGGACCTGTTCCTGATCCAGTTCACCTCGGGCACCACCGGCCGTGCCAAAGGGGCGATGCTGTCGCACCGGGCGGTGGTCAATGCGGCGTGGCTGCGGGTGCAGGCGAGTGGAGCGGACGAGAGCGACGTGTTCCTCAATCCCAGCCCGCTGAGCCACATGGGTGGATCGGTGACGATGCTGCCGGGCGCGATTCTGGCGGGCGCCTGCTATGTGGTGATGAACCGGTTCGACGCGGGCGAATACCTGCGGCTGATGCGGTTGGCCGGGGTGACGCGGATCGGCGGGGTGCCAACGGTGCTGGCGAGCGTGCTGGACCATGCCGATTGGGTGCCGGGTTCGGCGCGGTTGCGTGCGGTGGGGGCAGGGGGGGCGCAAGTGCCGCAGCCGCTGATCGAGCGGCTGATGCGTGAGTTCGACGCGCCGGTGCTGGTGTCCTATGCGCAATCCGAATGCCCGATCGTGACCAGCAGCACGCCGGGTGATGCGCCGCGCCTGCTGGCCGAGACGGTGGGGCGGCCGGCGCCACACGTGGAGCTGAAGATTGCCGATCCGGCGAGCGGTGCCGTGGTGTCGCGCGATGCGATCGGCGAAGTCTGCGTGCGGGCGCCGGTGCGGATGCTGGGCTATTGGCGCGCGGAAGCCGAAACCGCCGCGACGATCGATGCCGACGGCTGGCTTCACACCGGCGACCTGGGCACGCTGGACGACGACGGCTTCCTGCGCATCTGCGGGCGCAGCCGCGATGTGGTGATCCGGGGCGGCGAAAACGTCTATCCCGCTGAAGTCGAGGACGCGCTGCTGGCGCATCCGGGCGTGGCGCAAGTGGCGGTGGTGGGTGTACCCGACGATCGCTGGGGCCAGCAGGTGGGCGCGGCGGTGCTGTGTCGCGCGGGGTGCGCGCCGACGCCGGCCGAACTGGAGGCACATGCGGCGACGCGGCTGGCGCATTTCAAGGTGCCGCGCGTGTGGCAGTTCGTTTCCGCATTTCCGCTGACTCCCAACGGCAAGATCGCCAAAGTGGGCGTGGAAAAGCTTTTCATCGAGACCGCAGCCGGAAAGGGTGAGGCGTGAATTTCGACTATAGCGATGACCAGAAGGCACTGAAGGACGAGGCGCGGCGGTTTCTGGCCGCAGTCTCGCCGCTGAGCGTGGTGCGCGGCGTGCTGGACGACCCGGCGCGCGGCCTTGATGAGGGGCTGTGGGCGCGCATCGTCGAGCAGGGCTGGTGCGGCGCGGCGATCCCCGAGGAATACGGCGGGCTTGGCCTGGGGCACGTGGAACTGTGCGGGCTGGCCGAGGAACTGGGCCGGGCGCTGGCGCCGGTGCCGTTTGCCAGCAGCATATACCAGTTTGGCGAAGGGCTGCTGGTGGCGGGCAGCGAGGCGCAGAAGACCGCATGGCTGCCGCGCGTGGCGGCGGGCGAGGTGGTGGGCACGGTGGCCTTTTCCGAAGGGCCGGGGCCGGTGCCGGGCGAAAGGCTGGCGGTGCGCTTTGCCGACGGCAAGTTGACCGGCACCAAGCAGCCAGTGACCGACGCGATGTTCGCCAGTCACGCGCTGGTGCTGGCGGCGGGCGAGGGTGGGCCGGTGCTGGTGCTGGCGGACCTGAACGGGGGCGGCGTGACACGGACCCGGCTGGACACGCTGGACCCGACGCGGGGCAGCGCGCGGATCGACTTCGATGGCGTGCCCGGCGAGGTGCTGGGCGCGCCGGGGGAAGGGCTGGCGCTGCTGGAGCGCATCCACGATCGCGCGGCGATCCTGCTGGCGTTCGAGGCGCTGGGCGGGGCCGACCGCGCGTTGGAAATGGCGCGCGACTATGCGCTGGAACGCTATGCGTTCGGGCGGCCGATCGCCAGCTATCAGGCAATCAAGCACAAGCTGGCCGACGTGTTCGTGGCCAATGAAGTGGCGCGGGCCAATGCCTATTACGGCGCCTGGGCGCTTTCCACCGATGCGCCCGAACTGCCGGTGGCGGCGGCGGCGGCGCGGGTGGCGGCGAACAACGCCTACTGGATCGCCGCGAAGGAAAGCATCCAGACTCACGGTGGCATCGGCTTTACCTGGGAGGCCGATTGCCACTTTTTCTATCGCCGCGCCCGGCATCTGGCGCTGGTGCTGGGCGGGCAGCGTGACTGGAAGCGGCGGCTGGCAGCAAGGCTGGTGGAACGGCAACGCGCGGCAGGCGAACTGGGAGAGCGGGCATGAACTTCGACGACAATCCGCAGGAAGCCGCATACCGCGCCAAGGTGCGGGCGTGGATCGCTGCCAACGCACCCGACATGAGCCATCTGAGTGCCGAGGAGCGCCGCAACTGGCACCCGGCGCACAAGGAGATCGCGCGCGGCTGGCAGGCGACCAAGGCGGCGGCGGGCTATGCCTGCATCTCGTGGCCGAAGGAGCGCGGCGGCGCCGGCGGGACGACGATCGAGGAGGCGATCTTCAATCAGGAGGAAGCGCGCGGCGGCGTGCAGTTCACCTATTTTATGACCGGGCTGCATATGCTGTTGCCGGCATTGATGGAGCATTCGGCCGACGAGGCCAGCCTGGCGCAAGTGGCGCCGGCGGTGCGCGGCGAGACGATCTGGTGCCAGTTGTTCTCCGAGCCTTCGAGCGGGTCGGATTCGGCAGGCATTCGCTGCGCGGCGGTGCGGGAATCCGGCGGGTGGCGCATCAACGGCCAGAAAGTGTGGAATTCGGGCGCGCAGATTTCCGATTACGGCATGCTGGTGGCGCGGACCAATCCCGATGTGCCCAAGCACAAGGGCATGACCGTGTTCTGGCTCGACATGAAGTCGCCGGGCGTGGAGGTGCGGCCGATCCGCATGATGTCGGGCGACAACGAGTTGAACGAGGTGTTCCTGACCGACGTGTTCATCCCCGACAACCAGCGCGTGGGCGACGTGGACGGCGGCTGGAAGGTGGTGATCTCGACGCTGATGAACGAGCGCGCGGCGCTCGGCTCGGGCACCGGGCTGAACTGGCGCGACGTGATGGCGCTGGCGGCGGCGACGCCGTCGTGGGACGGGACCGCGCTCGACGATCCGGCGTTCCGCGAATGGCTGGCCGATTACTATGTGCAGTCGGAAGCGATCCGGCTGACCAGCTTCCGCACGCTGACTTCGCTGTCGCGCGGCCATGCGCCGGGTCCGGAAAGCTCGGCGGGCAAGCTGCTGTGGTCGAATTCGACGCAGGCGATGACCGATCGCGCGCTGGACCTGCTCGACCATTTCGGGCTGGTGGACGATGCCGATGTCGGCGCGGCGGCGGGCGCGTTCCAGCACCGCTTCCTGTGGTCACCGGGGTTGCGCATCGCCGGGGGCAGCGACGAGATCATGAAGAACATCATTGCCGAGCGGGTGCTGGGCATGCCGGGCGACATCCGCGTGGACAAGGCGGTACCGTTCCGCGAAATCCCGCACGGCAGATAAGGGGTATCTTGTGGCTGACCTGAATTTCACGATCACCGACAAGCAGGGCGTGGACCATGCCCTGACCGCTGGCGACGGCGCGAACCTGATGCAGGTGTTGCGCGAGGCGGTGGACCTGACGCTGGGCACGTGTGGCGGCGCGATCTCGTGCGGGACCTGCCTGGTGCGATTGTCTGGCGACTGGTTGGCGAGCCTGCCCGCGGCGAGCGAGGACGAGGCGGAGATGCTGGAGGCGCTGGGGGCGTCAGCCGACTGCCGGCTTTCGTGCCAGCTTGCGCTGGGCAGTGGCGCCCAAGGGCAGCAGGGGGCGCTGGTCGAAGCCGATTGACCGCCGCGACTGTTTCGCGGTACAATGCATCGAGTGATGTGCATTATCCGCCATTGCCGAAAACAGGCCCCGCAGCGGGCCGGGAGAAACCGATGAACGCCCCCGTCACGACCCTCGACCGCGGCTATGCCGCCATGCCGATTCCGTTCGGATGGTTTGCCATTGCCATGTCGGGCGAACTGGCGCCGGGCGAGGTCCGCACGCTGCGCTATTTCGGTACCGAGCTGGTGGCCTGGCGCGGCGAGGACGGCGCGGTGCGCGCGGTCGATCCGGTGTGCCCGCATCTGGGCGCGCACCTGGGGGTGAAAAGCGAAGTGGTGGGCAACGACCTGCGCTGCGCATTCCACCACTGGCGGTTCAACGGCGATGGCGGGGTGACCGATATTCCGTACAGCAAGATGGTGCCGCCCAAGCTGCGCAAGAATTGCCTGCCGAGCTGGCCGGTGGCCGAGCGCGATGGCGTGGTCTATGTCTGGTATCACCCCAAGCGCGCGGCGCCGAAGTGGGAAGTGGCGGGACTGCCCGAGTGTCCGGACAACGGCGAATGGGTGCTGGCCGAGACGCATGAGTGGGTGATCGACATCCATTGCCAGGAAATTACCGAGAACGGGCAGGACCATGCCCACTTCGCCGCCGTGCATGGTGTGCCGAAGGCGCCGGCGGGCGCGTTCGCGATCGACGGCTGGGTGCGGCACAACCGCGTCGAGGCGGAGATGAACACGCCGCGCGGGCCGATGCACGGCGTGATCGACGTGAAGGCGACCGGGCCGGGCCAGTCGATCAGCGAGTTCATCGACGTGACTCACGTCGTCCATTCGCAGCAGGTGACGCCGATCGATTCGCAGCACACGCACTTGCGCTGGCAGCTTTATCACGCGCCGGGGCTGAGCGAGGGGCGGATGCGGGTGACGGCGGCGCGGATGCGCGATCTGGTCAAACAGGTGAACGAGGATATTCCGATCTGGAATGCCAAGATTTTCAAGGCGCAACCGCTGCTGGTGGAAGGTGACGGGCCGATGATGGCGTATCGCGCGCAGTACGAGCGCTATTACGACTTCGACGCGTGAATTGACCTCCGTCAAGGTATGGGTGGAAATGAACCGTATGAATTGCATTGAAGCCATTCATACGGAGCAAGGCCATGCTGCAGGTCGAGACGACGACGACGCTTGAGCGGGGATATGACAATCTGCCGTTGCCCTTCGGCTGGTTTGCGGTGGCGCTGTCCGACGATCTGCACAGCGGCGAGATCCGCACGCTGCGCTATTTCGGCACCGAATTCGTGATGTGGCGTGGCGAGGACGGCGAGCTTCGCGCGATCGATCCGACCTGCCCGCACCTCGGCGCGCATCTCGGCGTGAACAGCGTGGTTGAGGGCAACGACCTGCGCTGCCCGTTCCACTTCTGGACGTTCAACGGCGATGGGCAGGTGAGCGGCATCCCCTACACCAAGAAGCCGATCCCGCCGAAGCTGACGAAGAAGGGTTGCGTGCCGAGCTGGCCGGTGGTTGAGTCCGCCGGCGTGGTCTATGTCTGGTATCACCCGCGCAAGCAGGCGCCCAAGTGGGAGGTGGCGAAGCTGCCGGCGTGCCAGACGGCGAGCGAATGGGTGCTGGGTGAAACGCACGAGTGGATCGTCAACATCCACATCCAGGAGATCACCGAAAACGGGCAGGACCACGCGCACTTCGGCGCGGTGCATGGTGTGCCGGGGGCACCCGCGGCGGAATTCAAACTGGATGGCTGGGGGCGGCGCAACACCGTGACCGCCGAGATGAACACGCCGCGCGGGCCGATGCAGGGCAAGATCGACATGTGCGCGACCGGGCCGGGCCAGTCGATGACCGAGTTTACCGATGTGACGAACGTGCTGATGGCGCAGCAACTGACCGCGATCGATTCGGGGCACACGCACGTGCGCTGGCAGCTCTATCACCCGGTGGGGATCAGCGAGGGCAAGATGCGCGTGACCAAGGCGCGCATGCGCGATCTGGTCAAGCAGATCCAGCAGGACATGCCGATCTGGGCGAACAAGAAGAACCTGGTGCAGCCGTTTCTGGTCGATGGCGACGGGCCGCTGATGGCGTATCGCGCGCAGTATGCGAAGTTCTATGACGACGGGATGGACGAGGCGGGGCAGGCGGCCTGATTTATCGCCCTTTCGGCAGGCTGAGCAGTCTGTCAGCGGTGATTTCGCGTTGGATTTCGGAGGTTCCGCCGGAGATGGAGAAGACCCATGACCAGAGGTATTCGTAGGTCCACGGGGTTTGCGATCGGTCGCCGTCGAACTCCATGAAGTCCCAGCCGAGGATGTCGGCGACGACTTCGGAGAGGGCCTTGTGGGT
>JAGWVC010000130.1 GCA_018971065.1 Sphingomonadales bacterium | reverse complement strand
ACGCCCCCTATAGGCGCGCTCCTGCCTCGCACCACTCCGGTGGTTCGATCGGTCGGGGAGTAGCTCAGCCTGGTAGAGCACTGTCTTCGGGAGGCAGGGGCCGGAGGTTCGAATCCTCTCTCCCCGACCACTTATTTCTGCTGGCTACCGCAGGTTCTTGTCGCGGATCGTTCCGCGCCGTAACCTGCGGGCCATGCCGGATCACCCCACCGCAAACCATGCCGCTCCGCCGTTCTGGCGTGTTGGCGCGCGCGCGGGCGATGCCGCTGGTCTCACCGCGTCCGAAGCCGAACGCCGCCTGGCGGCCGACGGCCCCAACCGCATCAGCGAACCCGCCGGGCGTGGCCTGCTGCTGCGCGTGCTGCGCCGCCTGGCCGATCCGCTGGTGCTGATCCTGATCGCCGCCGCCGCCGTTTCCGGGGCCACCGGCGATACCGCCAGCCTGGTCATCATCCTTGTCATCGTCGCCTTCTCGGTCGGGCTGGACGTCATCCAGGAACACGGCGCCGAACGCGCCGCCGAGGCGCTGCGCAGCGCCATCGCGCTTCGCGTCGCGGTGCTGCGCGGCGGCGTCGTGACGTCACTGCCCACCGAGGATCTGGTGCGCGGCGACGTCGTGCGACTGGCTCCGGGCAACCTTGTCCCCGCCGACGGCATCGTGCTGGAAAGCCGGGGGGCGCGCATCGACGAATCGATCCTCACCGGCGAGCCGTGGCCGGTCGAGAAGCGCCCCGGCCCCAGCCACGCCGATGACATGGCCGACGCTTTCGATGCGCTGTTCGCGGGAACAGCGGTCATCTCGGGCGAGGCGACGATGCTGGTCATCGCCACCGGCCGCCAGACCTGCCTGGGCGGTATTTCCGCCGATCTGGCGCATGACGAGCCGCCCGCCGCGTTCGAGCGCGGGTTGCGGCGGCTGGGCATGCTGATCGTGCGGCTGACGCTGGCGCTGGTGCTGCTGGTGCTGTTGGCGCAACTGTTCCACCACCGCCCGGCGCTCGATTCGTTCATGTTCGCCGCCGCGCTCGCGGTAGGGCTGACGCCCGAACTGCTGCCGATGGTCACCACCGTCACGCTGACGCGCGGCGCGGTGCGGATGGCGCGGCGCAAGGTCATCGTGAAGCGCCTTGCCGCCATCCACGACCTCGGCGCGATGGACGTGCTGTGTACCGACAAGACCGGCACGCTCACCGCCGCGCGCATCGCGCTGACCGCCACACCGGGGGCTGACGGTGCGGAAAGCGCGCGCACCCGCGAACTGGCCACGGTCAACAGCCACTTCGCCAGCGGTGTCGGCAACCCGCTGGACGAGGCGATCCTGGCCGCCCCGGCCGACATTTCGGGCTGGACCCGCATTGCCGACCTGCCGTTCGACTTCGAACGCCGCCGCGCCTCGGTCCTCGCCGAAAACGGGGGCCGCCGCCTGCTGGTGGTGAAAGGCGCGCCCGAGGAAGTGCTGGCACTGTGCATCGCCTGTGACGAGGGCGGCACACCCCGCCCGCTTGACGATGCCAGCCGCGCGCGCATTACCGCGCTGATCGATGCGCGCGCGGGGCAGGGCGAACGCCTGCTTGCCATCGCCTGGCGCGAGACGAGCGCCGACACCGTCACCGCTGCCGACGAGGCCGGGCTTGTCCTTGCCGGGTTCTGCTGCTTCCTCGATCCGGTGAAGCCTTCGGCCGCAGCCGCCATCGCCCGGCTGCGTGGGCTGGGGGTGCGCGTCAAGATCGTCTCGGGCGATGCCGCGCCCGTCGTATCCCATCTCGTCGCCACGCTGGGCCTGCCGTGCCGGGGACTGCTGACCGGAGCCGAGATTGCGAAGCTCAGCGACCATGCGCTGCGGGTGCAGGTTGTGCGCCACGATCTTTATGCCCGCGTCTCGCCCGACCAGAAGTTGCGCGTCATCCATGCATTGTCGCAGGCCGGACACACCGTCGGCTTCATGGGCGACGGCATCAACGACGCCCCCGCCATCCACGCCGCCGATGCCGGCCTTTCGGTCGATACCGCCACCGATGTCGCCCGCGCCGCCGCCGACCTGATCCTGCTCGACAACGACCTCGGCGTCGTCGCCGACGGGGTCGAGGAAGGCCGGCGCACCTATGCCAACATCATGAAATACGTGCGCATGGGCACCAGCTCCAACTTCGGCAACATGCTGTCGATGGCGGTCGCCTCGCTGGTCGTGCCGTTCCTGCCGATGACCGGCGTGCAGATCCTGCTGAACAACCTGCTCTATGACCTGTCGCAGACCGGCATCCCGTTCGATGCCGTGGATGCCGAAGACCTTGCCCAACCCCGCAACTGGAGCATCGCCGCGATCGAGCGGTTCACCGCCGTGATGGGCCCGCTGTCGTCGCTGTTCGATTTCGCCACGTTCGGACTGCTGTTGCTGGTGTTCCACGCCAGCGTGGCCGAATTCCGCACCGCCTGGTTCGTCGAATCGATGCTCACCCAGCTTCTCGTCATCTTCGTCATCCGCACCCGCGCCCGGCCGTGGCGCAGCCGCGCCAACCGCACACTCGTCGCCACCTGCCTCGGCGCGCTGGCCGCCGCGTTGCTGGCGGCGTTCGGCCCGTGGCGCGCGCTGTTCGGCTTTGCCGCGATGCCCGGCCACCTGGTGGCGCTGGTCGTGCTGCTGGCGGCCACTTACCTCGCGCTGGCCGAACTGCTGAAACGGTTAGCAATGCGCGAGCCGGCGCTTGGCAGGGATGGTCCCGCCGCCTAGCCTGCCCGGATGCGTTCCTTCGCCAGATTTGCCGCCCTGTCGTTGATCGTGCTGGCCACGCCCGCCGCCGCGCGGGACTATCGCGCCGCCATCGTCCGCGACGAATGGGGCATCGCCCACGTCTCGGGCAAGACCGACGCCGACGCGGTCTACGGCATGATCACCGCGCAGGCCGAGGACGATTTCCCCCGGATCGAGGACAACTACCTCACCAACCTCGGTCGCAAGGCCGAAGCCGACGGGGAAGGGGCCTTGTGGCAGGATCTGCGCCAGCGGCTGTGGATCGACCCCGTGCGCCTGCACGCCGACTATGCCCGCAGCCCGGCCTGGCTGCGCGCGCTGATGGATGCCTGGGCAGCGGGGCTGAACGCCTATGGCGCGGTCACCTGGGGCCAGTTCTTCATCTATCAGGGCTTCAACGCCCGCGCCGGCTGGATGCACACCTCCAGCGGCATCGACAATGTCGATCAGTTCGCCGAAACCATCGTCACCCGCCACGGCCGCCGCTTCGCCCGCCACCTCGGCAAGCTGGAACCCATTGCCGAACACGCCGTGACCCTGCGCTTCCGCCGCCCCGACGGCACCCTGGCCACCTGCCGCTTCACCACTTACGCCACCCGCCACGGCCCTGTCGTCGGTGCCGAAAACAGCCGCTGGCTGGCGCAGGCGCTGATGAACCGTCCGGTCGCGGCGCTCCAGCAGAGTTACCTGCGCACCAAGGCGCACACCCTCGCCGAATTCCTGAAAGTGGCGAACCTGAAGGCCAACAGTTCGAACAACACCCTGTTTGCCGACAGCCGGGGCGAGATTGCCTATCTTCACCCCCAGTTCGTCCCCGTCCGTAATGACCGGCTCGACTGGCGCGCGCCGGTGGACGGCACCACCGCCGACTGGCACGGTCTCCACGCGCTGGCCACGCTGCCCCAGGCGATCAACCCGCATTCGGGCTGGGCCTACAACACCAACAACGCCCCGTGGACCGCCGCCGGCGCCGATTCGCCGAACCCCGCAAACTACCCGCGCTACATGGACCAGATCGGCGCCAACCCGCGCGGCCCACACGCCGAACGCCTGCTGGCCGAAACCTCGCAATTCACGCTCGATAGCCTCATCACCGCCGCCTACGATCCGTGGCTGCCCGAATTCGAGCGGTTGGTCCCCCAACTTGCCGCCGCCCACGCCCGCCACCCGGCTCCCGCGCGCGACGCCGCCGTTGCCCTGCTGACGCAATGGGACAAGCGCTGGAGCCTCGATTCCACCGCCACCACGCTGGCGGTGTTCTGGGGCGATGCGCTGCTTGGCATCGGCAAACCGGAAATCGCCGACAGCCGCCTTACCCGCTGGCAGTGGCTCGACCGGTCCAGCGACGCGCAGAAGCTCGCCGCGCTCGACACCGCCGTGGCCCGCCTCACCGCCGATTTCGGCACCTGGCAAGTCCCGTGGGGCGATGTGAACCGCTACCAGCGGAATGACGGCGCCATCGCCCAAACGTTCGACGATACGAAGCCTAGCGCCCCCATCGCCTTCCCCGCCTCGCAATGGGGCAGCCTCGCCGCGTTCGGCGCCGAACATTACCCCGGCACGAAGCGCCTCTACGGCACGCGCGGCAACAGCTTCGTCGCTGCGGTCGAATTCGGCGTAAAAGTCCGGGCCCGCGCCGTCTCGATCGGCGGCGAGAGCAGCGACCCCGCCAGCCCCCACTTCGCCGACCAGATCACCCGCTACGCCACCGGCGACTTGCGCGAGGTCCATTACTACCCCGACGACATTGCCGCCCACGCCCATTCGCGCGAGACGGTGACGAGCGCCCGCCAAGCCGCTAATCCCGCGCAATGAGCAACGAATCCCCCCATTGGGAATGGCAATACCTGAACCTGATGCGCCGCATCTGGACCGAAGGCGACGAACGCGTCGATCGCACCGGCGTCGGCACCCGGTCGCTGTTCGGCGAGACCATCCGCTTCGACCTGTCCACCGGCGCGATGCCGCTGCTCACCACCAAGCGCGTCTATTGGAAGACCGCCACGCGCGAATTCCTGTGGTTCCTCACCGGGCAGACCAACATCCGCGCCCTTTGCGCCCAGGGCGTCGAAATCTGGACCGACTGGCCGCTGGACCGCTACCGCCGCGAGACCGGTGAGGCGATCACTCGCGCCGACTTCTCCGCCCGCATCGTCGCCGATGAAGCCTTCGCCGCGCAATGGGGCGATCTCGGCCCGGTCTACGGCAAGCAGTGGGTCGATTGGCCGGTCTATGAATCGGTCGGGGAAGGGCTGTTCCGCAAACGCCCGCACGGCATCAACCAGGTCGCCGACCTCGTCCGCTCGCTGAAGGACAACCCCGGCAGCCGCCGCCACATCGTCGAAGGCTGGAACGTCGCCGAACTCGACGCGATGGCGCTGCCGCCGTGCCACAAGACCTATCAGTTCCATGTCGCCAATGGCCGGCTTTCGGGCCTGCTTACCCAGCGCTCGTGTGATCTCGGCCTTGGCTTCGCGTTCAACATGTGGAGCCTGGCGCTGTTCATCCGCATGTTGGCGCAGCAGACCGGCCTGCAACCCGGCGAGGCGGTGTGGCAGGGGGGCGACGTTCACCTCTACCTGAACCACGCCGCGCTGGTGGAGGAACAACTTGCCCGCGCGCCGTCGGGTGAGGCGCATCTGGCGATCGCCCGCCAGCCGGGCAGCATCTTCGATTACCGGATCGAGGATTTCGCCGTCACTGGCTATGCCCCGCAATCGCACATCGCCGCGCCGGTGGCCGTATAGGGAGCCGCGAAATGAGCCGGGACCCGCGCATCGATGCCTACATCGCCGCCGCCCCGGATTTCGCCCGGCCGATCCTCGAGCACCTGCGGGTGCTGGTCCATGCCGCGCTGCCGGAGGTGGCCGAAACCATCAAGTGGTCGCGTCCGCACTTCACGCTGGCCGGCAAGCTTGTTGCGGGCATGTCGGCGTTCAAGGCCCACGCCGCCTTCATGATCCACGGTGAGGGGCGCCAGGGCGGGCCTGATCTCGATTACGGCAAGATCACCGGCCTGTCCGACCTGCCGTCCGATGCCGAACTGACCGCCAAACTCCACGCCGTCCGCACCCGCATCCGCACGGGTGAGCGCAAACCGGCGTCGCCGCGCACCCCGCGCGCGGAAATCGCGATGCCGGCCGATGTGGCAACCCGGATCGCCGCCAACCCCGCCGCACAGGCCACCTGGGACAGTTTCGCCCCGTCGCACCGCCGCGAATATCTCGAATGGATCACCGAGGCGAAGCAGGACGCCACCCGCGAAAAGCGAATCGCCCAGGCCATCGAATGGCTGGGCGAAGGCCGGAAACGAAACTGGAAATACGAGAAATGCTAGCGAAGCAGCCTCACCGCACGAACCCGGCATAGGCGATCCGCCCCGCGCCCACCATCGCCTGATTCGGCGAAACCCGCCAGCGCACGTGCGTGACGTCCTCGGGCGTTGCCACCCGCCCGCCGACCCGCAATGCGCCGAGCTGCCCCCAGGTGCGGCCGCCATCCACCGAGACTTCCTCGCTCGGCTCGCCACTGGCCTGATAGGCCAGACCGTTCGGCAGGGCATTGGTGACGACAAAGCCGCCGTTCCCGCCCAGACGATACCAGTTGACCACCGTCACCACGCGGTCACCACGCACCAGCCGCGAGGCCGGCTCGAGCGAACGCACCGCTGCCCCGTCGCGCAGCTTCACCCGCTCGACAAAGACCGCGCTATCCACCGACACCGCCGGTGCCGCGAAGGCCGGGCCTGCCTGTGATCCGGCCAGCGACGCGGCCAGCAGGCCTGCCAAGACACGCGAAACAATGGTCACGACAGTCAGTCCCCGTGTTGCAATTCGTCGATTGCCGCACTGTGCCAAACCGGGACCAAGGAATGGTTAACGCACGATCCCGGTATCATCCCCCATGCGCGAAGCGGGTTTGTGTCGGAGATGTGAAAATTCCTCGCCGCACCCCTTCCAAGGCTGTTGACAGCCCCCCATCGCTGCCTTAGTGGCGCGGCTCCCCGAGCGGTGCAGCTCTGCGGAAACGCGGGTGTAGCTCAGTTGGTTAGAGTGCCGGCCTGTCACGCCGGAGGTCGCGGGTTCGAGCCCCGTCACTCGCGCCACTCGGGGATTTTCCTTCAGGAAACTGAAAAGGCCGGGCAAATCGCCCGGCCTTTTTCGTATCTCAGGTTCTGGAAATTGCTGCGGGCACTCAGCGCAACCGGCCATGCTCCATCCAGAACAGCAGCCGCCGCACCGGCAGCAGCCACAGCCAGACGATGCCCAGCAGCACATAGGCCACAAGCTGCCCCAGCACCGGCAGCAGCGAGATCCACGGCCCCAGCCACCGCGCCACCGCCAGCGCATAGACCGCCAGCACCGCCACCAGCAGCAGCACGCCCGCCGGGATTCGCCAGCTCGGTTCCTTGCGCATCATGACAGGTCTCCATACAGCCGCGTCGGCGTCACCACCGCCAGCAGCGGCCGGTCGTGCGGTTCCATCGGCAGCGATTCGCACAACTGGCAGTCCCACGCCAGTCCCACCGCGCGGGCATCGGGATGCGCCGCCAGCCAGCGGTCGTAATGCCCGGCGCCCTGGCCCAGCCGGTCGCCGGTGGCGGTGAAGCCCACCAGCGGCACGATCAGCCAGTCCGGCACCACAACCTCGGCGGATGAATCGGGCTGGGGGACCCCGAAAGCGCCAGGCTCCAGCCCGTCGTCGCCCCACGGGTCGCGCCATTCGCGAAAGACCATCGCCGCCTCGCGCCCGGCAAACCACGGCAGCGCCACGCGCCGTCCGTTCTCGACAAACCACTTCGCATATCCCCGCGCCGGTGCCTCGGCGCCCACGGCATGGTACAGGCCCACGCACGCGCCCTCGGGTATGGCCCGCACCAGCACCGCCGGCGGCCGCATCAGCACCAGCGCCCGCGTCGCCGCCGCCAGCCCCGCCACATGCGCCTTGCGTGCCGCGCGCAAGACCCCGCGCAGTTCATGCTTCTCGTTCAAGCCACTTTTTCCATTGCGAGGGAGGAGTGGTCGAGATGCGGTCTATGGTGGAGCGAGAATGGCTGGCTTGCGCGACCCGGAGCGCAGCGTACATCAGTACGTGAGCACCGGAAGCGCGCTAGACGGCCGTTCGCAGCCCGCCAGAGGCCGCATATCGACCACTCCGGGGTGACGGGACCACCATGGGCCGTTTGCCCTAGAAATCCACTGACGCGTTCACGTCAGGTGGGGACCATGTGTTCCTGACCTCGCGGAGACCCGGGCGATCAGGGCAGGGACAGCCCCCAAGGATTTGCTTATAGCCTCAGGGATGTTCATGGCGCGCACCGGGCAGTCCCGTCGCGCCCCATGTAGCCGCAGGCGCCGCCAATCTCAAGCGGGCTGCCGATTTTTACGAGCGGGTTTCGACAGCCTCGGCCAGTTGTTCCAGCCGCTCGGCCAGTTCGCCCAGCCGCTTCAGCGGCAGCAGGCGCGGCGGGGCGGCGGACAACCGGGCGTTCTCGGCCTCCAGCTCATGAACCTGGTCCGCCAGCAGCAGCGCCGCGAACAGCAGCGATCGCGTCTCGCCATGCGCCTGCCCGCCGGGCATGTCGGCCAGCTTGCCGTCGATCAACCGCCCCAGCGCGGCGACATGGTCTTCCTCACCCTGGGCGCAGGCCACTGTATAATTGCGGCCACCGATGGAAAGATCGACGTTGCTCATTCCGGGGCGCCCGCCGTCGGCGCCAGCAGTTGGTCGATCCGGGCGATTGCCTCACCGACAGCGCCGCGCAACCGGGCATTCTCGGCGACCAGCGCGGCGTCATTGCCGTTGGCTGCGGGCGCATCGACACCGCCAGCCTTGTCGCACGCCGCACCGATCCGACCGATCGCCCTGTCGATCCGTTGCAGGATCGCGTCCAAATCCCCGCCATTCATGTCGCAGGCGTAATCCGAAACGCCGCGAATGCAAAGCCTTGGTTGCATGCAATCGCGTGCTTTCCCCGAATCGTCGCGGTTGCGTGGCAATCGAGGTGATTCGGGCCGCCGTCGCGCCCGTCCGGCCACGCACGCCTTGACGCATCGGGACCCATCCGCAAAGGAAGCCGCGCACGAATCACGCTGCATTGCGGCGTGCCGTTTTCCGCGCGTCACGCGCCCGATCTACCGGAGCACACCCCTCGATGAGCCTTTCCGCCGACCGGCTCCAGCCCATGGCCA
>JAGWVC010000129.1 GCA_018971065.1 Sphingomonadales bacterium | reverse complement strand
TGGCGGGTGATCGCCATCACCGCCGAGGAAGCGCCGGTGACGCAGGCGGGGATCGGCGCGGTGTCGCGGATGGACAAGGTGACGGTGAGCCGCGCGGCGATCGCGCTGGTGGAGCGCGGGCTGCTGGTGCGGCAGCCGAACCCGGAGGACCGGCGATCGCACCTGCTGGCGTTGAGCGAGGCCGGGCGCGCGATGTACGAGGCAATCGCACCCAAGGCGCTGGCGATGGAAGCGGCGATATTCGGCCAGTTTTCGGCGGATGAACTGGCGACGCTGCGCGGCCTGCTGGGGCGGATCGACGCGGCGGTGGAGACGGGAATTCAGGCGGACGGCATCGCCGGGGGCGGGCCGTATTCCTCACGCGGGAGCATCGCGTCGGACAGGTCGGTGGCGCCGCGATAGGCGGCGTGCCAGTGGCGCGAAGCGAAGCACAAGACCCCGTTTTCGCGCGCATAGCGGTCGTAATAGCGGCCGATGGTGCGCATGGTCATCCCCGGCCGCCTGATGAGTTCGGTGACGGTGACGCGGCCGACGATGCCTTGCGCGGTTTCGTCCAGCACCAGCGCGCCGGGAATCATCAGCACCGATTCGCTGGGGGCGATCAGGGCATCGAAGGTTTCGACCACCGCCGCCCTGCCGGGCGCGTCGATTCCGGCGATCAGCCAGCGGGCATCGGCAGTCCAGCACTGGCCGAAGGCGGTGCTGTCCTTGCGCCAGACGGCATCGACATAGCGGGCGTGAAGCTGGCGGATCGCGCAGTCGGTAACAGGGTCGATCATGCCGTGAAGATTCCTCGTGACAGGGGATTTGTCCAGCGGTATTGCTACGGCTCAGGTGACATTAATTGCGGAGCCGGAACACCCGGTCCGATTCGTTTTCGAGGAGGATGTCGTGGCGCTGGAGACCGTAGACCTGACCCCGGTTATCGGGTCGCAGTTGCTGATCGACAAGGCCGACCTGCTATCTGGCCGGTTCCGCGACGATATCCGCGCGCTGCTGGTCCGGCGCGGCGCGGTGGTGGTGCGCGGGCTGCACCCCAGCGACGAGGAACTGCGTGCGATTGCCGCCACGCTGGGCGACGTGCGCGTGGGCGGGGCCAAGCGCGGCGCCGACGGCAAGACGCTGAACGAGGGCGATGGCGGCGTGCTGAAGGTCAGCCTGGACCCCGACATCAACCCCGATTACGCGCGCTTCCTGCCCGGCAACCACCTGTGGCACATGGACGGCAGCTATGAGACGACGCCGCCGTTCGCGACGCTGTTCACGCCGTATCGCATGGCCACGCAAGGCGGCGACACGCTGTTTTGCAGCACTTATGCCGCCTATGAGGACCTGCCGAAGGACGAGCAGGACTATTACGCGACGCTGAAAGTGGTGCACACCATGCAGGCGGCGCTGTTCCCGGCGATGCGGACGGTGACGCCCGAGGAATTCGCGGTGTGGTGTTCGTACCCCGTCACCACGCATCCGCTGGTGTGGCACCACAAGTCGGGCCGCAAGTCGCTGGTGCTGTCCACCTCGGCCTCGCACATCGAGGGGATGCATTTCGCCAAGAGCCACGACCTGCTGGAAAGCCTGATGCGGCACGCCACGCAGGACAAGTACGTCTATCGCCACCAATGGCAGATGGGCGACCTGGCGATGTGGGACAACACCGGCGCGATGCACCGGGTGACGCCTTACGACACCGCCAGCCGGCGCGAGTACCACCGTTGCACGCTCAACGGCGAAGAACCCATTACCGCCGTTGCGGACTGAATTTCGAGACAACGAACCACCGCGCCGCGCGGCGGCCGGGCATGAGGAGGGATACACGATGCGCGTAGGCATGCACCTGGGCTACCAGAACCTTTCAGGCATTCCCGATCGCCAGAAGTTCATGGAAGACACCAAGCTGGCGGTCGAGGCCGAGGCGATGGGCTTCGACTATGTCGGCCCGGTCGAGCACCACTTCACCGACTATGCCGCCTGCCCCGATCCGTTCGGGATGCTTTCGTGGGTGGCGGCCAAGACCAGCAAGATCGAGCTGATCACCGGCGCGGTGATCCTGCCGTGGAACAACCCGCTGCGCGTGGTGGAGCAGGCGCTGCAGCTTGACATCCTGTCCGACGGCCGGCTGCGGCTGGGCATGGGCCGCGGCGCCGCCCGCCGCGAGTTCCGCAGCTTCGGCGTGGAACTGGCCGACAGCCGCGAGATGTTCGACGAGGCCGCCGCGATCATCATCGAGGGCTGCGAGACCGGCATCGTCGAGGCCGACACCAAGTGGTACAAGATTCCGCGCACCGAAGTCCGACCCGGCCCGTTCAAGAGCTGGAAGGAACGCATGGTGCAGGTGACGATGTCGCCGTCGTCAGTGGAATCCTCCGCCAAGCTGGGCACGCAGGCGTTGCGCTTCAGCCAGGGTGACTGGCGCAATGCCGTCCCCGAAATCCTGTCCTATCGCAAGACCTTCGAGGAAATCCAGGGCCGCAAGGCGCCGCCGTTCATCATCTCGGACTTCGTGCTGTGCCACGAGGACAAGGCCGAAGTTGCCCGCCAGACCGACAAGTACTTCGCGCGCATGTTCGAGACCGTGGCCAACCACTACGAGTTCATGAGCCCGCACTTCAAGGACCTGCCGTCCTACTCCACCTATGCCTACATGGGCGATGCCGCGGCGGCGGCCGGCGGCGCGCACAAGGCGTACAAGGACTATATCGGCGGCAACATGATCGGCACGCCCGAGCAGTTGATCGAGCATCACCAGGAGCGCGTCGAGATGGTGGGCGACTATGAGATGCTGGCGAACTTCTCGTTCGGCGGGCTTTCGTATGAGCAAGTCTATGCGCAGGCCAAATTGTACGCGGATAAGGTGATGCCGCATTTGAAGGGGTAAAGGATTAAGCCGGGGATTTACCATCCCCGGACCCCAGTGGTCCTTTGCGTTGTGTAACCGCGCCAGCATAGTGCCCCCGCGAAGCGGCTTCAAAGCCTGCGGCGCTTCAGCGCTGAGGTGCGAGGCGAGGCACAACGTGAAGGTATCGGGGGTGCAGGGGGAATGATTCCCCCTGCTTCTCTCTTTTCTTGAGGGGGCCGCGAAGATGCACCCGAAATACCCCAACCTGTTCACCCCGCTGCAACTCGGCCCCGTCACCGTGCCGACGCGGTTCTTCTTTGCGCCGCATGGCAGTTCGCTGACGGTGGGCAGCAAACCTTCCGACGAACTGGTGGCCTACAGCGCGGCGCGGGTGCGGGATGGCGGTTGCGGGATGGTGGTGATCCCGGTGGCGCTGCACGAGCGGGCGCGGACGCGGCAGCCTTCGCCCAATCTGGCGGAGAACGTCGGGGCGTTTCGCGCTTATGCCGATGCCATTCACGCGGCGGGCGGGGTGGCGTTCGCGCAGCCGCTGTATCACTGGCTGGGCAGCGGGTTCTGGCAGGTGTTCGGGGCGCAGACGCCGTCGTTGTCGCCATCGGTGCGGCAGTTCGCGATTGCGGAGCGCAGCGGTTCGACGCGGGCGATGAGCGAGGCGGAGATTTTGGGCATGATCGCCTGCATGGAGCGCGGCGCGGCCAATCTGGCGGCGGCGGGTTTCGACGGCGTGATGCTGCACGGCAGCCATGCCAGCATGGTCGAGCAGTTCCTGTCGCCCTATTACAACGAGCGCGATGACCGGTGGGGCGGCAGCCTTGAAAACCGCATGCGGTTCATGGTGGAGATGCTGAGCGCGGCGCGGCGCGGCAGTGGCGGGCGCATGGCGATCGGCATGAGGCTGAACTGCGACGAGCAGATTGCCGGGGGGTATGACACGGCGACCGCGCGGGAAGTGGTGAGCCGGCTGTGTGCCGAAGGGCTGATCGACTATATCGACCTGGATGTGGGCATGGAGCCGCAGCAGTTCCACCACGGGATGCCGCACAACTTCATCGCGCACCAGTTCTATCGCCCGGCGGTGGAGGCGGTGCGTGGCGCGGCGACGGTGCCGGTGCTGTCGGTGCTGGGGTCGATCACCGATCTGGCCGAAGTGGAGGCGGCGATTGCCGATGGGGTGATCGACATGGGCGGCGCGGCGCGGCAACTGATTGCCGAACCGGATTTCGTGCAGAACGCGCGGAATGGGCGCGAGGATCGGTCGCGCACCTGCATCCGCTGCAACTGGTGTACGGCTGCCGGCAGCGAGGGCGTGCAGGGCTGCACGATCAACCCCGCCAGCTATCGCGAGCGGACCTGGGGGACCGAGACGCTGACCACGGCGGCCGAGGCGAAGCGGGTGGTGGTGATCGGCGGCGGGCCGGGCGGACTGGAAGCGGCGCGGGTGGCGGCGCTGCGCGGGCACAAGGTGGTGCTGCTGGAAGCGCGCGAGGCGCTGGGCGGCGCGCTGGCGCTGTGGGCCAAGCTGCCGGGGCGCGGGAATTACGGCACGGCGATCGGCTGGTGGCAGCGCGAGCTGGCGCAACTGCATGTCGATGTGCGGCTGGGCGGGGTGGCGACGGCGGAGGCTGTGCTGGTGTTGCAGCCCGATGCGGTGATCGTGGCGACGGGGGCGGTGTACTCGCCCGGTGGGCGGTCGATCACGATGGATGCGGATATACCGGGCAGCGCGTTGCCGCATGTGCTGCGGCCCGAGGATGTGCTGGTGGGCGGCGCGCGGCCCGGTGGGCGGGTGTTGCTGGCCGATGGCGAGGGGCTGCACGCCAGCACCGGGCTGGCCGAGCTGCTGGCGGCGGGCGGGGCCGAGGTGGTCTATGCGACGGCGAGATTCACGCCGGTTTCTGGCCGGCTGGTCGATGCGTTCGAGGCGCGGCAGGTGGTGCAGCGGCTGAAGCAGGCCGGGGTGCGGTTTGCGCCGACCACGTGGGTGCGCGGCATCGAGCCGGGGGCGGCGGTGCTGTACGATGTGCACACCGGCGAGGAACGGCGCGAGGGGTTCGACGCGGTGGTGCTGGTGACGGGGCGGGTGCCGCAGGACGGGTTGGCGCGAGAACTGGCGGGCCGGGTGGCGCAGGTGTTCACGATCGGCGATGCGCTGTCGGCGCGGACGCTGGCGGCGGCGACGTTCGAGGGGCACAAGTTCGCGCGATTGGTGGGTGAAGCGGGGGCGCCGGCAGACTTTGCCGAGGCGTTCTTCCGCCCCGACGATCCTTCGACCCTGCCCTTGCCAGCCGATGTGGCGCGGCCGACACTCTAGAAAATTCATGGGAGAGCAGCAGACATGACCGAAATCAGCGGCAAGGCGGCGGTCGTCACCGGCGGGGGCAGCGGCATCGGCGCCGGGCTGGCGCGGCAACTGGCCAAGGACGGCGCGCGGGTGGCGGTGGCCGACATCATCCTGGACAACGCCAAGCGCACCGTGGCGCAGATCGAGGCGGCCGGCGGCGAGGCGGTGGCGGTGCATGTCGATGTGTGCGAGCGCGATTCGATCCGGGCGATGAAGGATGAGGCGACGCGCGCGCTGGGGCCGGTGCAACTGGTGTTCGCCAACGCGGGCGCCACCAGTTTCACCCCGGTGGTGGAGATGAGCGACGAGGACGTGGAATGGATTCTCCACGTCAACCTGCTGGGCACGACGTTCACCGCCAAGGCATTCCTGGAAGACATTATCGCGGCGGGTGGCGGGCATATCTGCGCGACGGCATCGATGGCGGGGTTGCTGCCGGGCTGGCTGCCGGTCCACGCGCCCTATTCGGCGGCGAAGGCGGGGATCATCGGCATGATGATGAACATGGCCATCGAGCTGAAGCCGCACAACGTATTCACCACGTCCTACTGCCCCGGCGCGGTGGCGAGCGGGATGAAGGAGAACAACGGCACCTATCGCCCGGCGCGGTTCGGCGGGCCGGAGGAGAAGGCCGAGGTCGTGTTCAAGACCACCGACACCACGCACAGTTCGCTGCGGTTCTATCACCCCGACGACATCGCGCCGATCGTGCTGAACGCGGTGCGCCGCAACCGGCCGTTCGTGTTCGACCATGCCGACCAGCGGCGGTTCTTTCACGAGACATATGCGTCGGTTGTCGAGGCCTGTTACGATGACATCGAGGCGTGGGAGGCAGAGCATGGCCTGCCCGAAGCCAATCCCTATGGGGCGGCGCTGAAGCAGGATTGATGGGGGTGCGGCAGGTTGTCGGCGATGCCACCGGACTGACGATTCCGGCCGATGCCGAGGCCTTGCAGGCGGCGGGGGCGGAATGGCTGACGCGGGCGGGGCACGCGTTCGGGTCGCTGCCACCGGGCAATGCGGTGGTGGGGTTGCGCGACTTTACTGAAGTGGCGGAGGGCAATTCGGGCCACAAGGCGCGGTTTGCGGTGGATTATGCGCAGGATGCTCCGGCGCTGCCGCGTGAGCTGTTCGTCAAGTTCTCACGCGATTTCGGCGATCCGTTCCGGGATCGGCGCAAGTTCGAGCTCGAGCCGGAGATCCGGCTGGCGGCGCTGTCACGCCATCCCGCGTTTCCGGTGGCGGTGCCGCGCGCGTTTTTCGGCGATTTCGAGCATGACAGCGGCACCGGGCTGCTGATTACCGAGCGGATCGCGTTCGGCACCGGGGCGATCCTGCCGCTGTTGCCCAAATGCATGGATCATGAACTGGACGACCCGCTGCCCTATTATCGCGCGCTGCTGGCGGCGCAGGGGCGGCTGGCGGGGACGTTCAAGGCCGGGTTGCTTTCACCCCAGGCGGAGCGGCTGTTTCCGTTCGATCGCGCCGTGGCGGAGGCCGACCTGCCGATTGCGCATGATGTGGCCGGGGTGCGGGCGGCGGTGGCGGGCCTGCGTGACTTTGCGCGCGAGTGCCCGGCGCTGCTGCCGGCGCCGGTGCGCGACGCGGCGTTTCTGGCGCGGTTCGAGCGCGATGCGGTGCGGTTTGTCGAGCGGCAGGGGGCGGTGCGGCGGTTTTTGTATGCCGATCCGGATTTCGTGGGGCTGGCGCACTGGAACACGCATATCGACAATGCCTGGTTCTGGCGCGACGAGGCCGATGCCCTGCACTGCGGGCTGATGGACTGGGGCATGGTGCGGCAGATGAACCTGGGCATTCCGGTGTGGGGGTGCATATCGGGCGCGCCGCATGACCTGGTGCTGCGGCATGGCGATGACCTGCTGGCCGGGTTTGCCGATGCCGTTGCGGCGGCGGGCGGGCCACGGCTGGATGTGGCGCGGCTGTACGATCACTTCGCCAGCGCGGTGATGCTGATGATGCTGGCGATGATGATCGAGCTGGCAGCGCTGGTGCGCAGCCGGGTGCCGGATGCGGCCAGGGCCACCGGCGTGCTGGACCCTATCGTGCGTGCAGACCCGGTGGTGACCGGGTTCCTGCATGTTGCCACCGGGGCGCTGCTGCTGTGGGAAGCGCGCGATTTCGGCGCGACATTGGAAAAAATCACCTGATTACAGATATAAACGGTGATTCCCTAGGTGCCGGCTTAACCCGATGGCAAACCTGTCGTCCTAGGCGTTCAGGGAGATTGCACGGCGAGGCGGAAGACCATGGACAAGACCGTGATGAACGCGGTGGCAAGCCGCCGCACCTTGCGCACGCTGGCCGTGCTGTGGGTTTCGCTGGTGATTGCCCTGACCGGGGCCTGCGC
This sequence comes from Sphingomonadales bacterium, assembly GCA_018971065.1. The sequence continues at coordinate 1,384 of JAGWVC010000129.1, read as the reverse complement.
CGCGCTGGCGATGGCGCTGCATGTCGAATCGGGCGGGTCACTGTGGCTGCGCACGGGTTTCGGATTGGTGCTGGTGGCGGTGGCGCTGCAATGCCTGACGGCGGTCTATGGCGGGGTGGATTCGCACGTTCGCGAACGGCTGGTGCGCGATGCACGCGACGGCAAGGCGCAGACCGACGAACTGTTCACGATGACCGACATGCTGCAGAGCGCCGACACCTATGACGACGCGACGGCGGTGCTGATGGCGACATCGCAGCGGCTGCTGCCCGGCTGGGGCGTGGCGCTGTACATCTTCAACAATTCGCGCGACCGGCTGGACCTGGCCGGGGCCTGGGACATGCCGGGCAGCTATCTGCCGGCGGAATCGCTGGCGCCGGCCAATTGCTGGGCGCTGAAGCGCGGGCGGCGGCATATCAACGATCCGCGATCGACGACGCTGTGCTGTTCGCACCATGCCAGCAGCGCGGGCGCGCTGGAAATTCCGATGATGGCGCGCGGCACCGTCTATGGCCTGCTGATGGTGGCGACCGACCGCGAGGACAGTTACGACGCACTGATGGGGGTGCGCCGGATTGGCCAGGCGCTGGCGGATTCGATGTCGCTGGCGCTGTCCAACATTGCCCTGCGCGAGAAGCTGCGCACGCAATCGCTGCGCGACCCGCTGACCGGGCTGTACAACCGGCGCTATATGGAAGACGCGCTGGAGCGCTACATCAGCCTGGCCGAGCGCAGCGGCACCGCCGTTTCGGTGATGCTGCTGGACCTGGACAACTTCAAGCTGCTGAACGACGAGCACGGCCACGCCAAGGGCGATGCGGTGCTGCGCGACGTGGCCGGGCAACTGGTGGGCGGGTTGCGGCCATCGGACATCGTCTGTCGTTATGGCGGCGAGGAGCTGCTGGTGATCATGCCCGATTGCCCGCTGGACGATGCCGCCACCAAGGCCGAGCAGTTGCGGATGCGGATCGAGACGCTGAGCGAAGTGCATCAGGCGGCGATTTCCGCCAGCTTCGGCGTGGCCACCCTGCCCGAGACCGCCGCGACGCTGGCCGAGCTGGTGCCGATGGCCGATGCGGCGCTGTTTCGCGCCAAGCGCGACGGCAAGAACCGCGTGGCCCCGGCCGAGCGGCGCAGCGGCCGCGACACCGGACGCACCGACAGCGTGCGGCTGGCGGTGACCACCCGCAAGGCGCCCGCCGCCAACGCGTGATCCGCCGTTTTTGCGAATTTTCAATGGCGCGGTGTCGAATGCGATAGCCGCAAGCGCGCCGCGTGGGTTATGTGCCGGGTGCCGGCCTTCCCCCCTGACACCCTGAAACGCCGGCGAGGAGAAAGCAGTGATGAAGCAGCTTCACGGCATGGCCGCGCTGGCGCTGGGTGC
>JAGWVC010000128.1 GCA_018971065.1 Sphingomonadales bacterium | reverse complement strand
CTGCTGGGCCAGTCGGCGCTGCGCCGGCTGGGCAAGGTCAGCATCGATGGCGATCACATGCAGATCGGCGGGAACTGATTGCGACGGCGATAAGCGCGCGTTAACGCGGCCTTATGAGCACCGCCATCCGCCCCGCCACCCCTGCCGACCTGCCGCTGATCGCATCGCTGATTCGCGAACTCGCCGATTACGAGAAACTGGCCGACAACGTCCGCTTCGACGAAACCCGCCTTGGGGAACACCTGTTCGGCCCGCGCCCTTATGCGGAGGTGCTGATCGCCGAGGCCGACGCCACCCCCTGCGGTTTCGCGCTGTTCTTCCACAATTTCTCGACGTTCGAGGGCAAGCCCGGCATCTACCTCGAAGACTTGTTCGTGCGCCCGGCGGCACGCGGACGGGGCCTGGGCAAGGCGCTGCTGGCCCGGCTGGCGGCGCTCTGTGTCGAGCGCGACTGCGCGCGGCTGGAATGGTGGGTGCTGGACTGGAACGAACCGTCGATTGGCTTCTACAAGGCGCTGGGCGCCAAACCGATGGACGAATGGACCGTCATGCGCGTCGATGGCGAGGCGCTGGCGGCGCTCGCAAACGCCTGATTCAATCGATTCATCGCCCGTCGAAACCGGCAGGCCGATTCGAATCTGGCCATTTCAGGCGGTGTGGCCTATTATCCACAGCCTATGGGTGGTGGGTTCAATAGACGCGGGCTGATCAAGTCGACGCTGGCAGCGGGTGCTGCGCTGGTGCTGCCCGGCCGCGCCAGTGCGCAGGAACTCGTCCCCGCCGCGCCGGGCTTCGACCTGAACACCGAATTCGACAACGCCTTTGCCAAGCCGGTTGCCGCAACACCCTCCGCGATGACACCATACCAGCGCCGCGTGCTGGACATCGCCCGGCGTGAGCGCGAGCGGGCAGGGGCCTCGCTGTGGCGCGCGGACATCGTCGGCGTCGCCGATTTCGCGATGCCCTCGTCGAAGCCCCGCCTGCACTTCGCCAACCTCGAAGCCGGCACCGTGCAAAGCTTCCTTGTCGCCCACGGGCGCGGGTCGGACCCTGAGCATGACGGCTGGCTGAAGCTGTTCTCCAACACCGTCGGCTCCGAAGCCACCTCGCGCGGGGCGTACCTCACCGGCAGTTGGTACGAAGGCAAGTACGGCACCTCGATCCGCCTGCAGGGCATCGACGCCGACAACTCGCACGCGCTGGAACGCGCCATCGTCATGCACCCCGCGTGGTACGCGGCGGCGGACATGCTGCCGAAGTACGGCAAGCTGGGCCGCAGCGAAGGCTGCTTCGCGATGTCGCCCGACGATTTCGACAACGCCCTGCTGCACATGGCCGGCGGCCGGCTGCTCTATGCGGATCGCATCGGCGAGGCGTGAGAGTTTCCGCCTTACGGGTTTGCGAGCGCGTTGGTCTTAGGTGGATGGGCCGATAACTGCGCAGGTAATCTTCTTTTTTATCGATAGAACCTGCATAATGAAGATGGCTAAGTTAATCTACGGATGTGGGCAAAAACCAATCACTCCTCGACGGTGCGCATAGATTTTTCGAAACCGTTCAGCGTATAATCCTGAATATTGATCGTATGCTCTCCCAGATCGTTGCTCGCACTGCTGTGCGGACTGCGATTTCTCCAAGATTCATGCGCCTGTCGGTGTTCTGGGCTGAATTTTGGATTGATGCAATGCCATCCGGGATGCCTAGGCGCTCCTTCAATGCGGCGGGATTAGTATTGTATTCCTGAAAAAGTCTTTCGCGTTGTTCTTCCACCATTTGGCAGAACATCGCCGCCTCTTCATTGGGCATTATAGCGGCCATATCATTGATTTGTTTTTGGAAGCGTTCCACAATCAGGGCGGCAGTATTTTGATCGCCGCTGAAGGCAACGGGAATAAAGGATCGCCAAAAATCCTCAACCATCACGGTAACGGCGGTCTTGTCCATCATCATCGTTGAGCCTTTGCTATAGTCATGCATAAATGCGGCGCGATGGCGTGATTTTTACGCATTTTGCGCCCCAAATTCTACGGAAAATGAATCTAAATTCACGAGTGCATGAGAGGATGAGGCGCTTACATATTTCCTATTTTGCAAGTGGCCAGTCTTGTATCACTCCCATGCTGCGCAAAGTGTCGCCGCTTGCCGCGGCAACGTCGAACTGACGAATTCCTTTGGAGATCATGATCGGCGAGTGATCACTCCCCGAACAACTGCGACTGATACTTCTCGCTTTCCTCAATATAGCGCCGGTTGACGTACTTCTCGGTCAGCACCCCCAGCACCCGGCCTTCGCCATCGGCCACCGCCAGATCGTCGGCGCCCAGTCGTTCGAAGCGGTCCAGCACATCGCTGATCGGCACATCCGGCGCGACGGCGTGTTCGGACAACGTTGCCAGCGTCGCCACCGGCGATTGCGGGTCCAGCGCGGCATCCCACGCCTGCGCGGTGGCGACGATGCCGCGATAGCATCCGCCACCGTCCACCAGGATCGCCCGGCTGGTCGCGCCCAGCGGCACTTTTGCGCGGAACCCGGCAATCGTCGCGTCGGCATCGACCGTCCGCGCATCGCGCCGCATCAGCCGCGCCGCCGTCAGCGAGGCCGCCCAGCCGATGTCGCGCGCGCTGCGCACCGCCGCGCCGCGCAAGTGCAGGCGCCAGGTGGAGAACGAATAGCCGAACCGCGCCCGGGTGAACGCCGAGGCGCACAGCACGGCGGCGATGACCACGCCGGTGATGGCGAAGTTGCCGGTTGCCTCCAGCACCAGCAGCGCCATCGTCATCGGCCCGCCCACAACGGTGACCGCGAACGCCGCCATGCCCACCAGCGCCGCGTCGAGATCGCCCAGCACCGGATGGCCGGCCAGGGCGTTGACCGCATGGGCATAGACCGGCCCCAGCAGCGAACCCAGGAACAGCGAGGCGAAGAACAGCCCGCCGCGAAACCCGCAGCTCAGCGAGACCAGCGAGGCCAGCGCCTTCACCGCGAACACGAACAGCAGGAACGATGCGGCCGGTTGCAGCGCCAGATCCAGCCGCAGCGCCCCGTGTCCCGATGACAGCGCCTGCGGACTGGCCAGCGCCAGCGGCACCAGCAGCAGCCCGCCCAGCAGTGGCCGCCATGTCGCCGGCAACGGCAGGCGCGTGACCAGCCGCTCCATCCCCGCCTGCGCCTGCATCAGCGCGATCCCGGCGGCGGCGCAGACCAGCCCCAGCCCGGCGAACAGCAGGTAATCGTGCGTGGTCAGCACATCGCTGACCGGCACGACCAGCAGGTAGGGTTCGGCCCCCAGCGCGCGGCTGACCAGCGCGGCGGCCAACGCGGCAGCGGCCACCGGGGCGATGGCGGCGGGGGTATAGGCGCCGATCACCACTTCGAATGCATAGAACGCGCCGGTCAGCGGCGCGCCGAAGGCGGCGGCGATCGCCGCGCCCGCGCCCGCGCCCACCAGCATCCGCAGGTCGCCGCGCCGCAGCCGCAGCGCCTGCCCGGCCAGCGAGCCCAGCCCGCCCCCGGCCTGGCTATAGGCCGCCTCCAGCCCCACCGAGGCGCCGAAGCCGTTCGACAGGATGGTCTGCAACATCACCCACAGGCTGTCGCGCAACGGAATGCGCCCGCCATGCAGGGCATTCGCTTCGACCACGTCCACCGGCGCCTGTTTCAGCCGGGCGATGCGGTTGACCGCGATCAGCACCAGCCCGCCCAGCGGCAGCGCCAGCAGCCGCCACGGATGGCGGATCGAGCCGAGCGCGGACAGGCGATTGATGTTCACCCCGAAGAACAGGTGCTGCAGGCCATGCGCCAGCGCCCCCTGCACCACCGTCAGCAGCCCGGCGCCGATGCCGACGCCGATGGCCAGCACGATCAGCGTCGCCTCACCGCCGCGCACGTGGCGAACCAGCCGAAGCGCGGCATAGCGAAGCGGCAGGCGTGGCAAGGCAGGCCCCTCGGCCCGCCTTACAACGGGTTGTCCAGCTTGATGATCGCCTCGTTGCTGGTGCGCTGCGTGGTCTTCAGTTCACGCGGCTTCGCAAAGCTGGCCAGCACCGGCGCGTCGCGGCCATAGATGTCGTCGAACTGCACCAGCGCCCCGGTCGTGTCGCGGCCATAGGTGGTGTAGTTGATATAGACGGGGAAGGTCTTCGTCATCGTCACGCGGGTGTACTTGCCGCTGGTGGACTTCGCCACGGCATCGGCCGGCGCCAGGTTGGCGCCCAGCATCCCCATGATCATGCCCAGTTCCACCGCCTTCTCGGTGCGGATGCAGCCGTGGCTGAACGCGCGCACCTTGGCGTCGAACAGGCTGCGGCTGGGGGTGTCGTGCAGATAGATCGCGTGGGGGTTGGGCATGTCGATCTTCATCATCCCCAGCGAGTTCTTCGGCCCCGGCTGCTGGACGACGGTGATGGTGCCGTCGGCGTTCTTCGTCGCCTTGTAGCCTTGCGCGGCGGCGCTGGCGGGGTTGCCGATCAGCTTCGCGCCCAGCCCTTCGCCCACCACGATCGACTGCGGCACCGTCCAGGTGGGGTTGAACACCACCGCCTGAACCTTCTCGGCCAGTTGCGGCGTCGCGGTCTTGCCGGGCTTGCCGACAATGGTGCGATACGTGCGGATGATCTTGTGGTTCGACACCAGCCGTACCTGGAATTCGGGCACGTTGACCAGCAGGTAGATCATCCCCAGGTCACGCGGCAGCCAGCGCCAGCGATCCATGTTGATGCGGATCGCGTCGCGCAGCGGCCCCGGCGGGGTCATGGCAAGCTGGTCGCGCAGCGCGGCATATTCGCCGTGGTCGGGGTCCAGCGACGCCAGCGTGCCGGCGATGTCATGCGTCGCAAGCGCCTGCGCCATGATCCTGTCAGTGGGGTTCAGGTCGTCGTCGGGGTCCACCGCGAACCACTGCACGCGCGATGCCATCGGGGTGCGGCCGTCGCGCAGATCCTCGGCCAGCCACGCGAACGAATGGCTGGCCACGTCGTCCAGCATCAGGCCCGGCCCGGCGGCGATGGCGGCGGCCAGCTTTTCGGGCTGGTAATCGGCCGGGATCAGCCCTTCGCCCTCGATGCCGTTGATCGCCGCCAGCAGTGCGCGCGCATCGCCCACGCCCCAGTTCATCACCGGTTCCACCACCGGCACCACCGTGGTCACCGTGGGCGGCGCCACCAGCGTGGCGGTGGGGGCGGTGGCATCGGCGGGATCGCGCACGATGTTGGGCGCGGGGTTGGGTGTGGGCACGCGCGGCTTCGGCGCCGGCGCGCGGGTTGCCGCGGCGGGTGGCAGGATGCTCACCGGCGCTGCGGCGGCCTGGGCGGCGGGCTGTGCCGCCAGCGCCGGGGCCAGCGCGGCGGCGCCCAGCAGCGTCATGGCGAAACCCTGCGCCGACCGGCGAACTGCAACCTGCTTGATCATTGGCCCCTGCCTTGCTGCGGGATGGAATCGGGCGCCCGCTTTGCCCGTTCGGCTCATCCCCTTCAAGCAGTTCGGATTACCCGATGCTGAATGGGCTGTGGACGGGGCACCGCTTGCCGTTATGGGTGGCGCGATGAGCCGTCGCGCCGCCCTGCTTCCCGTCCTGTCCGCGCTGGCGGGGATCGCGCTGTTCAGCGTGATGGACGCGTTCATGAAACGCGCGTCGATCGCGGTGGGTGCCTACAACGCGGTGCTGTGGCGCAACGGCGTCGGCGCGGTGCTGGGCGCGGTGCCGTGGCTGGTGGTCGGCTGGCGGGGCGGCTTCGCGCCCGCGTTCTGGCCCGATCGTCGCCGCCTGCTCGTCCACCTCGCCCGGTCGGCGGTGGTGGCGGGCATGGCGGTGCTGTTCTTCTATGGCCTGGTCCGCACGCCGATGGCGCAGGGCATGGCGCTGTCGTTCATCGCCCCGCTGATCGCGCTGTACCTGGCCGCGCTGTTTCTGGGCGAGCCGGTGACGCGGCGCGCGCTGCTGGCCTCGGTGCTGGCGCTGGCCGGGGTATTCATCATCGCCGCCGCGCGCAGTGGCGAGGCCGGGGGCAACCACCACGAGGCGATGCTGGGCCTTGCCGCCATCCTTGTCTCGGCGGTGCTCTATGCGGTCAACCTCGTGCTGCAACGCCATCAGGCGCAACTGGCCGGGCCGCTGGAGATCGCCTTCTTCCAGAACCTGTTCGTGGCGCTGGTGGCGGCGCTTGCCGCGCCGTGGCTGGCCACCTGGCCGGGCAGCGATGCCTCGCCGCTGGTGCTGGCGGTCATCGTCGGCGCCGCCGTGCTGGCGTTCGTGTCGCTGATGCTGCTGTCGTGGGCCTATGCCCGCGCCGAGGCGCACCGGCTGCTGCCGATCGAATATTCGGCGTTCGTGTGGTCGGCGCTGATGGGGCGGCTGTGGTTCGGCGAGGCGGTGGGCGTGGCAACGCTGGCGGGCGTGGTGCTGATCGTCGGCGGCTGCGTGATCGGCACCGGGGGCGGGGCGCACACCGAACAGACCGCGCTTTAACCCTATCTATCGCTAACGCTTCGCAGCAGCACAACTGCACCTGCGAAATCGCCGCCATCGCGCGCGATTCCCGCCCGCGCGGCCCCTTCTCCCCTTGACCTGAACGCCTTTGCCGCGCATCGGCGCACGCGAAACGTCCGCCCCCGGGGCATGGGTCTGGCGGACCGACTTTCCATTGGCAGCACGCTGCCCAACCAGATGAGGGAACCCAGCCATGACCGCCAAGACCGAAGTCGGACAGGACACGCTCGGCACCCGCAGCACCATGACGGTGGGCGGGCGCGAATTCGCCTACTATTCGCTGAACAAGGCGGGCGCCAAGCTGGGCGACGTCAGCCGCCTGCCGTTCAGCATGAAGGTGCTGCTGGAAAACCTGCTCCGCTTCGAGGATGGCGGCTTCACCGTCTCCACCGCCGACGTGCAGGCCGTGGTGGACTGGCAGAAGAACCCCACCGAATCGAGCAACGAGATCCAGTACCGCCCGGCGCGCGTGCTGCTTCAGGATTTCACCGGCGTGCCCTGCGTGGTTGACCTTGCCGCCATGCGCGACGCCATCGCCACCCTTGGCGGCGATACCAGCAAGATCAACCCGCTGGTCCCGGTCAACCTCGTCATCGACCACTCGGTCATGGTCGATGAATTCGGCACCAGCCAAGCATTCCAGCAGAACGTCGAGATCGAATACCAGCGCAACATGGAGCGTTACGACTTCCTCAAGTGGGGCTCGAAGTCGCTCGCCAACTTCTACGCCGTGCCCCCGGGCACCGGCATCTGCCACCAGGTGAACCTGGAAAACATCGCCCAGGCCGTGTGGACCGCGCCTGACCAGAACGGCGTGACCGTGGCCTACCCCGACACCTGCGTCGGCACCGACAGCCACACGACGATGGTCAACGGCCTCGGCGTGCTGGGCTGGGGCGTCGGCGGCATCGAGGCGGAAGCGGCGATGCTCGGCCAGCCGGTCTCGATGCTGATTCCCGAAGTCGTCGGCTTCAAGTTCACCGGCAGCCTGAAGGAAGGCGTCACCGCCACCGACCTCGTGCTGACCTGCACCGCGATGCTGCGCAAGCACGGCGTCGTCGGCCGCTTCGTCGAATACTATGGCCCGGGCCTCGCCGGGCTGACGCTGGCCGATCGCGCCACCCTCGCCAACATGGCCCCTGAGTATGGTGCCACCTGCGGCTTCTTCGGCATCGACGACAAGACGCTCGACTACATGCGCCTGACCGGGCGCGAGGAAGACCAGATCGCGCTGGTCGAGGCTTATGCCAAGGAGCAGGGCTTCTGGCTCGACCCCAACGCCGAGCCGATCTTCAGCTCGACGCTGGAGCTGGACCTCGGCACCGTCGTCCCGTCGCTCGCCGGCCCGAAGCGCCCGCAGGACCGCGTCTCGCTTCAGGAAGTGGACGACGTGTTCAACAAGGACATGGCCGAAGTCTACAAGAAGGCGCAGGGCCGCGTGCCGGTCGAGGGCAAGAGCTTCGACATCGGTGACGGCGACGTGGTGATTGCCGCGATCACCTCGTGCACCAACACCAGCAACCCGGGCGTGCTCGTCGCCGCCGGCCTTGTCGCCAAGAAGGCCGACGAACTGGGCCTGAAGCCGCAGCCGTGGGTCAAGACCAGCCTCGCCCCCGGCAGCCAGGTCGTCACCGACTACCTCGAACGCGCCGGCCTCCAGAAGCACCTCGACAATGTCGGCTTCAACCTCGTCGGCTATGGTTGCACCACCTGCATCGGCAACTCCGGCCCGCTGGCCGAGCCGATCAGCAAGGCGATCAACGACAACGGCCTCGTCGCCGCCGCCGTCATCTCGGGCAACCGCAACTTCGAAGGCCGCGTTTCGCCGGACGTCCGCGCCAACTTCCTCGCCAGCCCGCCGCTGGTCGTCGCCTATGCGCTGAAGGGCACGGTGATCGAGGACTTCACCACCACCCCGATCGGCAAGGGGTCGGCCGGACAGGACGTGTTCCTCAAGGACATCTGGCCCACTAACGACGAAGTGTTCAACACGATGGCGTCGTGCATGGACCGTGCGATGTTCCAGGCCCGCTATGCCAACGTCTACCTGGGCGACAAGCACTGGCAGGCGATCGATGTCACCGGCTCGGAAACCTACCAGTGGCGCGCCGGCAGCACTTACGTCGCCAACCCGCCCTACTTCGAGGGCATGAGCATGACCCCGGCCCCGGTGACCGACATCATCGAGGCCAAGCCGCTGCTGATCCTGGGTGATTCGATCACCACCGACCACATCAGCCCCGCCGGCAACATCAAGGCCGACAGCCCCGCCGGCCAGTGGCTGATGGAGCACCAGGTCGCCAAGGCGGACTTCAACTCCTACGGCGCCCGCCGTGGCCACCACGAAGTGATGATGCGCGGCACCTTCGCCAACATCCGCATCAAGAACGAGATGGTCCCCGGCATCGAGGGCGGTATGAGCCGCTATGGCGACGAAGTCGGCGCGGTCTACGACGTGGCGATGAAGCACAAGGCCGAAGGCACGCCGATGGTCGTGGTCGCCGGCAAGGAATACGGCACCGGCTCGTCGCGCGACTGGGCGGCGAAGGGCACCAACCTGCTCGGCGTCCGCGCCGTCATCGTCGAAAGCTTCGAGCGCATCCACCGCTCGAACCTCGTCGGCATGGGCGTGCT
>JAGWVC010000127.1 GCA_018971065.1 Sphingomonadales bacterium | reverse complement strand
CGAAGGCACCAGCATCGAGGCGATCACCGCCGCCGTCGGCATGGCGAAGCGCACGATCTACAGCCGCTATGAGGACAAGCGCGGGTTGTTTCGCGCGGCGTTGCAGCGGGCAATCGACGAATGGATTCTGCCCACCGATCGCCTGAGCGCGGCCGAAGGGCCTGATCTGGAAGCGTCGCTGGTGCGGATCGGGCGGCTGCTGATCGACAATATCCTGTCGCGCGAGGGGTTGCGGCTGCTGCAGATCACCAATGCCGAGGCCCGGCGCCTGCCCGGGCTGGGGCCGTGGACCAGCCATCTGGGCACCGAGCCGACGCTGGTGTTCCTGCGCGAATTGCTGGGCCGCCGCCTGCCCGCGCTGGACGACGCGCACGTGACCGACGCGGCGTTGTCGTTCCTGCAACTGGTGGTGGGCGGGCCGGCCACGTATGCCGCGTGGGGGCAGGATATTCCGGCAGCGGAACTGGACCGGCGGACGGCATTCAACGTGCGGCTGTTCCTGGCGGGACTCGGCGGGGCGTAACCGGGGCGCAGCTTCGCGCTTGCCCAGGACGGCGCGGAGCTATAATCCATTTGCGAACATAAATTCGCGATGGGGAATGAACCGCCCCTCGCACGGGGGAGATTCGCGGCGATGTCAGAACTTTCGGCCGACTATGTGATCGTCGGCGGCGGCAGCGCGGGGTGCGTGCTGGCGACGCGGCTGTCGGAGGACCCGGGCGTGCGCGTGGTGCTGCTGGAAGCCGGGGGGCGTTCGGACTCGTTCATGCACCGGATGCCGGCGGGCGGGATGAAGAAGATGTTCACGCCCGAGGCCGACTGGTGCCATGTGACCGAGCCGGACCCGTCGCTGAACGGGCGGCGTGGATCGTGGAACGCGGGGCGGCTGCTGGGCGGCGGGTCGGCGATCAACGGCATGATCTACATTCGCGGCGACCGCACCGACTATGACGACTGGGCAAGCGAACTGGGCTGCGAGGGTTGGTCGTGGAACGAGGTGCTGCCCTATTTCCTGAAGTCGGAAGCCTATTCCGGGCCTGACAGCCAGACTCATGGCACGCATGGCGAGCTGGGCGTAGGCAAGCCGGGGCTGGTGCATCCGCTGACCCGCGTGTTCGTCGATGGTTGCGAGCAGTTCGGGCTGCGGCGCGTGCCTGACTACTGCGCGGGCGACGTCGATGGCGCGTTCGAGATGCTGTGTACGCAAAAGCAGGGCCAAAGGTCGAGCGCGGCGCTGGCGTTCCTGAAAACCGCCGAAAGCCGCCCGAACCTGACGGTGGTGACCGGGGCGGTCGCGGACAAGGTGCTGATCGCCGACGGGCGCGCGACCGGCGTGCGCTTTGTGCAGGACGGGGTGGTGCGCGAGGTGAGCGCGGCGCGCGAGGTGATCGTGAGCGCCGGGGCGCTGACATCGCCGGCGGTGCTGATGCGATCGGGCATCGGGCCGGCGGCGCATCTGGCCGAACACGGCATCGACGTGGTGGTGGATGCGCCCGAGGTGGGCAAGAACCTGCAGGAGCACGCCAGCTTCCAGTCCACCTTCGAGGTGGATGTGCCGACCTACAACAACTGGATGAAGCCGCACCGGCTGGCGTTCGAGTTCCTGCGCTATGTGTTCACCCGGCGGGGGCTGATGGCGATCATCCCGGTGGAAGCGATGGCCTATCTGCGATCGCGCCCGGAACTGGCGCGGCCCGACATCAAGCTGTCGTTCGGGCTGATGATTCACGACATGGCGAAGCGCAAGCCGCACGAGAAATCGGGCGTGGTGGTGTTTGCCAACGTGGCCAAGCCGAAGAGCCGGGGCGAAATTCGCCTGCGCAGCGCCGATCCACTGGCCAAGCCGGTGATCGACCATCGCCTGCTGGGATCGGACGAGGACGTGGCGGCGCTGGTGGCGGGGGTGAAGCAGGTGCAGGCGATGTTCCGCGTGCCCGCATGGCAGGCGCACGCCAAGGGATCGATCGCGCCCGATCCGATGCCGGTGAGCGATGCCGAGTGGGAACAGCGGCTGCGCAACGAATGCGGCATCGGCTATCACCCGGTGGCAACGTGCCGGATGGGCGGCGATGCGGCTTCGGTGGTCGATCCGCGCCTGCGGGTGCGCGGCGTTTCGGGGTTGCGCGTGGCCGACGCCTCGATCATGCCGATCATGCCGGCGGCGAACACCAATGCCCCGGCGATCATGGTCGGCGAAAAGGCGGCGGCGATGATCCTGGAAGACGCGCGCTGAAGGATTGCCCCTGAATGTCGATGACGAATACGCCCGCATGGCGGCGCAATGCCGGCGGCGTCGCCGGCGCCTTGCTGGGCGTGGCGCTGGTGGCGATGATGACCCGCACGCTGATGCTGGCGTTTCCGGCGCTGGCCCCCGCCGGCACACCCTGGCTGATCGCGCCGCTGGGCGCTTCGGCGATCATCGTGTTCCTGCTGCCGGCCAGCCCGCTGGCGCAGCCCTGGCCCGCGTTCGGCAGCCATGTGATCGCGGCGGCCATCGGCCTGGGTTGCGCGCGGGCGGGGCTGGACCCGGCGCTGGCAGCCGGGCTGGCGGTCGGGCTGTCCGCCATCGCCATGCTGCCGACGCACAGCCTGCATCCGCCGGCCGGCGGCACGGCGGTGATGATGGCGATGGCAGGGCCGCCGATCCTGCACGCCGGATGGGCATTCCTGGCGGCGCCGATCGCGCTGAACGCGGCGCTGCTGGTGCTGGCCGGCTGGGGGTGGAACCGGATGACCGGGCACCAGTATCCGCATCATCCGGCGCTGCCGCCCGCCGCCACCGGGCCGACGCTGGCCGACTTTCAGGCGGTGCTGGACGACTGGGAGGACAACATCGACGTCAGCGCCGAGGATCTGGTGGCGCTGAACCGGGCGGCGATGGCGCGGGCGCGGGGTTAGCAGGCGTCACGTCCTTCACGATCGTCTCGCGCGCAACGAACATCGTCGATCGTGCCATGTCGGTGAACGTGGCCGCGTGGGCGGCGATCATCATGCGGTCCGCCGTGGCGACAATGCCGCCGGTACCATCCGAGCCGCCTTCGCCGATGCCGTCGAGCGCGGGGCTGGCAGCGTCGGCGCGGCCGACCACGAGGTTCTGGACATAGTGGCTGCCGTGCTCGCCCGCCGCCTTGCGCGCGGCCAGGGTGAGCTGCGCGTGGGGGCCGCCCCATTCGCGGTCAAATGCGGCGGCGTTCGTGCCGTCCTTGCGGATCAGCGTGGTGATCGTCTTGATGGCGGGCGACGGTTCGCCAAGCGTGCCGTGGCGCGGATTGGACAAGTAGCGCCGTTCATGCACGAAATAGGCGGCTGAGCGACATGGGGCGGGCATGGCGCCGCGCGTGCGCAGGGCCAGCGCCGGCAGCGATGCCGTTGGAGCGGAAACTTCCACGGTGGCCACGATCGGCGAGGGCCTGCCCAGCGGGTCCGCATTGTGCAAAGGGTCCGCCGGCAGGTCGAGCACGATGCGGGTGGCGTGCCGGTTGCCCGCGAGCCGCCGTGCCGCACGATCGAGGCGCGGCCCGAGTTGTGCAAGGGGGCAGCCATCGGCGGCGACCAGCACGACCAGCTTGTTGGCTTCAGGCAGCTCCCACGCCGCGTCCGGCGCGGCCAGCAGCGCGATTCCGGCAAGGCCGATGATCGGCCCGATGACGCTCATCGCGGCAGCTCGAACACGTAGAGCGAAGAGCTCGCCACCGTCGGCACCGCGATGTCGGGCACCAGCGCGAGGAACCCGCCCGACAGCATCGTGCCGTATCCCGCGACGACCGCGATGTATTGCCGGCCGCCCACCGCAAAGCTGATCGGCGCCGCGCCGGGCACGTCGCCCAGTTTCGTCGACCACAGCACCCTGCCATCGCGGGCATCATAAGCCGAGAAGGTCCGGTCGAGCGCGCCGGCGAACAGCACGCCACCGGCTGTTGCCAGCACGCCGGTCATGACGGGCGCGTGTTGCCGGGCGGTCCATCGCGGCTTGCGGGTGGCAAGGTCGAATGCCTGCAACTGACCGTAATGGCCGTCGCCATCGGGGCGGGGCATCACGCTCCACGTCACCCCGCTGGACAGCGGCGAGGTTTCGCCGGGATCGCTGGGCCGCATTTCCATGCAGGCGAGGTTGAGCGGCAGGTAAAGCGTGGTGGTGGCCGCGTCGTAGCTGCCCGGAATCCAGTTCTTCGCGCCGTTCTGCGCCGGGCACACCACCCGCGTCTGCGTGCCGGGGATGAGGTCGGGATCGGTGGTCTTGCGCCCTGTCACCGGGTCGATCCGCCGCACCACGTTCTGCAGGCCGGCATCGATCGAGAACAGGTACTTGCCGCTGTCGGCGGCCAAAGCGTCGATGATCGCCATCTTGCCGACGGTGACGATGGCTTTCGCCGGTTTGCCGGCCATCGGCAGGTTGACGATCATGCGCTCGAACGCCCAGTCGAGGTCCCACTGATCATTGGCCTGGTGCTGGAAATGCCAGACCAGTTCGCCGGTCCGGGGGCGCATCGCCAGCGTGGTATCGGTGTAGAGCGCATCGTTGCTGACGCCGCGTTTGTGGATCGGCTTCGCCAGCGGCTGGGTGTTGTAGGTGTTGCCTGTGCCGAAAAACACCAGATCGAGATCGGGATCGTAGCTGCCGGTGTTCCAGACCGAAGCGCCGCTGCGCGCGGCGAACGGCATGTCGTTCCAGCTTTCCGTGCCCGCCTCGCCCGGCTGGGGCACGGTGTTGAAGGCCCACAACGCCTTGCCGTCGGCGGCGGCCAGCCCGATGATGCGGCCGAAGCCGCCGCAAGTGACACAGACCACGCCCGCGCGCGGCTTGCCGTCGCTGGAATTGGCCGTGGCGGGGGCCGTGGCAGGGGCCGTGGCCAGTCGGGGCGCGCCCATGCCGCGAAACAGGCCCTGGATGACGGTGCCGTTGACCACCAGTGGCCCGGCCGACATCGGTTGCCCCGCCGGGCTTTCCCACACCGGTTCGCCGGTCCGGACGTCGAGCGCGACCAGCTTGTTGTCGCCGGTGGCGAGGTAGAGTCGGTCGCCATAGAGCGCGATGTTGCGCTTTACCCGGTCGGGCAGCAGCATCGCCCGGGCCGGCATGTCGCGCTGGTAGGTCCACAGCACGTCGCCGGTGGCGGCATTGATCGCGTCGATCCGGTCATGCGCGCTGTAGGCGAACAGCACGCCGTCATGGACCAGCGGCGTCGCCGCATTGGGGCCGGGGTTGAGGTTGTACGACCATGCCAGCCGCAGCCCGCCGACATTGGCGGTGGTGACTTGCGTGAGCGGGCTGAAGCCCTGCCCGTCGAGCGTGCGCCGCCAGGTCAGCCAGTCATCGGGCGATGGCGCGCGCAGCATCGCGTCAGTCACCGGGGTCAGCGTCGCGGCGGGGTTGGGCCGGTCGGGCCAGGGCGGCAGCTTCGCGGCGAGCGACAGACCGCCGCTGGTGTCGCCGGTGTACGGCAGGTGCAGCGCTTGCAACGACCGGTAATCGGCGGGCAACGGCGTGGCGCCGGGCTTCACCCCGTTGTGGCTGAGGATGAAGGCGGTGGCGGCGGCAATCTCATCGGCGCTCAGCGATCCCGCGCCGCCCGGCGGCATCGTCTCGCGGATGTACTTGAACAGCGCCCCCAGCGAGCTGCCCGCCGACCAGCGGCCCATGAACGTGCGCCCCTTCAGCGGCCGGCCGGCGCCCCCGCCG
Source organism: Sphingomonadales bacterium (assembly GCA_018971065.1). The sequence goes on along the minus strand of JAGWVC010000127.1, from coordinate 3,463 downwards.
AGGTCCGCGCCGTGGCAGGACGCGCAGCGGGCGGCGAAGATGTCGCGCCCTTGCGCGGCCTGCGCCGCTGTAAACGAGACCGGGGCGAACATGGCCGGGGCCGGGCCTTCCGCCACGGCACGGGGAGCGGAGCCGACCAGCACCAGCGCCAGGCCGACGGTCCACGCGGCAGCGGAACGGGCGACCGGCGGCACCTTTGCGATCCTGCGCATTCCCCCCCTCCTTCGCGATGGCTTTTTTCGGTGATCGAATCGGGCAAGCCCGCCATGCCATTGTGCATGACAAATAGTCATGTACAAGACTATCTGTCACTGAAATCGAAAGCGTCGAGGGGCAAGGTGGCCATGCGCGACATCGGGAAGCGAACGGCGGACGGCTATGCGCAGGTTCGCGAAGAGAAATCGGCGGACCCGCGCGCCATCCGCACCCGGCTGGCGCTGGAAGCTGCGCTGCTGGCGCTGCTGCGATCACGCCCGTTCGACAGCATCACCCCGCGCGATATTACCGACGCGGCGGGCCTCGCCTATGGCACGTTCTATCGCCACCATCCGTCAAAGGAGGCGATGCTGGACGAACTGGCCCGGCGCGAGGTTGCCGAACTTTACGCGGATGCCATGACGCGAATGGACGCCGGGGGTTCGCGTGCCGGCACGATCGCCTTCTGCCGACGGTTCGAGGAGAAGCGGGAACTGTGGTCGGCACTGCTGAATGGCGGCGCCAGGACCCTGATCTGCGAGGAATTGACCCGGCATTCGCGGGCGATTGCGCTGGAACGCGCGCATTCGGGCGACGTGCTGCCGTGGGAACTGTCAAGCGCGGTGGCCAATGCCGCGATGGCCGAGATCATCGCCTGGTGGTTGCGGCAGGACGGGTGTCCGATCGAGTTCGCCGCCGACATGATCGTGCGCCTGGTCCACGATCCGATCAGGCGCGTTTCGACATCCCCGAAGCTGAGCCTGACCGGCACGCTCGACCGGACAGAGGGCGAAGCGCCCATCCCCGACGGTTGACGGGATTGGACGCGGGCAAGCGATCTCCCGCCCCGTCAAATACCGAAGTGGACGCGCGCGGCGAAGACGTTGGCGGGGCCGCGATCGCGGTTATAGCCGGGGTTGGCGATGTGCTGGTAATCGAGCGTCAGCGCCGCCCACTGGCTGGGGTGGAACGCATAGTAGGTCTCGACGATGCGCTCGTCGCCCGCGTGCGGCAGCGCGCCGTCGCCGACCAGCACGCCCATGCCACCGGCGGCGAGGAAGCGGCGGTGCGCATCCGAGATGCCGTTGACCACCACGGCCAGCGCCAGCGTATCCTGCGGACGGCCCCAGGCTTTGCCTTTCAGCGCGCCGCCCAGCGCCAGGGTGCGATCAATGTCGGTGAAGTCGTAGGTTTCGATGGCGCCATCGCTGACCCCGGCGCGCAGGAACAGGCCAAGGTTGGCGGTGATGTCCTGTTCGGCGTTGAGCGCGATGCCGCGCCGGTCCTGCACGCGGCGCACCGGCGCGAGATCGGGCGGGCCGGCGGCGAAGCGGGGCAGCGCCAGCGCATCGTCGAAGCGGCCGAAGCGGCCGTGGTTGCGGAACGCGGTGACGCGCAACGCACCGTCACGCCCGGCCAGCTTGTAGCGGCGCTCCACCTCGGCGATCAGCGCGTTTTGCCCGAAGCCGGTTTCCAGCTCGACCGCGTTGGGCACTTTCGACAGGTCGAACAGGCCGGCGCGCAGCGTCCACGGGCCCTGATACCATTCGGCGGCAATGCCATAGGTGTAGCCCCAGGCGTTAGCGGCGTAATCGAAGCTGCCGGTATCGACCAGCGCCCAGTTGAGGAAATCGCCGCGCGGATCGTGCGCGTACTTGTTGGTATCGAACACATCGCCGACGCCGAACTTGCCGATGGTGACGACGATGCGGTTGGCGGTGGTGGCGCGGCGAAGCTGGTTGGGCTGGGCATCGAGCGGCAGCGCATCGCCGCCGAGCGCAATGGTCTGGCGCAGGAAGGCGCGTTGCAGCTTCACATAAGGGTTGGACTTGCCCACCTTGTACGCCTCGGCGCTGGGGAAACCGGCGGCGCCGAGCGTGTCGGACAGGCCGAAGCCCTGATCGACCTCGGGGTTGATCCAGACTTCGGCACCCTGCCACAGCCGCGCGCCGAGATAGAGCGTGACATCGGTGGTGGCCTTGACCTGATGCGGCAGCAGGCTGTTATCGGCCGCGTAAGGCGAGGCGAAGCCGCCGACGCCCTGCACCACGGTGGTTTCCTGGATGTGCGCGGCGAAAGCCTGATCGGGCACCGGATCAGCGGAATCGGCGGCATGGGCGGGTTGGGCGAGCGCAAGCAGCGCAACGAAAGACAAGCCGGCGAATCGCATTGAAGTGACCTTGCATTCCCTGTTGGCGCCGGGCGTCTGCCGCCCCGGCATGACAATTCGCCGACGGCGGCGCCGTTCCTGCCGATTTCAGAAGCCCCTTACCAGAAGTCCGCCGCGCAGGAAGGTGGCGATCACGCTGCCGTCGTGACCGGGGATCATGTGGATGGCGGGCTGGGCGGCGTGGAGTTGGTGAAGCGCTGCGAGTTCCTGCCGGACCTGACCGCGATCCTCGTCGGCCAGCCAGGTGACCCAGCGCGATTTTTCGCGCCGGGTGGTGATGGCGGGCATCTGCCAGGCGACATCGCCGGTGAACAGGAATTCCTGCCCGTCGGCGCGGCGGACGTAGACCATCTGGCTGCCAGGGGTGTGGCCGGGCGCCTTGATGAGCACGACGCCGGGGGCGATGGCGAGGGTGCGGGCATAGTCCAGCGGGCGGGTGGCGCGGAACGTGGCGGGCGAGAGGTGGAGCGGGGCGAACGAATCGTCGTGAAGGTTGGCTTTGAGCGTTGCCATCTGTTCGCGGGTGAGCAGGGTGACGGGCAGAAGGCGCTGGCGGTCGGGCCGGGCCAGCAGGCCGCCGATGTGATCGGAATGTTCATGCGTGACGACGATCAGCGATGCGCGCGACAGCGCGGCGCCGATGCGCGTCCATGATGCTGCGTCGAAGCGGGTTGCCTGCATGTCGCGGGCGGTGGCCGGGCCGAACGCGGTGTCGATGACCAGCGTGCGGTCGGGGTAGACCAGTTCGAAGGCGCTGACCGGCAGGTCGGTCATGCGCCAGTCGGCACCGGCGGCGACGAACACGGCGGGGGCGGCAAGGTGCGCGACGGTTTCGACGCGAATCCGCAGCGGCTTCGGGCCAGGCTGCGCATCGGCGAGGCGGCGGATTTGCGCGATGTCGATGGCGTGGGTGGCCGGATCGGCGGCGTGGGTTTCGACGAAGAGCCACCCGTATGCGGGGATGAGCAGGATCAGGAAAGCGTAGATGCCGCGTTTCAGCCACTTCATGGCGTGCCCCCAGTCTTGCGATGCCGCAGACGAACCCGCGCTGCGCGCTCCGACTCCGAAATTCACGCCCTTGGGGGCGCGCCACCCCCC
>JAGWVC010000029.1 GCA_018971065.1 Sphingomonadales bacterium | reverse complement strand
TAGGTGGTGTGGACTCTTAGGATTCCCATTTGCGGGAAAGTCTGATTCAAGGCTGTCTTTTGGAGGCGGCCTTGGGTGTTATGGATCGATTGGTGCTGAGCGACGCAGCTTGGGCGCGGATGGCTCCGCTGATCATTGGTCGGCCCGACCAGAAGGGCTCGACTGGGCGCGACAATCGGATGTTTGTCGAAGCGGTGCTGTGGATCGTGCGGACGGGATCGCCCTGGCGCGATCTTCCCGAGGTTTTCGGAGATTGGAACAGCGTGTTCCGGCGTTTCAGCCGATGGAGTGCGAAAGGCGTGTGGTGGCGGATATTTGAGGCGATGTCCGATGATCCGGACTTCGAATATCTGATCGTCGATTCCACCGTGGTTCGCGCTCACCAGCATGCGGCGGGGGCCAAAAAAGGGGGTCTGAAGATCAGGCCATTGGCCGTTCCCGCGGCGGGCTGAGCACCAAGATCCACCTCGCGGTTCGTGGTCTGGGTTGCCCGGTCCGGTTCGCGCTCACCGCCGGCCATCGCGGCGACGTGCCTCAGGCGGCACCGTTGATTGATGGATTGCCGGCCAAAGTCGTCATGGCCGACACAGCCTACGACGCCGATCACTTCCGTCAGGTCATCGCCGAAAAGGGCGCTGTCGCCGTGATCCCGAACAATCCGTCGCGCGCACGCAAACATCCACTCGACAAGCACCTCTATGCCCAGCGCCATCTCGTCGAATGCTGCTTCAGCAAACTCAAGCAATTCCGACGCGTCGCGACACGCTTCGAGAAAACTGCTCGAAATTACCTCGCCATCATCACACTCGCCGCAACAATCTTATGGCTCCGGTAAGTGTCCACACCACCTAGGCGACGACACCGGCGGCGCGCAGGCGGGCGCGTTCGTCGGCATCGACGCCGATGCCGGCGAGGACCTCGTCGGTGTGTTGGGCGAAATCGGGCGCGGGCGGCGGGGTGCCGCCCTGCTCGTCGAACAGGATGGCGGGGATCGGCAGGTCGAAGCTGCCGCCGGCGATACGCGCCATGTAGCCGTTGGCGGTGGTTTGCGGATCGGCAAGGGCCTCGGCGGCGCTTTGAATCGGCGCCCAGGCGCCGCGCGCGGTGGCGAGGATGGCGCGCCATTCGTCGAGCGGTTTGGTGGCGAACACCGCGTCCAGCGTGGCGCGCAGGTCGGCGCTGTGGGCGAGTCGCGTGCCGCTGGTCGCATAGCGCGGGTCGGTGACGAGTTCGGGCAGGCCGATGCGGTGGGCAAGATCGATGAAGTCGCGATCGTCGTCGCCGAGGAACAGCAGGTTGATGAAGCGGAAATCGGCGGTCTGGTAGATCTGCATGGTGGCGAAACCGGCGACGGCGCCGCCGCCCGGGGCCTTGCGTTCGGCCTTGTGCCGCCTGACCTCACCCGGGATGGCGCCGGTGATGGGTACGCCCTGCGCGCCGATCAGTTCGAGACCGTTGAACCAGGTGGCGGTGCCCATCAGCGAGCCATCGACGGTGAGCGCGTGGCCGGTGCGTTCGCGGTGGAACAGCGCGCTGCAGATGCCGCCGGCAAGGACCAGGCCCGACATGCCGTCGCCGTGGCCGATCATTGTCACCGGCCAATCGGCATCGGCGGCCTTCATCGCGGTTTCGCCGAGCGAGGAGCGATACCACCAGGCGATCGCGTCGAAGCCGGGGCGATCGGCATCGGGGCCGTTCGGGCCATAACCGGAGCCGCGCGCGTAGATCACGTCGGGGTTGATGGCGCGGATGTCATCGACGTCGATCTTCAGCTTGCGGCGGGTGGGGGCGAGGTAGCTGGTGAGGAACACGTCGGCATCGGCGACGAGGCGGTAGAGCAGGGCGCGGCCTTCGTCGGTGGACAGATCTAGCCCGACCGACTTCTTGCCGCGCGAATAGTGCTGGAAGGTGGGGCTGGACCGGCCGGGTTCGAGGCTGCCGCCGATCAGGCGCATCGGATCGGGCGCCTTCGGGCTTTCCACCTTGATGACTTCGGCGCCCCAGTGCGCCAGCACGCCGCCGGCGGCGGGGACGAAGGCATAGGTGGTGACATCGACGACCTTGATGCCCTTGAGGATTTCCATCGCGCTCTCTCCCGTCCCGGTTTTGCCGCAGGATGGCGCAACCGCGTGGGCTTGGGAAGGGGCTAGCCGCCCGCGAGCGAATCCTCGACGATGGCGATGCCGCAACGGGTGAGCGTGGCCGGGGCGCGGGGCGATTCGCGGGTGACGAGGTGATGGTTGACGAGCGCATCGACCCAGCGCGCGATCTGCCGGGGGGTGGAATCAAGGCTGGCGGCGATTTCGCCGAGCGCGAGCGGGCCGGGCGCGCAGAACAGGACCAGCAGGATTTCCCAGGGGTTGGGCGGGCAGATCAGGTCGCGCAGGGCGGCCTGTTGCAGCCGGACGTTGCGGGCGCGGGCCAAGGCCAGCAGGCCGGCGGCGCGATCATGCGGCGAGGCGCCGGATGCGGGGTCCGACGCGGATATTGGCAATCGTTTGCTGTGCATCGCTGATGCCTTCCCGTATGTTGCCGGCAACCTGATATTGCCCATGTTTGTCAACGACCCGGAAGGTGGGATTCCCCTTAGTGATTTCCTTGCACAGGCGGGGTGTGGGCAACATGACAGTTTGCGTGAGAATGGTGACAATTCCCGCCAATGCGGTGCCTTATACCAAGCTGCCCGGACTCCGACCCATGAGGATGCCCAGCCCCTTGCAGGCGGGGTTTTGGCGGCTTGGTATCAGGCCATGAATGACGAGGAACAATTGCCGGTCCAGCACGCGCGCGTGGCGTTGAGTTCGCTGGGCGGTTCGAGCAGGCTGATGGCGCAGGTGTTCGCCGGCAGCGGGCTTTCGGCGGACGTGATCGCCCAATCGCGATTTCCATTCAGCGCGCGGACGCTGGAAACCGTGGCGAACAACATGGCGCGGTTGTTCGGGCCGGGTTGGTATCTGGGCCTGCCGGTGTTGTGGAGCCTGCGCGTGCAGTCCGAATTCGGTGGTGCGATCCGGTCTGCGGCGACGCTGGGTGACGGGCTGGGGGTGATCGCCGATTTCCTGCGGGTTCGCTGGCCGATGTTCCGCGCGGAGCTGGTGCGCGGCGAGCGCGAGGCGGTGCTGGCGCTGCACGTGTCCACCGGGCTGGGCGAGAGGAACCGGCGGATGCTGGGCGTGCTGGCGGCGCTGAATTTCCAGACCACGGTGGCGGCGATGATCGGCGGGGACGTGGCGCGGCTGCGCTATGCCTTCGAGGGCGAACGGCCCGACCATGCCACGCAAGTGGAAGAGCTGGTGCTGGGCGCCTGCGGTTGGGGGCACGCGCAGGCCCAGGTGCATGTGCCGCTGGACATGTTGGACCGGCCGTCGCTGACCGCCGACGAGGATTCGCTGGCGGCGATGCTGCATTCGCTGCGGGGTATGGCTGCGGCCAGGGATGGCGAGCGGCTGGTCGAGGCGCAAGTGCGCCAGGCCTTGCGCCATGCGCCAAGCAGGCAAAGCGATGCTGCGTCGATCGCGGCGGCGCTGCGGCTGTCGCGGCGGACGATGGAGCGGCGGCTGCGCGACGAAGGGACGTCGTTCCGGGTGCTGCACGACGAGGCCTACAAGGCGCGGCTGCTGGCGATTGCCGCCGACCCGCGCGAGACCGCCGAGAGCGTGGCCGAGCAGATGGGCTATCACGATGCGTCGAGCCTGCAACGGGCGTGCCGGCGCTGGTTCGGCAGGACGTTCGGCCGGGTGCGGGCCGAACTGGGCCGGCGCGACGACTGACCGCGATGGCGCGAAACGAAAACGGCCGGGGTTGCCCCCGGCCGTTCCGTTTTCAGCGCTGGAGCATGATGACATGTGATTGACCCATGTCATCATGCTCAAGATTCTGTTGTCGTGCGATTATTTGACAAAAACCGGTTCCCACTTTTTGTCATCGCACGCTGGCGCCGGGTTCAGCGCGAACCGAACGCATAGCGGACGGTGACGCCGAATTCGCGCGGATCGGTGACCGAGATCACGCGGTAGTTCGAGACCTTGGTGCCGAGGTTGGTGCCCACGGTGGCCGCGAGCGACGAACGGTCGGTGACGCGGAAGGTGTTGAACAGGTTCTTGCCATAGGCGGTGACTTCCCAGCTCCCGTCGTGCGCGCGAACGCCGAGGTAGAGGTTGGACAGCGCATAGTGGCGCACGTCGTCGTACAGGTTCTGCGGATCGTTCTGCGAGTTGCCGTAGAACGACAGCAGGCCGCGGGCGAAACCGTCGATGCCTTCGCTGATCGGGCGGGTGTATTCGCCCTGCAGCGACGCGGTGAACGGCGCGATGCGGCTGGCCTTCTGGTTGACCGTGCACTGGCCGACCTGCTGGGTGCCGGTGGTGTGGATCTGCGCCGTGGTCGGCGGCGTCGAGACGCCGGCGGGGGTGCAGGGCACGACGGCGTTGCTCATCCGCGCGTTGGCATAGGCGATCGAGGCGCCCAGGCTGAGGCCGGTGATCGGACGCACCGAGATCTCGGCCTCGAAACCGTCGACCTTGGCCGGAACCGGCGCGGCGATGTTCGAGATCGACACGACCGGGTTGCCATAGACCGGCGCGGCGACGGTGCCGATGTTGTCCACCATGTAGAACGGCGCCACCGGGAAGATGTAGTTCTGGAAGGTCTGGTGGAAGGCCGAGACGTTCACCGTCAGCTTGCGGTCCAGCCACGAGGTGCGCAGGCCGATTTCATACGACTTCGAGCGTTCCGGGGTGGTGGGGAGCAGCGAGGCCAGGAACGGATCGACGACGTTGGCGACGGTGATCGAGCGGCCGAGGATCAGGCCGTTGGTGCCCGAACCGACGCGCCACGACGAACCGGCGTTGGCATAGACCATGACGTCCTCGTTGAAGCGGTACTTCGCCGAAGCGCTCCAGATCCACGCGTTGAACACCACGTCGCCGGCGCCGGTGGCGAACGGGGTGGCGGCGTTGGACGCGTTGATGTCGTCGTGGAAGTTGATGTGGCGCGCGCCGCCGGCGATTTCCGCCTTGTCACCCAGATGCACGGTCAGGTTGCCGAAGATCGAGCGTTCCAGCGTGCGGCCGCGACGCGCGATCGGGGTGGGGGTGACGGTGCCGTTGAAGGTGGCGGGCGAGACCGAACCGGTGAAGTTGGCGGTGCGGACGCTGACCAGATCGGTCCACGGCGTCAGCTTGTTGACGAAGAAGCCGGCGGTATAGTCGAACATGCCGGCGATGCGCTCATCCGAGGACAGGCGGAATTCGTGGCTTTCCTGCTTCGGGTAGGAGTGCGACGGCTGCGCGATGTTCTGCAGGTTCATCGTCGCGGCAAACGAGGTGTAGGTGCCGTTGTTGTTCGACAGCGAACCGTTGCCCGGATAGCTGTTGTCGTAATAGTCGCCCTTGTCCTGCGGTTCGGTCGAGCGCAGGTCCTGCTTGTTGAGGCCGCCGACGTAGTTGAACTTCTGACCGAACGCCGCGTACTGGACCTGCCAGTTGAACGAATCGAAGCCCTGGTGGTTGAAGTTGGGCACGCTTTCCACCGCGAGACGATCATGCGCCTTGACGATGGTGGAGCCGGCAGCCTGGCCGGTGCCGAGCGCGATGTTGGCGGATTCGACCTGATCGAACACCACCGAGTTCTTCACCAGATGCTGGTAAGAGGCGTTGAGTTCGAGGCCGTCCAGCGGGGTGGCACGCAGGCTGACGCGGACGCCGCGCGACTTGTTCGACGGGTCGAGCGTGCTGTTGAGGCTGTGGACGCGGTTCGATTCGTTGTCATCGACAAGGCCGGCGACGCGCAACGCGAACACGCCGGGCAGCAGCGGCAGGTTGACCGCGGCCTGGGCGTTGATGCCGCCGATGCTGGTGGCGGTGGCCTGTGCCTGGCCGCCCCACTTGTACATGTCGGGCTTCTTCGTGGTGACGGTGATCGAGCCCGACGGCGCGGCGCGGCCGCGCAGCGTGCCCTGCGGCCCGCGCAGGACTTCGATCTGGCCGACGTCGAACATCGACTGCAGGACGATGCCGGCCGAGATCGGCGCGTCGTTCTGGTAGAATTCGACGGTGCCGTTGTTGCCCGACGAGGTGTTATCGACGTTGAGGCCGCGCAGCGAGACCAGGCTGCCGGTGGTGCGGGTGCCGGGGTTGAGGACGAGGCCCGGGACGAGGCCGGTGATGTCCTTCATGTCGCGGATCGAAAGCTTCTGCAGCGAATCGGCGGTGACGGCATTGACGGTCAGCGGCACGTCCTGCAGCGATTCGTCCTTGCGGCGGGCTTCGACGATGATTTCACCGTCGGCGGCGGCAGGCGCCTGCTGGGCATAAGCCGGGCTGGCGAGCGACAGGACGCTCACGCTCGCATAGGCGAGCTTGGGGAAAGTGGACATGGAACCTCCTTTTGGTGTCTTGCAGGCCGGGTTGCGGCCTGCCCCTCATGACGTTGATCGGGCGCGGGATCGGGGCGCCGGGCGCGTTGTGCGCCCTTGCCGGCGCGAGCCTCGCCGGGTCGGGCGCCGTTATCGGCGGGAACGGAGGTAATCCAGCAATTGTATCGAGAACGATGTTTCCATCGCCTCGCCGATACATTTTGTGGAAATTTGCGACAGTTTTGTCGAAAAACTGACTTTGTGCAGAAAATCAGTCGGTTGACGTTTCCAGGAAGGTCAAAATCGCGGCGGTGACGGCTTCGGGGGCCTGCCACGGGCTGAAATGGCCGATGCCGGGGAGCCGCCGGATCGTGGCCGCAGGGGCGACGGTCGCCATGCCTTCGAGGTTGCCCGGAGGCAGGGCGGTGTCGTCTTCGCCCCACAGCACCAGCGTGGGCAGGGTGAGCGGTGGCAGCGAGGTCGGGGCTTCGGCAGGCGGGGGGCAGGCTTCACCGGGTGCGGGGACGACGACCGGGCTGGCGCGATACCAGTTCAGCATGGCGAGCGCGGCTTCGCCGTCCTGCCAGCGTTGGAAGAGATAGCCGAGTTCGGCGGGTTCCATGCCGGAAAACGCGTTGCCGCCAGGGAACGCCTGCTGGAGCAGCGGGGCGAGCCCGTGGGCGTGGGTTTGCGCGTCGTGGGCGGTGTCGCGGAACAGGCGGATGTACTGGCTGGCGGCGCGCTGGGCCGGATCGGTGTAGAGGCGCTGCTGGAACAGCACGGGATGCGGGGCATTGGCGATGACGGCGCCGGTGACGCGGTGGTTGAACTGGCCGAGCGTGGCGACCAGCCAGGCGATGAGGCCGCCCCAATCGTGGCCGATGACGGTGAAGCGTTCGATGCCCAGAGCATCGGCAAGCGCGAACACGTCGGCGGCGAGCAGCGGTGCGGCGTAGTCCTCGACGGCGGATGGACGTGATGACGCGCCGTAGCCGCGCTGGTCGGGGGCGATGCAGCGGAAGCGATCGGACAGCGCGGCGAACTGGTGGCGCCAGGTGCGCCACGATTCGGGGAAGCCGTGGAGGAAGATCAGCGCGGGCGCATCGCGCGGGCCGACATCGTGGACCTGGAGGGTGACGCCGGTGGATAGCGCGACCGGAGTGAGTGTGGCGGGCAAGGGCATGGCAACGATCCGTGGCGCCAAACGCCAAAGCAAGGACGGCCCTTCGACAAGCTCAGGGCGGACGGAATTAGAGGAATTTCCTATTTTCCGGCGATCTTCTGGGCGGCCTCCAGCAGTTCGGTGGGGAACATGGCGACGATGGTGCTGTTGTGTTCCACCCCGATCTCGGTGAGGGTTTGCAGGCGACGCAGTTCGAGCGCGCCGGGGACCTCGCCGATGATGCGCGCGGCTTCGGCAAGCTTCAGGCTGGCTTCCTGCTCACCCTCGGCCTTGATGATGCGGGCGCGCTTTTCGCGGATCGCCTCGGCCTCGCGCGCGATGGCGCGCTGCATCTGTTCGGGAATGTCGAGGTCCTTGATCTCCACCGCATCGACATTGACGCCCCATTGCGCGCAGGTCTTGCCCAGCAGGTCTAGCAGGCGGGCGTTGATGGCGACGCGATCCTTCAGCATCTGGTCGAGATCGGACTGGCCGATGGCGTCGCGCATTCCGGTTTCGGCGGCCTGGACCACGGCGGCCTGCCAGTTGACAACGGTGGTGACGACCTTGACCGGATCGACCGCGCGATACCACAGCACGGCGTTGACCTTCACCGCCACGCCGTCGCGGGTGACGGTTTCCTGCGTGGCGAGCGCGAAAGTGATGACGCGCAGGTCCACCTTCACGACGCGATCGACCAGCGGGATCAGCCAGAACCAGCCCGGGCCCTTGCTGGTGACGAGGCGGCCGAGGCGGAAGACGACGCCGCGCTGGTATTCCTGGTTGATGCCGAAGCTCTTGATCGCCAGCACCAGCGCGATGACGAGGAGGAAGGTAGCCAAGCCGGAGAACGCGCCTGCCATCGTGGGTTCCGATCAGAACAGGGTGAGGATGCCGACAGGATAGATGGTTTCCGGACAGTTGGCGAGGTCTTCGCGGGTGAACCAGCGGTGTTCCTGCATGATCGCGCGTTCGAGGTCGGTGTGGCCGTGGGTTTCGATCCGCGAATGCGGGGTGGTGACGCGGAAGTAGCGTTCGTCGGCGGTGATGGCCTCGCCGGTGAAGATGGTGAAATCGGCGACGATGCGATGGATTTCGGGGCCGGGATCGAGGGTGAGGCCGGTTTCCTCCAGCAGTTCGCGGCGGGCGGCGACGGCATAGGGTTCGTGCGGATCGCATTCGCCGCCCGGGGTACACCAGAAGGCGGGGACGCCGGCGGGGGTGAAGCGGAACAGCAGCAGGCGCCCGGCCGGATCAGTCAGCAGGATGCGCGCGGCGCGGCGCAGGCGGCGGCCGGGGGTGGGAATGGCGTCGGGCGGGCTCACTCGCCGGGGGCCGTCGCCCGGATGGCGAGGGCGTGGACGCGCTGGCCGGGAATGTCACCCAGCGCGGCATTGACCGCACGCTGGCGGGCCACGCGGTTCTGCCCGGCGAAGGCGGCGCTTTCGATGACGACGGTGAAATGCGATTCGCCCGAGCCGTCGTGACCGGCATGGCCGGCGTGGTTGGCGCTGTCGTTGATGACCTCCAGCCGGGTGGGGGCGAAGGCTTGCTGAAGCAGGTGTTCGATTTCTGCGGCGATGGAACCGGTCATGTTGTCTCCTTGGACTTGGCTTCTAGCGGATTCGTCTCCATCTGGAAGCGGTGAAGCATGATCGATTCCACGGCAGGGTGAACCGGACAGGGCGCGGGTGCGACTGGCCGGAATGTGACGAGCAGGGCGAGTTCCGCGCGCCGGGGCCGGTGCCCGCCGGGTTCGACGGGCCGGGCGCCTATCGCTGGTTCTGCCTGGAGCATGTGCGGCAGTTCAACGCGGGCTACGACTATTTCGCCGGGATGACCGCCGAGGACATCCTGATGGCGCAATCGCCGATCCACGGCTGGGAGACCGAAAGCCGTTCGTTCCGGCCCGATGCCGGGGCGGTGCCGCGCTGGGGGGACTTTTCCGACCCGCTGGACGCGATCGGCGCGCACATGCGGGCACGCGTGCGGACGCCCGAGGACATGGCGGCGGAGCGGCGGCGCAATGCCGCGCTGAGCCTGCTGACCCCCGACGAGCGGCGGGCGATGGACGTGCTGGGGCTGGCGGCGGGGGCCGACCGCAAGGCGCTGCGGGGGCGCTATTCGGAGCTGGTGCGACGCTATCACCCCGATCGCAATGGCGGCGACCGCAGCTTCGAGGTGAAGTTGCAGGGGGTGGTGGAGGCGTATCAGTTGCTGCGGCGGAGCGTGGCGTTTGCGTGAGGGCGGCGGCGGTTGGAGGTCAGCAGCCGGGGTTTCGCCGAGAAAGTGGGAATGGCAGTTTGCGAGCCAGTTGTGGTCACTCGGCACAGCCACCGTCACTCGACCCAGTTCGATCCGGTAAGGCCATGCGCATGCTTCCAAGCTTCCCGCGTCCCCAATCCGCAATTGCCTGTGTGCTGGCAGTCGGCAGATTCGTTAACTTCGTCTCGAAGCTGGATGGCCGTCTGGCAATCAGGTGCTCCCTTTGTATCGAGCACGGTTAACGGCATCGGGCTCATCTGCCGAACTGCCGCCAATTGATCGCGCATAGTGCTGTGGCTGATCACTATTCCATTCCAGATGAGGCGAGAACCTGAAAACTCGATCACGTTCATTGTCCGAAAAGCGGAGTTTCCTTTTTGTGGCAACCGCCAGTGAGGGAGAGACAAAGGGCAATCAGGTTCGACGGGCTGCCTTTGGGTGCAGCACGTGAGGGCGCACGCAGATGCTACCAACGTGAACGCTTTCCACATCCAAAGATCAAAGCAGATTGGGCGGCATCATGCTACCGTTGCTTGCACGCTCGGGTTGGCAGCTAACCACCCCATTCCTGCCATTAGTCTCGTGAGATTCGCCGCGCCCTAAAACTGCCGCTGATCTCCGAGGTCGGGAGCGTCAGTGGGCGGGCCTCACCCTTCGCACAGCCCGGCAAGCTGGTCCATGCACACCGCCCAGCCCTGTTCGAAGCCCATCGCCTTGTGCTGCTGCATCGCTTCCTCGGTCCAGTGGCGGGCGCGGGCGGTGTAGCGGGTGCCGCTGCCTTCGGGTTCGAGTTCCCAGATGCCGATCATGAACGGTCCGGCGGGCTGGAGATCGGCGGTGATCGCGTCGGTGACGGCCATGCGGCGGCCTTCTTCCCACGCCAGGAAAATGCCGTTCTGGGGCACTTCCTCGCCGTCCGGCCCGAACATCATGGTGTCGGCGCGGCCGCCGGGGCGGCGGTCCCAGTGGACGATCTCGGCGCGCCACGGCTTGGGGCACCACCATTCGCTGAAGCGGTTGACCATCGCGTTCCACACGACTTCGGGCGGGGCGGCGATCAGTCGGGTTACAGTGAGTTCGTGCATGGGGGCTCCTGTGGGGCTTGGTGCTGCGAGGTGTGAGCCTGCTCGCAAGAAGAAGTGCAGTCCTTCGACAAGCTCAGGATGGGCGGAGTTTGAAAACTCTGGGAATCGTGGTTCAATCGCGGTCGGGGGCGCCCGGGGGGAAGTTCTTGCGCCAGGGGCGGGCGTCGTCGATGCAGCGCGCCACGGCGGGCAAGGCGTTGAGGTGGGCGCGCCAGGCTTTGAGGCGGGGCCAGCGATCGGTGATCTGGTGGACCCAGTCGGCATAGAACAGCGACGGCGCGGCCGCGCATTCGATCAGCGTGATCTGCGGACCGGTGGCCGGACAGGTGGCGAGCCAGTTTTCCAGCCAGTCGTAGGCGCGTTCGAGCTGGGCGCGGATTTGCGCGCAGACGGCGGGATCGGGCGAGTCCTTGAAAATGTATTCGACGATAATGCCTTGCATGGCATTCATCACGTAGTTGTCGAACACGCGGTCGAGCATTCGGGTCTGAACAGCGGCGGCGGGATTGGCGGGGATCAGGCCTAGGTCGGGGAACTTCGCGGCGAGATGTTCGACGATGGCGGTGGCCTCGAACACCGTCGCGTCGCCGTCGGTCAGCACCGGGAACTTGCCGAGCGGGCCCGCCTGCGTCTGGACGAAGCGCCATTCGGGCGTGTCCTGCGTGGTCTCGGCGAGCATCCGGAATTCGAACGGGATGGCGTGCGCGTAAAGCGGGATCAGCGCCTTCCAGGTGTAGGACGAGAACGGGTGGCCGTAGAGCGCGATCATGGCTCGGCACCCGTGGCGGCCACGGCCGCTTCGATGGCGGCGATGTCGATCTTCTTCATCGCCATCATCGCCTTGAACGACCGTTCGCGCACGCCCGGATCGCTGCTGGACATCGCGTCGGTCAGCGCGCGGGGGGTGATCTGCCACGAGATGCCCCAGCGGTCCTTGCACCAGCCGCATTGTGATTCGACGCCGCCATCGGCAACCAGCGCGTTCCAGTAGCGGTCGGTTTCCTCCTGCGTGTCGGTGGCGACCTGGAAGCTGAACGCCTCGGTGTGCTGGAAGTGCGGGCCGCCGTTGAGGCCGACGCAGGGGAAGCCCAGCACGGTGAACAGCACGGTGAGTTCGTCGCCGGCCTTGCCGTCGGGGTAATCCGAAGGGGCGTCTTCCGCCTTGCCGACGAAGCTGTCGGGGAACAGGTCGGCATAAAAGCGCGCGGCCTGTGCGGCGCCGCCGTGGACGGCGCGATCGAACCACAGGCAGAGGATGGCGTCGGTGCTCATGGCGATGCCCCCTACTTGCCGCCGACGAGCGCGAACATCGCGCCCTGCGGGTCGATGCCCTGGATGATCCAGTCGCCGGTGGGAACCTGGTGCGGAGCCATGATGACCCGGCCGCCGTTGGCTTCGGCGGTGGCCTTGGCGGCATCGATGCTGGGGACGCGGAAGTAGAAGTTCCAGACCGAGGCGGGGGCCTGTTCCGGCTTCTGGCAGATAGCGCCCATCTGCGCGCCGTCGTGGGCGATGAACTGGTATTTGCCCATCGGCCCCATGTCCATCGGTTCGGGCAGGGTCCAGCCGAACTGGCCGGTGTAGAACGCCTGCGCGGATTCGGCGTTGGCGGACCACAGTTCGTTCCACGAGCAGCGGCCGGGGAGGGTGGCGGAATAGGCGGTGGAGCCTTCGGTTGCGCCATCGGGCATCTGCGGGGTCATCACGTAGAAGGCGGTGCCGCAGCAGTCGGTGACGAGCGCGAAGCTGCCGACCTCGATGGTGGTCTTGGGCATCAGCACCTGGCCGCCGGCCTGCTGGATCGAGGCGGTGGCGGCATCGACATCATCGACGGCGATGTAGCCGACCCAGCCGGGGCGGGCGCCGCCGGCCAGCATCTCGTCGGTCAGCGGCAGCAGGCCGCCGGTCATGGTGCCATCGGCGTTATAGAGCGCGCCGTAATGCATCGGCGGTTCGGTGCCGAGTTCGATGTTCCAGCCGACCACGGCATCATAGAACGCCTTGGCGCCGGCGGCGTCGGTGGTCATCAGTTCGTACCAGATCCACGATCCGTGCAGCGTGCTCATGCGGGTTCTCCGGTTGCGAGTTCGAAGGCGGCGAGATGATCGGCCAGCGCGCGCTGGAACGCGGGGCGGGCTTCGGCGCGGGTCTTGTAGGCGAGGACGACCGGATGGCCGTCGAGCAGGCCCGGGGTGCGGTCCAGCGGGCGCAGCACCGTGGTCAACAGGATGTCGGCGATGGAGAACGGCCCGGCGATCCATTGCCGGCCCTGAAGGGCATCGGTGAGCCGGCCGAGCACGCGGTTGATCTGCTGGTGGAAGGCCTCGCGCGCGGGGGTGGCCCAGGGCTGGTCGCGGTGGATGACGTTGGTCAGGACCAGCGGCGCAATCGACGGCTCGATGGAACTGAGCGCGGCGAAGGCCCAGCTTGTCGCCAGCCAGCGGGCGGCAGGGTCGCGCGGCAGCAGGCGTTCGTCCTGTTCGCCGAGGTAGAGCAGGATGGCGCCGGTTTCGAACAGGCGCTGGTGGCCGTCAGCGAAGGCGGGGACCTGGTTGAACGGTTGCCATTGCGGGTAATCGTCGGGGCGCGGGCCGAAGGCGTCGAAGGTTTCGGTGCGATAGGCGCGGCCGATCTCCTCCAGCGCCCAGCGGATGCGGATGTCGCGCACCAGCCCCTTCACTGCCGGTGGACCGGCGTGGAAGGCGGTGATGACGGTGGCGGCGGCGGGATCGACCGGCATGGCGGGGTCCTTCAGGCAGGGGCAGCGGCCGTCATCGCGGCCATGTCCATCCAGGTCAGGCCCCAGATGTGCCCGTCGGGATCGGCGACATCGCGCTGGTACATGAAGCCGTGATCCTCGACCGGGTTGACGTCGAGCTGGCCGCCCGCTGCTGCTGCTGCGGCGGCGACCGCATCGACCTCCTCGCGGCTGTTGTAGGTGATGGCGTGGCCGAATTCGCTCTGGTCGGCGGGCGGGATGGCGCGGGTGGTGAGGCCGGCCCAGGCATCGCGCGAGATTGCCATGATGCGGATGGTGTCGGACCAGGCGAAGCCGGCGTTGGCCTCCCCGGTCATTTCCGGAATCGCGGTGAAGCCGAGCGCGCGGAAGAACGTCGAGGCGCGCGGCACGTCGGCGACCGGGAAGCTGATGAACATCGAGCGGGGGGTGGCATCGGGCATGGGAGTCTCCCGTTAAGCGCATTGTTGCGAATCGTTATTGCCTGATCGTGACACTGCGGGGTATGGCTGGCAACTATGAAGTTACAAAAAGTAACTGAAACGGGCCAGGTCGAAGCCGGGCATGCCGTGCGGCACGGGCGACGCTATCGCGACGCCTGCGGGGCGGCGTTCGCGCTGGAACTGGTGGGCGAGCGCTGGGCGCTGCTGATCATGCGCGAACTGATGTTCGGGCCAAAGCGGTTCGGGGCGATCCGTGCCGGGCTTCCGGCGATCAGCGCGCGGGTACTGGCCGAGCGGCTGGGTGAACTGGAAGCGGCGGGGGTGGTGCGGCATGGCGCGCTGCCGCCGCCGGCTTCGACGCCGGTTTATGAACTGACCGAGTGGGGCCGGGCGGCGGATGAGCCGATGCTGGCGCTGTGCCGCTGGTCGCTGCAATCGCCGGGGCACGATCCGTCGCTGCACCTGTCGAGCGCGGCGATGATGATGAGCCTGCGGGCGCTGTTTCGCGGTGGTGATGCGGTTTGCGGCGAGATCGCGATCGGCGGCGAGGTGTTTGCCGTGGCGGTGGCCGATGGCGGGTTCCGCGTGGTGGCCGGCGCGACGGAGGTGGCTGACTTCCGGGTGTCGGTGGCGGATGCGCGGCCGTTGATGCGGTGGATCTATGGCAAGGCCGGGATCGAGGCGGCCGAGGCGATGGGGATGCTGGTGGCGGGCGACCGGGGGGCGGCGCAGCGGTTCGGCGATTGCTTTGCCTTGCCCGCGAAGGTGGCAGGGTGAGTGTTCTGCGGCGGTGATGAACGCGCGAAGAATATTGCAGCGCGACGCGCCCGCGTATAGGCGAGGCCGCCATGACTGAATCGATCCACGACCCCCGCTCGTCCACCGTCCTTGCCGCGCCCGACCGTGAAGTCGATGTGCGCGAGACTTTCGGCATCGATATCGACTGGAAGGTGCCCGCCTTCTCGGTAGCGGACGAGCGCGTGCCCGACCGCGACGACAGCTATGTGTTCGACCCGGACACCACGCTGGCGATCCTGGCGGGGTTTGCCTACAACCGGCGCGTGATGGTGCAGGGCTATCACGGCACCGGCAAGTCCACCCACATCGAACAGGTGGCGGCGCGGCTGAACTGGCCGTGCATCCGCATCAACCTGGACGCACACATCAGCCGTATCGACCTGATCGGCCGCGACGCGATCGTGCTGCGCGACGGCCTGCAGGTGACCGAGTTCCGCGAGGGGCTGCTGCCGTGGGCGCTGCAGCACCCGGTGGCGCTGGTGTTCGACGAGTACGACGCCGGGCGGCCCGACGTGATGTTCGTGATCCAGCGCGTGCTGGAGACCGAGGGCAAGCTGACCCTGCTGGACCAGAACCGGGTGATCCGCCCCGATGCCAACTTCCGGCTGTTCGCCACCGCCAACACCGTCGGCCTGGGCGATACCAGCGGGTTGTATCACGGCACGCAGGCGATCAACCAGGGCCAGATGGACCGCTGGAACATCGTCGTCGGCCTGAACTATCTGCCGCAGCCGGTGGAAGTGGAGATCGTCGCGGGCAAGGCCGGGGATATCGATCCGAAGATGGTGGCCGACATGGTGAAGGTGGCCGACCTGACCCGCGCCGGGTTCATCAACGGCGACATCAGCACGGTGATGAGCCCGCGCACGGTGATCACCTGGGCGCAGAACACCGCGATCTTCAAGGACCCGGGTTTCGCGTTCCGCCTGTCGTTCCTGAACAAGTGCGACGAGACCGAGCGGGTGCTGGTGGCCGAGTATTACCAGCGCGTGTTCGGCAAGGACTTGCCCGAGAGCGTGGTAGGCAAGGGCTGACCGGAGGGCGCGCGGGCATGACCGGTTCGCGCGCCATGTTTTACGTGTCCTGCGGCGGGACGCAGGAGATTGTCGGTTACCGGTTCGACGCTGCCAGCGGCGCGTTGGCCGAGTGCATGCGGGTGCGGTTGCCCGGTGCGCCGGCCGAAACCGGGTTGCCGCCGAGTTCGCTGCCGGGTTTGCGATCGACCGGGGCGCCGCTGGCGGTTCATCCCGATGGGCGCACGCTGTATGCGGTGACGCGGACCGAGCCGCCGCAGGTGATCAGCTATCGGATCGATGCGGATGGCGGGCTGGCGGAAGTGGGCGCGGCGGCGGCGCTGGCCGGGACGCCCTATGTGGCGACCGACCGCGCCGGGCGCTGGCTGCTGGGGGCGGCCTATCACGAGAACAGCGGCTGGGTGAGTGCGATCGGGCCGGATGGCGCGGTTTCGCAGGCGCCGGTGCAGGTGGTGCCGGGGCTGACGACGGCGCATTGCGTGCTGGTTCATCCGGGCAATCGCGCGGCCTATGTCTCGGCCACGGGCGTGCCGGCGGTGCAGGTGTTCACGCTGGGCGGGGAGCCGCCGTTGCAGGGGCAGCGCGGTGCGGCGGTGGCCGGCGCCGATGCGACGCCGCGCCACATGGCGCTGCATCCGTCGGCACGATGGCTGGCGGTGATGAACGAGAGCAGCAGCGTGGTGGACCTGTTCACGGTGAGCGCGGATGGGCTGGAACTGGCGCCGGTTCATGCCGCGGACCTGCGGCCCGAAGGCCGGCGCGGCGAACACGGGCTGGGGGCAGACCTGGTGTGGTCGGCCGACGGGCGGTTCCTTTATGCCTGCGAGCGGCGGCGGGGGACCGTTGCGGTGCTGGCGATCGACGTCGATGCCGGACTTCTGGCGGTGGAGCAGGTGGTCGAGGTTGGGCGGATACCGCGCAGCCTGGCGCTGTCCCCCGATGGGCGCTTCCTGGCGACGGCCGTGCAGGGCGATGGGCTGGTCCGCCTCCATGCCGTCGCCGTGGATGGCTCGCTGGCGGAGGCGGGTCAGGTATCGACCGGCGGGGCGCCGGTGTGGGTGGCGTTCGTTTCGCCTTAGCGTTCCAGTTTCAGCACCTTCGCGCGGCGTTGTGCGGCGGATAACGGGCCGTAAGCGGCGGCATCGTCGGCAAGGCCGACTTCGGTGACGGGGCCGTGGGGAAGGCGGGCCAGCGCCTGTTCGGCCACCGCGTCGGCGGGGGTGAGGCGGTCGGCGGCGGAATCGATGCCGCGTAGCGCGCGGCGGGCGTGGTAGCCGGGGGTGTCGGTGCGGCCGAGCACGATGGTGAGCACATCGACGCCGTGGGGGCGCAGTTCGGACCACAGGCTTTCGGCGAAGTTCAACTGGAAGGCCTTGGCGGCGCTGTAGATGGCAAGGCCGGGGTTGCCGCCGTGGCAGGCACCGGAATTGACGAGGAGGATGCCGCCACGCCCGCGTGCGCGCATCGGCGCGGCAAAGGCGTGGACGCAGGCGAGCATCGTATCGACGTTGAGGCGGTTGAGGCGGAGCCAGTCTTCCAGCGGCGCATCGAGGAAGCGTTCGCCCAGCCAGTCGGCACCGGCGTTGTGGATGGTGAGGCCGACCTCGCGATCGCCCACGGCGGCGAGGACTTGCGCGGCGGCATCGGGTTGGGTCAGGTCGATCCGGGCGGTGACGACTTCGACGTGGTAGTCCTGCCGGATCGCCACGGCGGTTTCGGCAAGGGCATCGTCATGGGCGACCAGCACCAGCGAGACGCCCTGAGCGGCAATGCGCCGGGCCAGTGCGCTGCCGGTGCCTTGCGAGCCGCCGGCGATGACCGCCCACGGTCCGTAGCGCTGTGCGAAGGTCATGCCGCTCTCCCTTGATCCGGCGTTCGGGGCCGGTCATGCTGGCGGCAAGAATGAAGCGAAGCGGGAGGCGGGGCAATGGCGATCATGATTACCGGGGGGACCGGGTTCCTGGGTTCGTACCTGGCGCGGTATCTGGTGAACGAAATCGGCCGCGATGATGTGGTGATCTTCGAGAAGAACCTGCATCCCGAGCGGATTGCCGATATCGTCGGCAAGGTGACGGTGGTGCAGGGCGATGTGCAGGAGCCGCTGGAACTGCTGGCGGCGATGAACGACCACGCCATCGACCGGGTGCTGCATCTTGCGTTCATTGCCGGGACCGAGGAGCCGGGCAAGGCGTTGCCCTACCTGCGGTTTCAGTGCGGGGCGACCGCGAATGTCTATGAATGCGCGCGGCTGACGGGAATCCGGCGCGTGGTCAACGCCAGCAGCCATGCGGTCTATGGCGCGCGGCCGGGCAGGGCGGTGACCGAGGACGATGCGGTGCGGCCGGGCGCCCAGCTTTACGCGACGTGCAAGGTGTGGACCGAGAACGTCGCCGAGAACTACAACGCGCGGTATGGCATGGAGATCGTGTCGCTACGGTTGCAATCGGCCTATGGCATCGGCCGGGTGGCGCGGGCGCGCGACTGGGCGGCGGGGCTGCTGAACCCCAATGGCTGGAAGCAGCCCAACTATCGCGCCAATGCCGAACTGGCGGTGATGGGGCAGGCGGTGCGGATGCCACCGCCGGACGAGATCGACGACTTCATCCATGCCGCCGACTCGGCGCAGGCGTTCTGGCTGGCGCTGAACGCGGACAAGGTGCCCAGCGCGGTGTACAACGTGGCGGGCGAGCATCGGCCGATCGGGGATTATACGCGGATTTTGCGCGAACTGGTGCCGGGGGCGGCGATTACCGAAGCGCCGATGCCGCGCAATCCGACCCTGCTGGACAGCACGCGAATCCGCGAGGAACTGGGGTTTGCGCCGAAGTGGTCGCTGGAGGATGGGCTGCGGGCTTATGTGGAGCAGGTTCGGGGGAAGTAGGAAGGGGAAAGCCGGGGATTTACCATCCCCGGACCCCAGTGATGTTTGGTTTTCGACCGCGAGGGCGCGCACTGCGGCGGAGCCGCTTTCAGATTGTTCCGGCTTCGCCGGGTGCGTGAGGCCGGGCGTTCGTCCGGAATGCAAGGGCGCCGGGGGTGCAGGGGGGAGTGATTCCCCCTGCTTTTTCTCCTGTTCTTCAATAAATCGCGGAGCGAAAATACAACCCGCACGCCGGAGCATTCAACCCGAGCGCGGCGCGGTTGCGTGCTTCGAGCGCTTCGGCGACCTGTTCCTCGCGCCAGCGGCCCATGCCGACCAGCGCGAGGCAGCCGACCATCGAGCGGACCTGGTGGTGGAGGAAACTGCGCGCGGCTGTTTCGATGAGGACGTGATCGCCTTCGCGGCGGACGGTTAGGTGATCGAGCGTCTTCAACGGGCTGGCCGACTGGCAGTGGGCCGAGCGGAAGGTGGTGAAATCGTGCCGGCCGACGAGGGCTTGCGCGGCGCGGTTCATGGCGTCGGCATCCAGTGGTTGGGGCACTTGCCAGCAGCGGTTGGCTTCGAGAGTGAGCGGCGCGCGGCGGTTGGCGATGCGATAGATGTAGGCGCGGTTGGTGCAGGAGAAGCGGGCGTGCCAGTCGCCGGGGACTTCCTCGCAGGCGAGGACGGCGATGGGATCGGGGCGGAGGTGGTGGTTCAGCGCTTCCATCAGGCGGAAGGGCGTTAGCGGCTTCTCGACATCGACGTGGGCGCGCATGGCCAGCGCGTGGACGCCGGCATCGGTGCGGCCGGCGGCGTGCATCACGGCGGTTTCGCCGGTGATGCGGTGGATGGCTTGCTCGACCGATTGCTGCACCGACGGGCCGTGCGACTGGCGTTGCAGGCCCATGAACGGGGTGCCGTCGAATTCGAGGGTGAGGGCGAAGCGGGTCATGTCAGGCGGGTGCCGGACGGGATTGGCTTGCCGCGCAGCAGGTCGGCGGTGGGCATGGCGGGTTTGCCGGCGCGCTGGATGGTGGTGATGCGGATCGCCCCGGGGTTGCAGGCGATGGTGAGGCGGTCATCGAGCACGGTGCCGGGGGTGCCGGGGGCATCGGCGATTGCGGCGGCAAGGACCCGGTAGCGTTCGCCTTCGAACTCGAACCAGGCTTGCGGCGCGAAGGCGCGGATCTGGCGTTCGACCTGCTGCGCGGGCTGGGTGAAGTCGAGGCGGGTTTCGGCCTTGTCGATCTTCTTCGCGTACGTGACGCCTTCTTCGGGCTGGGGCACTTCGGGGTAGGCGGGGAGGCTGGTCAGCACTTCGACGATGAGGCGGGCGCCGAGTTCAGCGAGTTCGGCGGTGAGTTCGGCGGTGGTCTTGTGGAGGATCGGCGTGCGCGCTTCCGCCAGCACCGGGCCGGTGTCGAGCCCGGCTTCCATGCGCATGATGTCGATACCGGTTTCGGCGTCTCCCGCAAGAATCGCGCGCTGGATGGGGGCGGCGCCGCGCCAGCGCGGGAGCAGCGAGCCGTGGAGGTTGAGGCAGCCGAGGCGGGGGGCGTCGAGGATGGCTTGGGGCAGGATCAGGCCATAGGCGGCGACCACGGCGATGTCGGCGCTATGGGCGGCGAACGCGGCCTGTTCCTCGGTGCCCTTCAGCGAGGTGGGGTGGAGCACCGGCACACCGAGCGCTTCGGCGGCCTTGTGGACGGGGGTGGGGGTCAGTTCCTTGCCGCGCCGGCCGCCGGGTCGGGGGGGCTGGGTATAGGCAACGACGATTTCGTGCCCGGCGTCGGCCAGCGCGTTCAGCGCGGGGACCGCGAAATCGGGGGTTCCCATGAAGATGGTGCGCATTGTCGGGCTCCCCGGGGTTTCCCTGTCTGGCCTCGCGCCTTATGCGGGGTGGCATGGCATCGCAAGAGATCGAGACGCTGGCCGGGCAACTGGCGCGGCTGCCGGGGCTGGGGCCGCGTTCGGCGCGGCGCGCGGTGTTGTGGCTGATCAAGCGGCGCGAGACATCGCTGCAGGAACTGGTGGCGGCGCTGGCGGCGGTGCGCGACGGGCTGGTGGAATGCCATGTCTGCGGCAATGTCGATACCAGCGATCCGTGTGGCATCTGCGCAGACACGCGGCGCGATGCGCGGGCGCTGTGCGTGGTGGAGGACGTTTCGGACTTGTGGGCGCTCGATCGCTCGCGGCTGTTCACCGGTCGCTATCACGTGCTGGGCGGACGGCTTTCGGCGCTGGAAGGGGTGCGGCCCGAGGACCTGACGATCGGGCGGCTGTTCGACCGGGTGGCGCAGGGCGGCATCGACGAGGTCGTGCTGGCGATGAACGCGACGCTGGAGGGGCAGACCACCGCGCATTACATCGCCGAGCGGCTGGAAGGGATGCCGGTGCGGGTGACGCAACTGGCGCACGGGCTGCCGGTGGGCGGCGAACTGGACTATCTGGACGAGGGAACATTGGCGCAGGCCTTGCGGGCCAGAAGGCCGATGTCCTGACGCTTGATATGCGCGTAAGCCGCGCTTATCTGGCGGCTATGGCCATACTACCGATCATCGAGGCGCCCGATCCGGCGCTGAAGCAGGTTTCCGCGCGCGTCGAGGTGTTCGACGCAGCACTGGAGACGCTCGTCAACGACATGTTCGAGACGATGTACGACGCGCCCGGCATCGGGCTGGCGGCGATCCAGGTGGGGGTGCCGCTGCGCGTGGTGGTGATGGACCTGCAGGAGCCCGATGACGAGGCCGAGCCTGAGCATTGCGATGATGGTGGCTGTGGCCACGACCATCGGCCGGTGAAGAAGAACCCGCTGGTGTTCATCAACCCCGAGTTGTCCGACCCTTCCGAGGATTATTCGGTCTATCGCGAGGGGTGCCTGTCGGTGCCCGACATCTTTGCCGACGTGGAGCGACCCGCTGCGGTGACGCTGCGCTGGCAGGACTTGAAGGGCGAGGTTCACCAGCAGGCGCTGGATGGCTTGATGGCGACGTGCATCCAGCATGAGCTGGACCATCTGGAAGGGGTACTGTTCATTGACCACCTGTCCCGCCTGAAGCGCAGCATGGCGCTGAAGAAGCTGGAGAAGGCGCGCAAGGCGGCCTGAATTTCGGTGGTTTGAAAATTGAAAAGGCCCGGGAAAGTGGTGCTTCCCCGGCCTTCTTCATGGTTGTTGCCGATTACCAGCCGCGGTGGCCGCGCCACGATTCGGGGCCGGAACGATAGCGGTAGCCGCCTTCGGGGCGGTAGCCGCGATAGGTGCGGTAGTACCAGTCATGGTAGGGGTACGGACGATACGTCCACGACCCGCCGATGAACACCCAGGGGCGATACCAGCCGGGGGCGGCATAGGCATATTCGGGGCCGTCGTAGGCATAGACCACGGCGTCGCGGCGGACGCGGTAGCCGGGCGGGCAGCCGGGGCTGGTCTCGTTGTCGCTGGCGCTGCCGATGGCGGCCCCGCCAACCGCGCCGAACGCGCCGCCGATCAACGCGCCGGCGCCGCGATCGTGCCAGCCGGCCACCGAGGAGCCGACGATGGCGCCAAGCAGGCCGCCGATCAGTGCGCCGCCGGCGGCATTGCCTTGCGATTTGACGCAGTTGTCGCGCGCCCAGCGTTCGGCTTCCATGCCGTAGCGGTCGTCGGCGACGGTGCGGGCGCGATCGTCGCCATACGGTTGATAGCCCGGGGGAGGCGGGGGCAGCGCGGAGCCGTCGTAGCCCGGCGGCGGGGCGGGTTCGGGGTAGGGCAAAGGATCACGGGGCGCGCCGTTGGCATAGTATCCATCGCGCGAATCGCGCGGCGCATAGCTGCCGAGGCGCGGATCGATGTCCTGCGTGGTGGTGGTGGACGTGGTTGTCGAGGTGGTGACCGTGGTGCGGCCGATCGGGCCTGATTGGGCCAGAGCAGGGGCGGCCAGCAGCGGCAGGGCAGCCGAGGAAAGCGCACCGATCGAAAGCAGGGTGCGGGACAGGCGGGACGTGGTCATCATGCGATTCCTGCGATTCGGGGGCAGCGTGCCCCCGCTGATTCGGGGCTTTCTGGCATGGGGTGGTTTAACCGGGGCTGACTGGCGAATTCAACGGGATGGCGTTTGGATCGGTTGCGGCGGTTTTTTGCCGTGGCGGTTTGACGGGGGGGATGGATTTGGATATGTTCCATTTTCGTTCTCATGGAGTGCGATGTGGAATCGGCCGGAATCATCGTTGGTTTGTTAGTGGCGTTGCTGCTGGGCGTGGCGCTGGGCTGGCTGGCCGGTTCGCGTCCGGCGGCTGAGGTGCGGCGACGCCTGGCGGAGCGCGAGGCGGAGGCGAAGGCGCTGGACGAGCGGTTTCGTGCGGCGATCACCGATCTGGCCGGGGTGAGCGAGCGGGCGGCGCGGGCCGACGCGCTGGCGGAGGAACTGGTGGTTGTGCGCGTCGCGCATGGCGAGGCGGTGGAGGCCTTGCGGCGCGAGCAGGATGCGGTTGTCGGCGGGTTGCGCGACGCGCAGGTGCGGTTGACCGGCGAACTGGCGACGTTGCGCGAGAAAACCGCGAATTTCGACGAGCGTGAGCGGCTGCTGCTTCAGGCCAAGGAGGAGATGCGCAAGCAGTTCGAGCTTTCGGGCGCGAAAGTGCTGGAAGATGCACAGAAAGTGCTGCTGGAGCGCGCGCAGGAGCGGTTTGCCCATTCGGAGAAGGCCAGCAAGGAGGCGGTGGCGGCGCTGCTGGCGCCGGTGAATGAGCGGCTGAAGAGCTATGAGGACCAGGTGGGCGCGCTGGAAAAGGCGAGGGTCGATGCGTTCGGGCAGTTGACCGGGCAGATCGAGCTGTTGCGCAGCGGGCAGGAGCAGGTGCGCGCCGAGGCGCAGCGGCTGGGCAATTCGCTGCGCAATGCGCCCAAGGCGCGCGGGCGCTGGGGGGAGCAGCAGTTGCGCAACGTGCTGGAGCAGTGCGGGCTGGCCGAGCACACCGATTTCGTGACCGAGCATTCGATCCAGACCGAGGACGGGCGCCTGCGGCCCGATGCGATCGTGCGGATTCCCGGGCAGAAGATGCTGATCATCGACGCCAAGGTTTCGCTCAATGCCTATCAGGAGGCGTTCGAGGCGCAGGACGATGCGGCGCGCGAGGCGGCGCTGAAGATGCACGTCGGGTCGATGAAAACGCATATCCAGGCACTGGGGGCGAAATCGTACCAGAGCCAGTTCGAGCAGGCGCCGGATTATGTGGTGATGTTCGTGCCGGGCGAGCATTTCGTGGCGGCGGCGCTGGAGCAGGACCCGGAGCTGTGGGATTTCGCGTTCCGGGCCAAGGTGCTGCTGGCGACGCCGACCAACCTGGTGGCGATCGCCCGGACGGTGGCGATGGTGTGGCAGCAGGACAAGATCGCGCGCGAGGCTGTGGAGATCGGCCGGGCCGGGGCGGAACTGTACGATCGACTGGCGACGGCGTCCGAGCATCTGAAGGGCGTGGGTGCCGGGCTGGACCGGGCGGTGCGCAAGTACAACGATTTTGTCGGCAGTTTCGATCGCAATGTCCTGTCGTCGGCGCGGCGGCTGCGCGACAAGGGGGTGTCGATCGGCAAGCGCGAGATCGACGAGGTGGCGGTGGTGGAAAGCACGCCGCGCTATGGCGAAGGTAGTGAAGTGGCGCTGCTGGGGCAGGGCGAGGGGTAGGGGCGGTGGGGCCGGGGCTGCCTGTGCGGATGGGCGTCGTGGGGGCTTCAGCTCAGCCGGTCGATTTCCTCGTTCGTGAGCGCGCCGGGAACGATGTAGAGCGGGCACGACAGCTTGCCGAGGCCGGGGCCGGCGAAATGGGTGACCAGCGGGCCGGGGCCGCCGTCGGTGGCGGTGCCGAGGACGAGCGCGGCGACTTCGGGGTGCTCGGCCAGGTATTCGCGGACGACTTTCACATCGTCGCCGCTGCGGACTTCGATGTGCGGCATGGCGCCGCCTTCGGTGAGGACGCTGCCGGCGGCACTGGTGGCCATGACTTCGGCGCGGGCGCGGGCTTCGTCCTCGATGGTGGCCTGAACGCTGCCGAACGCGACGAACGGTTGCGGCGGTACCAGCGCGAGCAGATGGACCGCGCCGCCGGTCTTGGCGGCACGGCGGGTGGCGAAGCGCAGGGCGACGAGCGCTTCGGCCGATTCGTCGATGATGACCAGATAGACGCGCATTGGATTCGCCCCCCACCGGCGCGGTGGCGCCATTAGGAGAGGTATCGCCACATTCGTATTTTGCGCAAGCGTCTTGCCCCGGCGCTTGATCTTGGCCAGAGACGGGCGAATGCGGGCGGCCGGTTTCGCGCGCGAAAGGGATAAGGCGTTCATGGCGATTTCGATCCGGATGCCCGCGCTCTCGCCGACGATGGAGCAGGGCAAGCTGGCGCGTTGGCTGATCAAGGTGGGTGATGAGGTCCGTTCGGGCGACATCATGGCCGAGATCGAGACCGACAAGGCGACGATGGAGTTCGAGGCGGTCGACGAGGGCAAGGTGCTTTCGCTGGACGTTGCGGCGGGCACCGACGGCGTGAAGGTCGGCACGGTGATCGCGACGATCGCGGGTGAGGGGGACGATCTTGCTTCCTCCGCGTCGGCCGCGACAGCGCCGGCTGCCAAAGTGGATGCACCGGCTGCGGCACCTGCCGCCGCGTCTGCGGCCCCGAAAGTGACCGATGCACCTGCCGCCGTTTCCGTGCCTGTTTCTGCCCCCGTTTCCGAAAACAAGGATGATCGCGTGATTGCTTCCCCGCTGGCCCGGCGCCTGGCTGCCGAAAAGGGTGTGGACCTGGATTCGCTGAAGGGCAGCGGGCCGAACGGGCGGGTCGTCAAGGCCGACGTCGAGGGCGCGCAAGGCGGCACGGCGAAGCCGGTGGCGGCCAACGATGCCGCGCCCAAGGCGGTTGCGGCGGCTCCGGCTGCCGCACCTGCCGTCGAGGCGAAGCCGGCAGCGGTGGCGATGGCGGACGAGACGCGGGCGCTGCTTGATGATCGCGTGCCGCACACCGTCCAGAAGCTTTCGGGGATGCGCAAGACCATCGCCAAGCGCCTGGCGCAGTCGATGCAGCAGGCGCCGCACATCTACCTGACGGTGGACGTGCGGCTGGACAAGTTGCTGGCGCTGCGGGCGGACCTGAACGACGCGCTGGCGAAGAGCGGCGTGAAGATTTCGGTCAACGACATGCTGGTGAAGGCGCTGGGCAAGGCGCTGGTGGAAGTGCCGGACTGCAACGTGACCTTCGCCGGCAACGAGCTGATCCGTTATGAGCGCGCCGACGTTTCGGTGGCGGTGTCGATCCCCGGCGGGTTGATCACGCCGATCGTGCAGGACGCCAACGGGCGTTCGCTGGCCTCGATCGCCGGGGCGATGAAGGACCTGGGCGCGCGGGCCAAGGAAGGCAAGCTGCTGCCCAGCGAGTACCAGGGCGGCACCGCCAGCCTGTCGAACATGGGCATGATGGGGATCAAGCACTTCACCGCGGTGATCAACCCGCCGCAGTCGACCATTCTGGCGATCGGCGCGGGCGAGAAGCGGCCGTGGGTGATGGAAGATGGCGCGCTGGGCGTGGCCAACGCGATGACGGTGACGGGTTCGTTCGACCACCGCGCGGTGGACGGCGCCGACGGGGCGCGGCTGATGGCGGCGTTCCGCGAGCTGTGCGAGAAGCCGCTGGGGCTGGTGGCCTGAGCGGATGCTGCTGCGGCGCGATCTGGTTGACTATCTGGGGGGGCGCTCGTCCGCGCTGGGGCTTTGCCTGTTTTTCGGCGGGCTGGCCGGGGTGCTGTTCGTAATCGTGCTGGGCAGCGCGTATTCGTTCGAAACCCGCCATTCGCCGCCGGGCTGGCAAGTCGCGGCGGCAGCGATCTGGACGATCGGCGCACTGATGCTGGGCGTGCTGCTGCGAAGGGGGACTGCGCCGCATTGGCTCAATGTCCTGGCGGCGATTTGGCTCGCCCCGGTGGTCCTGGTTTGGATGAGGCCGCTTTATGCTTTTGCCTTCCACTGACCCCGTGATCCGCGTCACCGCGATGCCGGCCGATGCCAACGCCTATGGCGACATTTTCGGCGGGTGGCTGGTGGGACAGATGGACCTTGCCGCCGGATCGGTCGCGGCGCGGCATTCGCGCGGGCGGGCGGTGACGATCGCGATCGACAAGATGCAGTTCCTGCTGCCGGTCAAGATCGGCGACGAGGTTTCGGTCTACGGCAGCTTGCAGCGCGTCGGCCGCACCTCGATGGCGGTGGCCGTCGAAGCATGGCGGCGGCATCGCGAAGATGATGAGGCGGTGAAGGTGACCGAGGCGGTGTTCACCTTTGTCGCAGTAGATGATAGCGGCCGTCCCCGTAATATCGCGACGGCCTGACAGGAGATTTCACGTGTCCGAACAGTATGACGTCATCGTTCTCGGTTCCGGCCCCGGCGGCTATGTCGCGGCGATCCGCTGCGCACAGCTTGGCCTGAAGACCGCCGTGGTGGAGCGCGAGAACCTGGGCGGCATCTGCCTGAACTGGGGCTGCATTCCCACCAAGGCGCTGCTGCGCTCGGCCGAGGTGTTCCACCAGATGAAGAACGCCAAGGCCTATGGCCTTTCGGCCGAGGGCGTGAGCGCCGACCTGAACGCGATCGTCCAGCGGTCGCGCGGGGTGGCGGGGCAGCTCAACAAGGGCGTGACCGGCCTGCTGAAGAAGAACAAGGTGACCGTCCACATGGGCACCGGCAAGCTGGTTGCGGCCGGCAGGCTGACGGTGACCGCCGCCGACGGCAAGACCGAAGACCTGACCGCGAAGCACGTGATCCTGGCCACCGGCGCGCGGGCGCGTGAGCTGCCCAAGAAGGGCGGCAAGGCCGATGGCAAGCGGGTGTGGACCTATCGCCACGCGATGACGCCGAGCGAGCTGCCGTCGAAGCTGCTGGTGATCGGCTCGGGCGCGATCGGCATCGAGTTTGCCAGCTTCTACAACGACCTGGGCGTGGACGTCACCGTGGTCGAGATGATGGACCGCGTGGTGCCGGTGGAGGATGCCGACGTTTCGGCGTTCCTCGAAAAGGCGCTGAAGAAGCAGGGGATGAAGATCCTGACATCGACCAGTGTCGATACCTTCGAGGTGGGCGACGACGCGGTGAAGGTGGGGCTGAAGGCCAAGGATGGCACGGTGACGCCGGGCGAGTTCAGCCATGTGATCGTGGCGATCGGCATCGTGCCCAACATCGAGAACATCGGGCTGGAAGACGTGGGCGTCGAGCCCGACCAGCGCTTCCACATCAAGACCGATGAATATTGCCGTACCAATATCAAGGGTGTGTGGGCGATCGGCGACATCACCGACGGGCCGTGGTTGGCGCACAAGGCGAGCCATGAAGGCGTGATCGCGGCAGAGGCGATCGCCGCCGAACTGGGCAATGCCGAGGTTCATCCGCACGCGATCGACCGGCGCAACATTCCGGGCTGCACGTATTGCCACCCGCAGATTGCGAGCGTCGGCCTGACCGAGGCGAAGGCGAAGGAAGCCGGCTATGAGCTGAAGGTGGGCACGTTCCCGTTCATCGGTAACGGCAAGGCGATCGCGCTGGGCGAGCCGGAGGGCTTCATCAAGACCGTGTTCGACGCGAAGACCGGCGAACTGCTGGGCGCGCACATGATCGGCGCCGAGGTGACCGAGTTGATCCAGGGTTATGTCGTGGGCAAGACGCTGGAGACCACCGAGGCCGAACTGATGCAGACGGTGTTCCCGCATCCGACGCTGAGCGAGATGATGCACGAATCGACGCTGGCCGCCTATGGCCGGGCGATCCACATCTGATCGGGATTTGCCGAGGCGGCGGGGGCTATTCCCCGTCGACCTCGCGGATCGTCAGGTCGTCGTTGTAGACGGTGCCGCTGCTGACCGATGGCGCGGCGTAAAGGCCGAAGTGGGCCTGGGCCAGTTCGCCGCCCATGTCGTCGATGCGGGCCTGGCTGACCAGCACGCCGTCCTGCCAGACCTTGGCATAGCCGTTCGCGCCGAAATCGAGGTGGACGCGCAGCTTGACCCACTGGCGCTGCGGGAATTTCACCTGCCGGGTCTGGAAGATGCGCACCTGCTGGCCCTGGCGGGGCACGTGCATGAGGTGGACGAAGCCGTCCCAGCTCAGGTTGACCAGCACGGTGCGCGCCCAGCGATCGGTGCGATCGTTGGTGAAGGTGGCGAACGAGAACCACTCGTTTTCGCCGGCGCGGGGCTGGAGCTTCATGTCCACCCAGACCCACAGCACCACGTCCACCGGCGTATGGAACACGCCGCCGGGCGTTTTCTGGAACTGGATGGTGGGATAGCCGCGATGGTTGTTATTGGTGAACATCGTGCTGGGCGGATTGGCCCCGCGAATCCACGCCTTGTGGGCAAAGTGGCCGGAGTGGACGTTATCGGCTGCCTTTTCGTGCCACGAGGTTTTCAGGTAACCCTCGGGCACGATGTAGAAGCCGGCGAAATCCTTCGTCGTTTCGAACGAGCTGGTGAAGGTGCGATGCGTTCGCGGTGGTTGCGGATGGGGGGGCTCGTCGGCGCGGAGCGGGGCGGTGCCGATCAGCAACGCGGCGAGGGCAATGGCGGTTCGCTTCAGCATCGGATGCTCCGGTCGTTGATCACTCACCGGCTGCCTTGCCGACGGGCTTCGCGCACAAGGTGCTCGAACACCGCGACGTGAAGCGGGGTGGCGAAAGCGCAGCCGACCACCACGGGTTCTATCCAGCGTATCTGCGCGGTCATCATCTGCATTCCGGGTACGCGAAGGCGCAGGGGCTGACGTGGATCGAGCCGGTGGCTTGGCCAGATCAGGCGGAAACCGCCCGGCGACATGTCGTCGATCCGCACCCGCGACCACGGATGAAGCCCTTGCCGGGCATCGCAAACCAGCACCATCGCCTTGCGGGACCGCTCATCCGGGGTGGCGTTGGCTTCAGGCATAGGCTGACCGATACTGGCAAGCGCGGCGTCATCCATGCCGGCATCTCTCCTGACTGATTGTTCGCAACGGCGACGGGCGTGATTCTAGGCGCTAAGGGTTTACCAGACGTAACCGGAATCGGCATTTCGATGCCGAAATCGAGGCAATTCCATCGCTTATCGAATCGATCGCGATCGGACCGCCTAGAGCATGATGACATTGGATTGACCAATGTCATCATGCTCTAGATTCTGTTGTCGTGCGATTTTTGACAAAAACCGGTTTCCACTTTTTATCATCGCACTCTAGCGCTGACCGCGCCGATTGTGGCGCGTTGCCTGGATCATCGTGCGCAGGATCTGACCGAAACTGCGAGCCTGCCCTGGCACGGCGCCGAGGATGTCGCTGACCGACATTGCCGTCACGGTTTGCTCGGCAAAGGCGACACCTTCGCCCCAGGCTTCGCTCCGCCGCAGGCTCTGCTCGATTGCGGCGGCCTCGAGAGCGTTGATGATCTGCTGCCGGGCGCGCTGGGCGGCCCATTCGATCGTGTGTTCACGATGGCGGGAGAAGCAGCCGGCGATCATCGCCAGGCGATCGTCGTCAGGCGCGAGTTGCAATGCGGTTGCAAGCTCCATCGCGGCAACCCGGTCGATGTCCCATTGCGCGATCGGCGTCATGCCTGCCTCCGTCCGGTCCCGGCGTTTCGTTTCCGGGAGCCGGGGTCAGGCTAAATCGGAATGCGCCTTACGCCTACAGGGATTCTCCGCCGGCTCGGGGATTTCCACCGGAGATGGCGTGGTGGCGGACAGGGGTGTCTGCCGGGAAAGTGCATGGTGTCGTTTACGGTCAATGAAACAAGAAATACGAAAGTTCAAATTTTCCTGTGGTTTATCCTGAAAAATCAGCGGTCACGTCGCTTCACGTGCGACTGATCTCGGGTTGGTGTCGGCTCCCTAGAAACCTAGTAGCGCTTTTAGCTTGGCTTGCGTCTCCACGAGTACTGCATCCGCAACCTTGCCCTTGAACGTTGCGCTTCGCGCGCGCCAATCGAGGCTCTTGATCTGATCGGACAGCACCGCGCTCGGAGGTTGCTCGCTTACAATCACCTCGAACGGGTAGCCCTTGATCTTCGAGGTCATCGGACAGCAGATCATCATGCCCCGGATCTTATTATAGCGAGCTGGCGACAGCGCTAACGCGGGACGATGTCCAGTCTGCTCGTGGCCCGCTTGCGGATCGAAATGCAGCCAGACAATGTCTCCGGCATCGGGAACATAGGCGTTCACCACGCTTCGTTGCCGACTTCCGGCCCGAAATCGACAATATCGGGAAAGGTTTCAGATGACATGCCCGAGAGCAATTGTCCGAGGTCATAGCTGGGGGCGGTGATTGGCTCGATGATGATGCGGCCGC
Organism: Sphingomonadales bacterium; assembly: GCA_018971065.1. The sequence goes on along the minus strand of JAGWVC010000029.1, from coordinate 7,740 downwards.
CTTCCTCACGCACATCAACCGCCTGATCGATGCGCAGGGCCGCGGCGGCCATCACAGCAGCCGGAATGCGCACTGACGCACTGTTACCCCACTTCTTGACGTGGATCTGCACAGCCGACTCCTTGTATCGACAATGATGATACATAGTCGTTGTTTGGGCGGTTGAAAAGCGGAAAGCATCGATCGAACTGTTGTGATCAGGCTGCAGCACTTCAACATACCACAATATGGCAAACAATCGCCATTGCGCTTGCTGCGCGTCGGATCAGTGGCACGGGTTGAACGTCACAATCGTCTCGGATTTCCATTGGAGATCGTAGTGGGAAATGCCAGCCTCCAACAAATCCGGGTGGATCGGCCTGCACCGGATAATGTGCCGTCACACCTGAAGGTCGATCTGTTCTGGGCAATGGGCGGTTCGGCCAACGACCTGCCCGACGCCTATGAACCGTTCGCATGGCTGTCCGCGCCCGATGCACCGCGCCTGTTCTACAACGTACCCAGCGAAGCCGTGGGCGGGCGAGCGGGGCACGGCGGTTGGGTGGTCACGCACTACGAGGACATCGAGCGGGTTTATACTGACAGCGAGCATTTCTCGAACAAGGGCACTGCCGAGTTCCAGGCACTGATCGGCGAGACCTTCCGCTCCATCCCGATCGCCGTCGATCCGCCAGAGCATGGCAAGTACCGCCGATTTCTGCTGCAATGGCTGGGCCCCGCCCAGGTCAACCGCATGGCCGGGCACATCCACGCGGTCTGCGCCGGGATGATCGACGGGTTTGCTCAGGCCGGCGAAATCGACATGGCCTGGGATTTCGCCCGCGTGTTTCCGGTGCGCATCTTCATGGGGCTGATGGGTTTCCCGCCGGCGATGTTCGAGCAGTTCCTGGCGTGGGAGTGGGACATCCTCCACGTCGGCGGCGAGGCCCGCCTGGCGGCTTTGCGCGGCGTGCTCGATTTCCTGCGTGGGTTCATGGCGGAGATGGAGCAAAACCCGGCCGACAATCTCACCGCCTCGATCGTTCACGGCAGAATCGAGGGGCGCCCGCTGACCGAGGAAGAGAAGATCGGCATGGTCTGGTTTCTCTGGCTGGGCGGGCTGGATACCGTGGCCGCCACCATCGCGCAGATGTTCCGCCGGATGGCGCTTCAGCCCGAAATTCAGCGGCAGTTGCGCGCTGATCCTTCGCTGATACCCGCAGCGGTCGAGGAGTTCCTGCGAACGCAGCCGATCCTGGGTTCGATGCGCAAGGTGCGCAAGGACCTGGAATGGCATGGCGTCACCCTGAAGGCCGGCGACCAGATCCAGACACTCAACTGCGCCGGCAACTTCGACCCCGCGCAATTCCCCGAACCGCGTCGCTTCGACCTGACGCGCAAGGGCAACCGCCACTTCACGTTCACCGCCGGTGTTCACTTGTGCCTGGGCGCACCGCTCGCCCGGCTGGAACTGCGCACGCTGCTGGCCGAATGGTTCCGGCGCATACCGGAATTTCGCGTGAAGCCGGGCGCGGACACCACGGTCTTTCCGGGCCTGCTGTCGATCCGCAACCTGCCGTTGGTCTGGGATGCCGATGCCGTCCGGGACTGACATCGACGATGGCCTCGCCATGCCGCGCCGGATGTGGGCCGTGATCTCGATCTCGTGCGGGTCGGTCCTTTACACGCTGGATGGCACCATCGCCAATGTCGCCCTGCCGGCCATCGGCGATGCGCTGCACATTGCCCCGTCCACCGCTGTGCTGCTGGTTTCCGTGTACAACCTCGTGCTGGCCATGCTGCTGTTGCCGTTCGCGGCGTTTGGCGAGCGGTTCGGCCATGCCCGCGTGTTTCGCTATGGTTTCATCGGCTATCTGGTCGCTTCGCTCGGCTGCCTGCTGGCGGGCACTTTCCCGATCCTGCTGCTGTGCCGTGCGGCGCAAGCCGTGGCAGCGGCTTCCCTGCTGAGTGTATCGCTGGCGATGGTCCGGATCGCCTACCCGGCGCGCATGCTGGGGCGCGGGCTGGGGCTCAACACGATGATGGCGTCGCTCGGTGCCGCGCTGGCGCCGCCGATCGGCGGCCTGCTGATCGCCTGTGCCCCGTGGAGCAGTGTGTTCGGGGCGGGGGTGCCGCTGGCACTCACCGGCTTGTTGACCAGTCGCTCGCTGCCCCGCGCGCCGCTCGTTTCCCGCGACTATGACCGCAGGGGCGCCCTGCTTTGCGCCGGCACCTTCGGCCTGTTGATCGCGGGACTGCAATCGCTGAGCCAGCATGCCCCCGTCACGATTTTCGGCCCGATGATCCTGGCGGGCGGAGTCCTGGGCCTGGTGTTCGTGCGCCATGAACGCGGGGTCGACGCGCCGGTGCTTCCGGTTGACCTGCTGACCCGACCGGCGCTGGCCCTGTCGATCGCCGGCACATTGTTCGGCGTGCTGGCCTCGACCGCATTGCTGCTGTTCCTGCCATTCCGCTTGCATGGGCTGGGCTTCGGCAGCGCCGCGATCGGCGCCCTGATCGCGCCATACGCGATTGCCGTGATGATCATCGCGCCGTCGAGCGGCATGTTGTCCGACAAGGTCTCGCCGGTGCTGCTGGGTTCGACCGGCATGGCATTGGCAACGGTAGGACTGCTGGGCATCGCCAATCTGCCGGCGGCGCCCGGCTATGGCGACATTGCCTGGCGCGTGGCCGTTTGCGGCGCCGGATTCAGCCTGTTCTTCTCGCCGAATGGCCGCATGGTCGTGGGTTCGGTGCCGCGTGATCGCGCCGCCGGGGCCAGCAGCCTGGTCGCCACGACGCGCATGTTCGCGCAGGCGCTGGCCTCGACCGCGATGGGTGGATTGCTGGCCATGAAGCTTTCACCCGATGCGCCGGCGGTCATTGCCGCCGGGATCGCGGGGGTTGGCCTGGCCTGCAGCGTCGCGCGCATTTTCGTCAGTGCCGGTGCGCCAGGCCGATAAGCGCCGCACCCGGATCATCGCCGTCGCGTCGTGCCTCGACAAAGCCGAACGCTGCATAGTCGTCACGGGTGACCGCGCTGGTCATCGAGGTATCGCGCACGCAGGTGCGACGCCGGATTTTCCAACTGCCGTCACGGCGCTCCAGTTCATCGACGAACCGACCGATGAGTTGGTTCATGCGCGATGGCTCGTCCGCTTCGCCCGCGATGCGGAAGAACGCCACGAAGAATGTCTCCGCGCCAGCCGTGTCACCATCCACCCTGATCAGCGACTGGCCGAGGATGTGCGAGGCCGCCGCGGTCCGTTCCAGCACCCGGCCGGTCATGATCGCGGCGTATTCGGGGCCGCTGGCCTTGACGATGCCGTGATCGTCCCAGCTATCCGCGCCAGTGTAGCACGCGGCCATCATCGCCTCGTCGCCCCGGTCGCAGGCGTGGCAGTATTCTGCCAGTAGCGTGCGGATTTCGTGGTGGTCGAGCAAGTCCTGCAGGCGGGGATCGGGCATCATGCCGTCACCTCGCGCACGAATGCCACGACGTCGTCGCGCAGCAGCGGCCAGTCGCTGAACAGGCCCTTGCCATCGACCATGCGCTCGGCGAACACGTCGATATCCCACGGCGGATCGATCATCATGGCATTGGGCAGCAGCGCCGCCACGTCCTCGCACACCCGCCCGGGATGATAGAGATCGCGCGGGGAACCGCGCAGCACCCGCACCGGCATCGTCATCGCGGCGAAGTCGCCATGCGAGATGCCGCCTACTGGCGTATCCGTGGCCGGGATATAGCCATGTGCCCACCGCTCCATCCGGGCAATGAAGGCGTTGCGATCGAACCCCAGCATGTATTCGCGGTTGCGCGGGTTGGCCGCCACCTGCTGCGCCCAGATCGGCATGGCCGCAACCGCGTCCATGCTTTTCAATGCGGCTTCCTCGGCCGGTTCGCAGCAATAGTACGAACCCAGCCGCATCATGCTGATCAGCCCGCCGCTGATCCAGCACAGCATCATCCCTGTGAACAGTTCGGGCGCTTCCTTGGCCGCAAACAGCGAGACACGCGCGCCGGCCGAACCGCCGACCAGCGTGACCGGGCCGAGGCCAAGCGCCCGCACCAGCTTGACCAGGAACCCTGCCTGCATCCCGCCTTCGCTGGGCCCGGCGAAATGCAGGTCGGACGCGCCGCAATTCGGCCGATCCCACAGCAGCACGCGCAAGCCGGCATCGGCCAGCGCCGCGCCCAGTTGCGGCAAGCCGGGAATGTCCTTGGAATAACGCCCACCCGGGGTCAGCACCACCGCGGGTGCGCCCTCCGGCCCCAGCAGGTCATAGCTGATGCCAACCCCGTCGAGTTCGATCCGCGCCATTGTCTGTCCTCTCCCCGACCGCTCAGGCGGCCTTGTTCCGTGTTGTCGCCAGCCGCTTGCGAATGCCGGCCTCGATCACCCCGGCGATCTGCCGCGCTTCGTTCGCGTCCATCACGTCGGCCACGGCCGAAACGCTGATCGCCAGTTGCAGCAAGCCACGGCGCGGCAGCACCGGCACGCCGACGCCGACAAGGCCGTTGGCGACCGATCCGCTGCTCACCGCAAAGCCCTGCTCGCGTCCCTGTGTCACGCGCTCAAGGATCGCGGGCACTTGATCGCCGCCGCCCGGAAACTGGCGAAAGCGCGGCTCGTTGGCCGCCATGATCCCCGCGATCTCGTCCTCAGGGACCGTGGCGAGAATGGCGAGGCTGCCCGCGCCGATGCCCAGCGGCAGCCGCTGCCCCACCTCGATCGGCATCGCCCGGATGCGCATCGTGCCCTGTTCGCACAGCAGGCACACCGCCTCGCAATCGCTGCGCGCCATCAGGTAGGTTGTCAGCCGCGTGCGCCGGGCAATTTCCTCGACGGTTTCGCGCCAGTAAGGCTGCACCTGGCTCTCAGCCTGGGTCGCCAGCCCGATCTCGAACGCCAGCAGCCCGAGATGATAAGTCCGTGCCACCGCATTGTGGCGCAGCATGCGTTCTTCGGTCAGCGAGCGCAGGATGCGGTGCGTGGTCGAGACCGACAACCCTGTAGCACTGGCGATGCGACTGAGCGTGGCGCCGCTGCGCTGCAACTGGGCCACGGCGCGGACCACGTCCATCGCCCGACGGATCGCCTGAGCGCCGGCCATACTGTTGTCGTCCGCCTTGGCCATTCACGCCTCCTGCGTCAGTCTTTCCGTATCGTGGCAATAATCGCGCTGGGTGTTTGACCCGTATTCCCGATTCGTGACCCTTAGCAACATGGAGGCGACTCGTGTTGCCACAGGATGGGAAACGAGCATGGAATTCGGGTGGAACGAGGAACAGCAGGCGCTGCGGGCAAGGCTCGAAGCGTTCGTTGTCGCGAATCTTCCCGCCGACTGGGAGGGCACTGCCTCGCTCAGTCCCGGTAGCCAGGCCGTCACCGATTTCAGCCGCGAATTCTGCCCCAGGCTCGCCGCCGAGGGTCTGCTTGCCTCGCACTGGCCGGTCGAACATGGCGGTACGGGCGCCTCGGCCTGGGACCATTTCCTGATCGGCGAGGTGCTGTGGGAGGCCGGCGAGCCGCGCGGGCCGCAGTACTACAACGTCAACTGGATCGGCCCGACGATCCTTGCCTACGGCAGCGAGGCGCAGAAGGCGCAGCACCTGGCGCGAATGCTTCGGGGCGACGTGATCTGGTGCCAGGGCTTTTCGGAGCCGTCGGGCGGCTCAGACCTTGCCGGCATCCGCACCAGGGCGGAGCGGGTCGATGGTGAGCGCTATCGGGTCAATGGCCAGAAGATCTGGACGTCCTACGCGCGGCTCGCCGAGTTCTGCTTTCTTGTCGCCAAGACCGGCCCCGCGCGCCGCGATGTCTCGGTGTTCCTGCTGCCGATGGATCGCCCCGGCGTGACCGTTCGCCCGATCGCCAGCGTGGTCGGCGATGGCGATCTGCACGAGGTGTTCTTCGACGATGTCGAGGTGCGGGCAAGCGAGCGCCTCGGCCCCGAGGGCAAGGGCTGGGAGGTGATCCGCTTTTCGCTCGACTACGAACGCGTCGGCATCCCGCGTTATGCGCTGGCGTTGAAGACCCTGCATCGCGCGGTGGCGGAGCTGCAACGCGAAGGTTGCTTCGTGCCGGAAGCCGAATGCGCCGCCGCCAGCACGCTGGCGCAATGCGAAGCCGCCCGGATGCTGGTCTACGAAACCGTCGACAAGCGCATGCGTGACCGGCCCGACACCGGCAGCGCCAGCATGGCCCGCTATGCCGTGGTGCTGGCCGAACGCGCGGTGGCCGATTTCGTGCTCGACTGGACCCCGCACCTGTTCACCGGTGACGGCGCGCCGATGGTCGCCACGCATCACAAGCGTGCCATCGCGGCTGGCCTTGCCGCCGGCGCCGCCGAAATCCAGCTCAACCTCGTCGCTCGCGACGTGCTCGGTCTCGGGAGGTAAGGCGATGGACTTCACCCTCAACGACGACCAGCACCTGCTGCTGACGTCCTTCGAGAGCCTGCTGGACCGCTATCGCGCGCTTCCGGTGGGCGAACACGGTTATGCGGCTTGGAGCGCGGCATTCCAGCAGGAACTGGCCGACAGCGGCTTTGCCGAAGTGGCGGCCACGCCCGGTTTCGGACCGCTTGAAGCGGCCCTGCTGATTGAAGCTGCCGCTACCTGCCCGCTCGGCGTGGAAGCGGCGACATCGATGCTGGTCGGCCCATTGATTGGCCAATCGCAAGCCCCGATCGCGCTGGCATCGGCCGTCGGCAAGCCGGTGCGTTATCTGGCGCAGGCGCGGACGTTGTGCCTGTTCGATGGCGAGGACGTTCTGGTCGCCACGCCCCGGCCCGGCGATTTCACCCCGCTTTCCGGTGTCTCCGCCTATCCGATGGCCCGGCTGGACCGCATGCCTGCCGATGCCCGCCGGGTGGGCAATGCCGCCGCCATCCGCCGCCGTGCCGCGATCGGCCTTGCCGCCGAAGCCGCCGGACTGATGCGCGGGAGCCTCGATCACACCGTTGCCTACGTCAAGGAACGCCACCAGTTCGGCCAACCGCTTGCGGCTTTCCAGGCGATCCAGCACCGGCTGGCGGAATGCGCGCAGATCGTCCAGGCAGCGCGCCTGCTGGCTTTCCGCGCCGCCCATGCCGACGACGGGACACAGGCCGCCATTGCCGCGCTCTACGCGCAGGACGCGATGCGCAAGGTGATCACCGATTGCCACCAGTTCTGCGGCGCGATGGGGCTTACGCTCGAATTCCCGCTGCACCTTTGGACCTACCGGCTGAAGGTGCTGCAAGGCGAGATGGGCGGCCGCGCCGCGCAGGCCCGCGCCGTTTCACACCATACCTGGCAATCCACCAATATCCGCGAAAGGGAGGACGCCTGATGGCGCGCGAAATGATCTCGATGGGCAACGGCGTGCCGGTGATGACGCCGCAGCACCACCACAACGAGGCGGTGAAGACGCGTTTTGTCGAAGGCCTGTTCCGCAATGACTGGGACCTGCTGGCCACCCTCGTCCACCCCGATTTCGAACTGCGCGAGCCCGCGGCGTTGTCCTACGGCGGCGTGTGGAAGGGCATCGACGGCTTCCGGAAGTGCTGGGAACTGATCCCCGAGGCGGGGCTCAAGACCGAGCATCTCGACACGCTGCGCTGCTTTTTTACCGAAGACCCCGACAGCATCATCGTCGAGCTGGAAACGCGTGGAACCGTGGTTTCCACCGGTGAGCCGTTTTCCAGCAAGGTCATGGAACAGTTCGATTTCAAGGACGGGCTGGTTTCCGCCATCGTCCTCTACTGGTTCAA
>JAGWVC010000028.1 GCA_018971065.1 Sphingomonadales bacterium | reverse complement strand
TTCACCGAGGACCAGCAGAACATCCGCGAGGCGGTGCTGAAGCTGTGCGCGCAGTTCGGCGACGACTACTGGCTGGAGCATGACCGCAGCGGCGAATGGCCGGTGGAATTCCACAAGGCGTTTGCCGAGAACGGCTGGCTGGGGATCGCCATGCCGGAGAGCGTGGGCGGCGCGGGCCTGGGCATTACCGAGGCGGCGATCATGATGCAGGCGGTGGCCGAATCGGGCGCCGGGCTTTCGGGCGCCAGCGCCATTCATGGCCCGGTGTTCGGGCTGGAGCCGGTGATGCATTTCGGCACGCCCGAGCAGCAGCAGCGGATGATTCCGCCGATCCTTTCGGGCGAGAAGAAGATGTGCTTCGCGGTGACCGAGCCGAACACCGGCCTTGACACCACCAGCCTGAAGACGCGCGCGCAGAAGGTGGACGGTGGCTATCTGCTGAACGGCGAGAAGATCTGGATCACCAACGCGCACGTTGCCGATTACATGCTGATCATCGCGCGGACCACGGCGCTGGAGGACGTGAAGAAGAAGACCGAGGGTCTGACGCTGTTCTATACGAAGATCGATCGCGATCACGTGGCGCATAACCTGATCCCGAAGATGGGGCGGCACGCGGTGGGGTCGAACATGCTGTTCATCACCGACCTGTTCGTGCCTGACGAGGACCGCATCGGCGCCGAGGGACAGGGGTTCAAGATCCTGCTGCAGGGGTTGAATCCCGAGCGCGTGTTGCTGGGTGCCGAGGCCACCGGGCTTGGCAAGGTGGCGATCGCGCGGGCATCGAAATATGCGCAGGAGCGCGTGGTGTTCGGGCGGCCGATCGGGCAGAATCAGGGCATCCAGCATCCGCTGGCCAAGGCGTGGATGCAGGTGGCGGCGGCCGAGCTGATGGTGTGGAAGGCGGCCGGGCTGTTCGACAAGGGGCTGGAGTGCGGCGTTGAGGCCAACAGCGCCAAGTTCCTGGCCGCCGAGGCCGGGTACGAGGCCTGCCAGACCGCCGTCATGTCGATGGGCGGAATGGGCTATGCGCAGGAATATCAGGTGGAACGCTATCTGCGCGAGGTGATGATCCCGCGCATCGCGCCGGTATCGCCGCACCAGATCATGAACTTCATTGCCGAACGCGTGCTTGAACTGCCGAAGTCGTACTGATGACCAAACTTCCGTCACCCTGAACTTGTTTCAGGGCCCATCGTGCCGCAAAGGCGGACCCATGCCGGATAGCACCGGGCCATCGGCTAAATGGATGCTGAACCAAGTTCAGCATGACGGCGAGAAAACAGCGAGGACCAAATGCCCATTACCCATCAGCCGATTTCCGCCCGTTCCTGGCTGTTTGCCCCCGGCGACAGCGAGAAAAAGATGACCAAGGCGATGGAAGGCAGTGCCGACATCGTGCTGATCGACCTGGAGGACGCCGTGGCGCCCGAAAGCAAGGCGGCGGCGCGGCCGATGGTGCATGACTTCATCGCCGCCAACCCGGAGCAGCGCGCCCGCCTGTGGGTGCGGATCAACCCGTTCGATGGGCCGTACACGCTGCTGGACCTGGCCGCGATCATGCCGGCGCGGCCGGGCGGGATCATGCTGCCCAAGGTCTATAGCCGCGCCGAGGTGGAGAAGCTGGACCACTGCCTGTCCGCGCTGGAAGTGGCGAACGGCATCGAGGAAGGATCGACCCCGGTGATCGTGCTGATCACCGAGACCGCCGAAGCGATGTTCCACACCGGCAGCTACAAGGGCGCGCCGCGCGTGGTGGCGCTGACCTGGGGGGCCGAGGACCTGGCCGATTCGATCGGGGCTTCGTCGAACAAGAATGCCGATGGCTCGTACTCGTTCACCTATGAACTGGCGCGCAGCCTGACCGTGCTGGGCGCCGCCACCGCCGGGGTGACCGCGATCGAGACGATTTCGGCAGACTTCAAGGATCTGGACGCGCTGCGCCGCCGCGCCGAGGGCGTGCGTCGCGATGGCTTCCGCGGGATGCTGGCGATCCATCCGGCGCAGATCGACGTGATCAACCAGGCGTTTACCCCCACCGACGCGGAAATCGCCGAGGCGCAGGAGATCGTGGACATCTTCGCCGCGAACCCGGGCGTGGGCGCGATCGGCTGGAAGGGCGGGATGCTGGACCGGCCCTATCTGGCGCGGGCGCAGACGCTGCTGAAGCTGGCGGGGAAGTTGTGATTTGAGGAAGAAGGAAGATGCGAGGGGATGATCCCCTCGCGCTCCCACTTTCCCTTGGCGTTGCGCGTGACTGTGAGGTCAGCGCTAAGCGCCGCAGGCTTTAAGGCCGCTTCGCGGCGGGCGCTGACCTTGATGGGTTTGCGCGACGAAAAGGTTCCGGGGGTGCAGGGGGAATGATTCCCCCTGCTTTTCCTGCTTGTTCTTCGAGGATAGCCAATGCCCGAGACCGTCCCCCCCGATCAGCTTGACCTTGCGAAGTACCTCAAGCCGGGTGACCGGATCGTCATGGGGCAGGCTTGCGGCGAGCCGACGACGCTGATCGAGGCGTTGATTGCGCAAGGCGCGGCGATCGGGGGGCTTCATGCCTTTATCGCCACCAGCTTTTCGGGAATTTTCCAGCCGGAGAGCGCGGGGGCGTTCCGGCTTTCGAGCATGGGGGCGATCGGCGCGTTGCGCAGCATGACCAAGGCCAATGTGCTGGATGTGATTCCGGTGCATGTTTCGCAGGTGGGGCCGTTGATCAGTGCGGGGATCATGCCGTGCGACGTGGCGTTCATTCAGGTTTCGCCCGCCGATGCGGATGGCAATCATTCGTGCGGGCTGATCAGCGACTATGTGCGTGCGGCGGTGGACAAGGCGCGGGTGGTGATCGCCGAGGTGAATGCGGCGGTGCCGTACACGCCGGGCGAGGTGATCCCGGCGGGGGCGATCGATGTGGCGGTGATGGTGGATCGCGCGCCGGTGGAAGTGGCGCCTGCCAGGATTTCGGCGACTGACGAGGCGATTGCGACGCACTGTGCAGCCTATATTGGCGATGGCGCGGTGATCCAGACCGGGGTGGGCGCGGTGCCTGATGCGATCCTGCGGCAATTGGGTGATCGCAAGGACCTGGGTGTGCATTCCGGGATGCTGGGTGACGGGCTGGTGGAACTGGTCGAGGCCGGGGTGATCACCAATGCGCGCAAGGAGATCGACCGGGGGATTTCGATCAACGGGGCGCTGATCGGCACCGCGAAGCTGTACAAGTGGGCGGATCGCAACCCGGCGATCCGGATGACGCCGACCGGCTATACCCACGATGCCGGGGTGCTGGGGCAGCTTTCGCGGCTGGTGACGATCAATTCCGCGATGGAAGTGGACCTGACCGGGCAGGTGAACGCCGAGGCGAGCGGGGCCAGCTATATGGGCGGGACCGGCGGATCGGTGGACTTCGTACGCGCCGGGGCGCGATCGCCGGGCGGGCGATCGCTGATGGTGCTGGGCGCGACCGCGAAAGGTGGGACGATCAGCAAGATCGCGCCGGCGCTGTCAGGCCCGGTGACGACCGCGCGCAGCGAGGTGGACGTGGTGGTGACCGAGTTCGGCGCGGCGGAGCTGAAGGGCCAGTCGCTGGCGGAACGGGCGAAGCGGCTGGTGGCGATCGCGCATCCGGATTTCCGGGAGGAGCTGGATCGGGCGGCGTTCGAGATTGCGCGGCGGGGGTTTTAGAAGGAAAAGGAAGATGCGAGGGGGTCACCCCCTCGCGCTCCCGGATACCTTGGCGTGGTGCATGACCTCGATGTCAGTGCTTTGCGCCGCAGGCTTTAAGGCCGCTTCGCGGCAGGGCGCACCTTACGCACGGGGCGCAACGGAAAGGTAACGGGGGTGCAGGGGGAATGATTCCCCCTGCTTTTCCTCCTTGTTCTTGAGGAAATGACGATGACCGACGCCGTCCTTTACGAACTCCGCCCTGATGGCATTGCCGTGATCACCATCAACCGGCCGGACACGCGCAACGCGCTCTCCCGCGAGGTGCGTGAGGGGCTGCGCAGCGCGTGGGCGCGGTTCGAGGGCGATGGCGCGGCGCGGATCGCGATTTTGACCGGCAGCGGCGAGAAGGCGTTCTGTGCGGGGGGCGACCTGAAGGAGATGGTCGAGACCGGGATGACGGTGCCGCCGCGCGACATGTTCGCGTTGCCGTATGACAGCATCGAGCTTTCCAAGCCGACGATCGCGGCGGTGAACGGGGTGGCGTTTGCCGGCGGGTGGATGATCGCGCAGGCGTGCGACTTGTGCGTGGCGAGCACGGCGGCGAAGTTTGCGATCACCGAGGTGAAGGTGGGGCGCGGGGTGCCGTGGGCGGCGCCGTTGATTCACATGATTCCGCAGCGGATCATGATGGAGATCATCCTGACCGGCAAGCCGATCAGCGCGCAGCGCGCCTACGAGATCGGGCTGGTGAACCGGCTGGCCGAGCCGGGCGAGACGCTGGATGCGGCGGTGGCGCTGGCGCTGGAAGTGCTGGAGGGGGCGCCGCTGTCGGTGAAGGCGGGGCGCGAGACGGTGATGCTGGCAACCGAGATGGGCCGCGCCGCCGCGTTGCAGGCGGCGCGGGCGGCGCATGAGCTGACGTACAATTCCCACGACGCGCAGGAAGGGCCGCGCGCGTTTGCGGAGAAGCGCAAGCCGGTTTGGCGGGGGGAGTAGGAAGGTTAGAGGAAGATGCGAGGGGGTCACCCCCTCGCGCTCCCGGAAACTTTGTGTTGTGCGTGACTTCGAAAGTTAGCGCGAGGCGCCGCAGGCCTTAAGGCCGCTTCGCGGCGGGAATGACTTTGCAACCAAGCGCAACGCCAAGGTAACGGGGGTGCAGGGGGAATGATTCCCCCTGCTTCAACCTTCTTCCTTCAATTCACCGCCTGAACCTGCCCGCCATCGATCCGGTAGTTCGCGCCGTTGATGAACCCCGAGAGCGGGCTGGCGAGGAACGCCACCAGTGCGCCCACTTCCTCGGGGCGGCCGTAGCGCGACGAGGCGCAGGGGAACAGGCCGAGGTCCATGAAGCGGCGTTCGCGTTCGTCCATGTCGTCGGGCCAGCCGTTCGCGTCGCCCATCTTTTTGAGGGTGCCTTCGAACATGGCCGTGCGGGTGCAGCCGGGGCTGACGGTGTTGACGGTGACGCCGCTGCGCGCGAGTTCGAGGCTGAGGCCGACGGTGAGGTTGTTCACCGCGGCCTTGGCGGCGCAATAGGCGGCGGCCTGCGGGGTGGGGGCGCTGCCGCCACCGCTGGACAGGTTGATGACCCGGCCCCAGCCGCGTTCCTTCATGGCGGGGGCGAAGGCGTGAATCATGCGGACCGGGGCGACGAGGTTCTGCTGCATGGTGCCGGCCCACACCGGCGCGGTGTCGTTGAACCAGCCGGACAGGCCGTTGCCGGCGGCTTCGTTGCCGCCGATGTTGTTGACGAGGATGTCGATGGCGCCGGCAGTCCGGGCGGCGGCGATGACGGCGGCGGCGCCTTCATCGGTGGCGAGATCGCCCAGCGCGACGGTGGCGGTGACGCCCAGCGCGGCGACTTCGGCCGCGACGGCGCGGGTGCGTTCGGGGTTGCGGCCGTGGACGACGACATCGACGCCTTCGCCGGCAAGCGCCAGCGCGATGCCGCGCCCGATTCCCGAACTGCTGCCGGTGACGAGGGCGCGTTTGCCGGTGAGGTGCAGGTCCATGTTCGATTATCCCAGAACGGCGCCGCCATCGGCGACGAGGGTGTGGCCGGTGACGTAGGAAGCGCGCGGGGTGCAGAGCCAGACGGCGGCTTCGGCGACTTCCTCGGGTTCGGCAAGGCGCTTCAACGGTGACCGGGCGGCGAGGGTTTCGACGTGGTGGGGAATTTCGGTGGCGGTCTGCCGCAATGCCGGGGTCCACATCGAGCCGGGGCCGACCGCGTTCACGCGGATGCCCTGCGCGCCGTAATCGAGTGCGGCGCATTTGGTGAGGCCATAGGCGTGCTGCTTGGCGCCGAGATACCACGACAGGCCGGGCATGGCGCTGTGTTCGTTGCCCGAGCCGATGTTGACGATGGCGCCGCCGCCGCGTTCCAGCATTGCGCGGATCTCGTACTTCATGCACAGGAACACGCCGGTCATGTTGACGGCGGCGGCGCGGTTCCAGTCCTCCAGCGAGATTTCGTGCAGCGGGGTGCGGCCGATGTTGGCGACGGCGTTGTTGACCGCGCAGTCCAGCCCGCCGAAGCGGTCGCGGGCGAATTGCACCATCGCCTGGATGTCGGCGGACTTGCCGACGTCGGCGCGGATGAAGGCGGCCTGGCCGCCCGCTTCGGTGATGAGGCGCACGGTTTCGGCGCCGTCGGCCTCGTTCAGATCGACGACGACGACCGCCGCGCCTTCGCGGGCGAACACGCGGGCGCAGGCGCGGCCGAGGCCCCGTCCCGAGCCGGTGACGAGCGCGACCTTGTCCCGCAGCAGCATGGTTCCGTTCCCCCCGCTCACATCGCGTACCCGCCGTTGGCCAGCAGCGTCTGGCCGTGGACATAGGAAGCGGCGGGCGTGCACAGCCAGACGGCGGCTTCGGCCACTTCCTCAGGCTCCCCCAGCCGGCGCATCGGCACGTGGGCGATGTGCGCCTCGATATGGCCGGGGGTCTTTGCGGCGGTTTCGCGCAGCAGCGGCGTCCACATCGGGCCGGGGCCGACCGCGTTGACGCGGATGCCTTGCGCGCCATAGTCGTGCGCGGCGCACTTGGTCATGCCATAGCCGGCCTGCTTGGCGCCGAGATACCATGACAGGCCGGGCATCCCGGTGTGCTCGTTGGCCGAGCCGATATTGACGATGGCGCCGCCGCCGCGTTCGAGCATCGCGGCGATCTCATGCTTCATGCACAGGAACACGCCGGTGACGTTGACCGCGAAGACGCGATCCCAGGCGTCGTCCTCGATGTCGGCCAACGGCGTGCGCGGCAGGCTGGCGACGGCGTTGTTGATGGCGCAATCGAGGCCGCCGAAGCGGTCCCGCGCGAATTGCACCATTGCCGCGATCGCCTCGGGATTGCCGACATCGGCGTGGATATAGGCAGCCTCGCCCCCGGCATCGGCGACAAGGCGGACGGTTTCGGCGCCGTCGGCATCGTTGATGTCCACCACCACGACTTTCGCGCCTTCGCGGGCGAACAGCAGCGCGCAGGCACGGCCGAGGCCGCGTCCGCTGCCGGTGACCAGGGCGACTTTTCCGGTGAGGCTGGCCATGACGTTTCCCCGGTTCAGGTCAGGCCGGATCGTATTCGATCATCAGGTCGGACAGGTTGCGGAAGGTGTAGGTGGGTTCGTAGCTGTAGCGGCGGGCGCCGGCGGGGCCGTGGTGCGCCTCGCTGATGCGGATGTCGGTGGTGCGCGCCAGCAGGCGTTCCAGCGCGACGCGGGCTTCCATGCGGGCGAGCGGCGCGCCGAGGCAGCCGTGGACGCCCTTGGAGAAACCGGCGTGATCGCGCTTGTTGGGCCGGTCGATATCAAAGCGGTGCGGATCGGGGAAATGGCGCGGATCGTTGTTGGCGGCGGACAGGCCGACGGTGAGCACGGTGCCGGCGGGGACAGGCTCGCCAGCCAGCACGGTGTCCTGCGTGGCGAGGCGATAGACGACCTTGACCGGGGCATCGGCGCGCAGGACTTCCTCGATGAAGTCGGGGATCAGCGCGGGATCGGCGCGGAGCCTGGCCTGAAGCGCCTTGTCGTCGCCGAGTTCGCGGATGCACATCGCGATGAGGCGCGAGGTGGTGTCCTGCCCGGCGCCGAACAGGAAGCGCGCCAGCAGCGAGACGCGTTCGAAAGTGGGGTGGGTGCCGTCGCGGTACGTGGAGGCGAGCAGCTCGCTCATCAAATCGGCGCGGGGGGCAGCGACGCGGGCCTGAAGGTAGCCGTCGAAGCGGTCCTTGAGGAAGATCAGCGGGTCGGAACCGACGCGGTGCGTGGCTTCGCCGTCGAGCTGGCTGGGCGGGGCGCCGAGCAGATCGACCAGCTCGGCGCGGTCTTCCACCGGGATGCCCATCAGGTCGGACACGGCATACGTGGCGGTGGCGTGGGCATATTCGACCGAGGCGTTGCAGGCGCCGCGTGGCAGCAGATTGTCGAGCAGGCGATCGGCCAGCGCGTAGATATAGACCTCGTTCGCCTTGATCCGCTTGTAGGTGAGCAGGTCGGTCATCAACTGGCGATGGATGGCGTGGAAATCGCCGTCGAAGCAGGCGAGGTGATCGGACCAGGCGATTTCGGCACGGTGCGCGTCGAGATCGGTGCGGATGTCCGGGCCGGAGACGGCGAACGGCAGACCCTGGACCGGGCCGAGCACGTTGACGGCGGCGGAGTACGTATCGTCCCGGCGGTTCAGCACTTCCAGCACTTCGTCATAGCCGGTGACCATCAGCGAGTTCTGGAAAGGCTCCCGCGTGACCGGGCCGTGCGCGCGCATGCGGTCGAAATAGCCGCGCGGGTCCTGGATGACGGCGGGATCGCTGAAGAAATCGGGGTCGGCAGGCGCGTCGAGGACTTCGGGCATGATGCCTCTCCCAAGGCGGTGGCGTGTTCGCCAGTGTGATTGCAACTTCGGGGGGAGGTCAAGCCTGCAAGCGTGGCGCGCGGAACACGAGGCGCTGGCGCAGCGCCCAGGTGAGCGAGAAGCTGGCGACGACCGCGACAAGCTTGGCGGCGCGCGGGTCGATGCCGAGGGTGTGGCCGATGGCGACAACGAGCGTAGTGAGACCGAGGCCGAGCAGCGCCGAGATGACGAACTGCACTTTCTGGTGGGTGCGGCGGACGCCGGAACGGGCGACGCTGTCATGGAACACGGCACGGCTGGAGATCAGCCAGTGAACGACGATGCCGAGGCTGTAGCTGACGGCGGAGGCGGCGACCGGCGGGGCGGCAAGCGCGAGCAGCGCCATGAAGCTACCGAGATCGGCACCGAGCGCAATGACGCTGGCGCCGAGATAGCGCAGCAGGCGCAGGTCGCGGAGCTGGCGCAGCACGGGAGCGGTCAGGCGGCCTTGCGGCCGACGCGCTGCGGCACGTCGCGAACCGAGGCGAGTGCGGCGGCCTGGTCGGCCGTGGGCGCGCGAGCGGGCAGCGCGGCCTCGCGGCCCTCGGCGCCGGCCTCGTGGTATTCGGCGTCCTCGTTGACGCACCAGACATCGTACACGCGGTGCCCGGCGAGGATGTTCTCGACGGTGAGCATCGCTGTCATCATCGCGTGATCCTGGTTGTTGTAGCGATGCATGCCGTTGCGGCCGACGAGGTGGAGGGTTGCGTACTTGCCTTCGAGTTCGCCACGCAGCGCCGCGACATTGGCGGCATAGGTCTCGTCATAGACCGGATAGGCCTTTTCCTGGCGGACGACGGCGCCACCGATCACCTTGTCGGGGGTAACGAGGCCGAGGATCGCCATCTCGCGGGTGGCGAGCGCGATCAGGTCGGCGTCGGGCATCGCCCAGAGGCCGTCGCCTTCGAAGCAGAAGTATTCAAGGCCGACGCAGGCGACCCCCGATTCGGGCACCATTTCGGGCGACCACGAGCGGAAGTTCTGGATGCGGCCGACCTGGACCTTGCTGTCGTGGATGTAGATCCAGTTGTCGGGGAACAGGTCGTCGTCGGCGCGGATCTTCAGCGCGACGGTGAGGAAATCGCGGTAGCGCAGCGCATTGGCGGCCACCGCGTTTTCGGGCAGCGGGTGCAGGCGCGCGGCAAGCTCGCGCATCGGCGCCGAGGAGATGACGTGGCGGGCGTGGATCACGCGGTCTCCGGCAGCGTGCGTGGCAGATACGCGCCAGCCGCCGTTGCCATCGGCGGCGACCTGTTTGAGGGCGTGGCCCATCAGCACGGCGTTGCCGCCGGCTATGATGCGATCACGCGCGGCTTCCCACATCATGCCCGGGCCAAGGCGCGGGTAGCGGAAGTTTTCGAGCAGCGTCTTCACCGCCATGCCGTCGTTCGGGCGCTTGTTGAGGCCGAGGCTGCGCTTGAGGCCATCGACGACAGCGCCCCACAGCGACAGGCCCTTGATGCGCTGGGCCGCCCAGTCGGCGCTCATCTCGTCGCAGGGCATGCCCCAGACTTTCTCGGTGTAGGTCTTGAAGAAGATCGCGTAGAGGCGCTTGCCGAACTGGTTCACGGTCCAGTCCTCGAAGCTTTTCACCGACTGGCGCGGGCGCAGTTTGGCGGCGGCGAAGCTGGCCATGCACAGCGTGGAGCGCCAGATGCCGAGGTTCCACAGCGCCTCGAACGCGCGGAGCGGGTAGGAGTAGAACTTCGATTCGTAATAGATGCGGCTGAGGCGCGGACGTTCGATGAAATCGTGCGGGAGAATCTCGTTCCACAGGTCCACGACCTGCTTGCTCTTGGAAAAGAAGCGGTGGCCGCCGATGTCGAACCGGTAGCCTTCGTGCTCGACGGTGCGGCTGATCCCGCCGACGGTGTGCGGGTCCTTCTCGATCACCGTGACCGAAAGCCCCGCCTTCGTCAGCAGGTAGGCGGCGGTAAGTCCCGCCGGGCCGGCGCCGATCACCGCGACATCGACCATGCCAGCTTCGTCAAGCGATCCGTGATCCGCCATCGTCGTTCCCGTCAGCCCCGGCCGACGGCGACGAATGCCACCCGACCTCGTTACCGGGGAGTGAAGGAAAAGCCCTAAGCAATGGTTAATCCCGTGGGGAACGCGGAAGAAGTTCTTCACATTTTCCGGCGGCTTGCCCGGCGGGAGGGGACAGAGTCAGGGTTTGTGGACGGCGATGGCAGTGGCGCGATCGGCCAGCCGCTCCGCCGCCGCCGCGTGGATGGCGGGGGCGGTGACGAGGACCCCGAACGCGCGCGGATCGCGCTTGTTGTAATTCAATGGCTGGCCGAACGCGTCGGTGACGGCGGCGCCGGCTTCGCGGGCGATCAGCGCGGCGGCGCCGATGTCCCATTCCCAGCCCCAGCGCAGCGTGGCAACGAGATCGGCCTCGTTCGCGGCGACCATCGCGATGCGCAGCGCGATCGAGTTGGGCTTGTCCACCAGCGCCAGATCGGCATCGACCGGATGCAGGGTATCGGCCGGAACGCGCGCGCCGGGCAGCAGCGGGCGGGTGCTGGCGCGCAGGCGTTCGCCATTGCGCCAGGCGCCCTGCCCCGCCTCGGCGTGCCAGTATTCGTCGGGCTGGTTGCCGAACGGGCGCGCGGGCGCGCAGAGCGTGCCCAGCAGCGGGCGGCCGGCGCTGACCAGCGCCACCGAGACCGCCCAGCCGGTGCGGCCACGGATGAAATCGCGGGTGCCGTCGATGGGATCGACCAGCCAGATCAGCCCGCCGGCCAGCCGTTCAGGGGCGTCCGCCGTTTCCTCGGACAGCCAGCCGGCGCTGGGCAGCAGCCTGCCGAGTTCACGCTTGAGGAATTCGTCAACCGCCATGTCGGCGGCGCAGACCGGATTGTCGGGCGCCTTTTCCCAGACTTCGAGATCGGGGCCGGAGCGGCCGGGGTTGCCCGGCCAGGCGGCATGGGCAATGCGGCCGGCTTCGCGGATGATCATTTCAAGGCGGTGGCGGTCGATCATGCGGGGTATTTGCGAACCATTCGCAAGTGTGGAACATTTTGCTTTGCAGCATGGGAAGGATGTGCTTAGGCGCCCCCGATTTCAACCCGCCTTCCCATCCTCTCCCCCAGCGAAAGCGAGACGAACATGAACGTCCATGAATATCAGGGCAAGGAACTGCTTGCGAAGTTCGGCGTGGCTGTCCCCGCCGGTGTTGCCGCCCTTTCGGTGGAAGAAGCGGTTGCCGCCGCCAAGACCCTGCCCGGGCCGCTTTATGTGGTGAAGGCGCAGATTCATGCCGGCGGGCGCGGCAAGGGCAAGTTCAAGGAACTGCCGGCCGATGCCAAGGGCGGCGTTCGCCTGGCGAAGTCGCTGGACGAAGTGGAAGCCTTCGCGAAGGAAATGCTGGGCAACACGCTGGTGACGATCCAGACCGGTGAAGCCGGCAAGCAGGTCAACCGCCTGTACGTGACTGACGGCGTGGACATCGCCAAGGAATACTACCTGTCGATGCTGGTCGATCGCGCCACTGGCCGCATCGCCGTGATCGCCTCGACCGAGGGCGGCATGGACATAGAGGAAGTCGCGCACTCGACCCCCGAGAAGATCACCACCATCACCATCGACCCGGCGCAGGGCTTCATGCCGCACCACGGCCGCGCGGTGGCGTTCGCGCTGAAGCTGAAGGGCGAGCTGAACAAGCAGGCGCAGGTCATCACCCGCCAGATCTACGACGCGTTCGTGGCGCTGGACTGCTCGATGCTGGAGATCAACCCGCTCGTTGAAACGAATGACGGCAAGCTGCTGGTGCTGGACACCAAGATGAGCTTCGATTCGAACGCGCTGTACCGCCACCCCGACGTGTTCGCGCTGCGCGACGAGACCGAAGAGGACGCCGCCGAGATCGAGGCCAGCAAGTACGACCTGGCCTACATCAAGCTGGACGGCGACATCGGCTGCATGGTCAACGGTGCCGGCCTGGCGATGGCGACGATGGACATCATCAAGCTGAACGGGATGTTCCCGGCCAACTTCCTTGACGTGGGCGGCGGCGCAACCACCGAGAAGGTGACGGCGGCGTTCAAGATCATCCTGTCCGACCCGGCCGTGAAGGGCATCCTGGTCAACATCTTCGGTGGCATCATGAAGTGCGACACCATCGCCGAGGGCATCGTTGCCGCGGCGAAGGACGTCAACCTGTCGGTGCCGCTGGTGGTGCGCCTGGAAGGCACCAACGTCGATCTGGGCAAGAAGATCATGGCCGAATCGGGCCTGCCGATCATCCCGGCCGACAACCTGGGCGATGCCGCGCAGAAGATCGTGGCCGAGGTGAAGAAGGTCGCGAAATAAGCGATCTTGTTGTTGAATATGAGAGCCCCGCAGCGTAGCCGACGCGGCGGGGCTTGACCTTGGTGAAAAGCGTGGCAATGGCGGCCGCGACCGAATTTAATCGTTCGGCTAAATTGCCAGTCCCCCCTTTGCGAGGAAGGACCCGTTCCATGAAGATTATCGTGCCCGTGAAGCGGGTGATCGACTACAACGTGAAGCCCCGCGTCAAGGCGGACGGCACCGGCGTCGATCTTGCCAACGTCAAGATGAGCATGAACCCGTTCGACGAGATCGCGGTCGAGGAAGCCATCCGCCTGAAGGAAAAGGGCGTGGCCACCGAGATCGTCGCGGTTTCGGTCGGGCCGCAGAAGGCGCAGGAAACGCTGCGCACCGCGCTGGCGATGGGCGCGGACCGCGCCATCCTGGTGCAGACCGATGATGAGGTCGAGCCGCTGGCCGTGGCCAAGATCCTCAAGGCGATTGCCGACGAGGAGCAGCCGGGTCTGGTGATCCTGGGCAAGCAGGCGATCGACGACGATTCGAACCAGACCGGCCAGATGCTGGCGGCGCTGCTGGGTCGTCCGCAGGGCACGTTCGCGAGCGCCGTGACCGTCGAGGGTGACAGCGTGACCGTGACCCGCGAAGTCGATGGCGGTCTGGAGACGGTGAAGCTGGCGCTGCCGGCGATCGTCACCACCGACTTGCGCCTGAACGAACCGCGCTATGCCTCGCTGCCGAACATCATGAAGGCCAAGAGCAAGCCGCTGGCGAACAAGACCCCTGCCGATTACGGCGTGGACACGACGCCGCGCCTGAAGACGCTGAAGGTTTCGGAACCCGCCGCGCGCGTGGCCGGGATCAAGGTTGCCGATGTCGATGCGCTGGTCGGCAAGCTCAAGGAACTGGGCGTCGCCTGATTGCTGAACCCATCCGTTGGCGCTGGCCGGTCGAAGTGAAAAGCAGCCCTTCGACAGGCTCAGGGCGGGCGGTTTGAGGGGCTGGTCCCCGGAGGAACGATACGATGAAAACTCTCGTTTGGGTCGAACACGACAACGCCGTCGTCAAGGATGCCACGCTGGCAGCGGTGACCGCCGCTTCGCAGTTGGGTGAAGTCCACCTGCTGGTTGCCGGTGCGGGCTGCGCCTCGGTCGGCGCGGCTGCCGCGCAGATTGCCGGGGTGGCCAAGGTGCATGTGGCTGACGATGCCGCCTATGGCGCCGCGCTGGCCGAGAACGTCGCGCCGCTGATCGTGGGCCTGATGGCGGACCACGACGCGTTCGTGGCGCCGGCCACCAGCAACGGCAAGAACATCGCGCCGCGCGTTGCCGCGCTGCTGGATGTGGCGCAGCTTTCGGACATCCTGTCGGTCGAAGGGCCGAAGACGTTCACGCGGCCGACCTATGCCGGCAACGCCATCGCCACCGTCGAATCGAGCGATGCCAAGCTGGTGATCACCGTGCGCGGCACCGCGTTCGCCAAGGCCGAGGCCAGTGGCGGTTCGGCAGCGGTGGAAGCCGTTGCGGGCGCGGGTGATGCGGGGCTTTCGAGCTTCGTCGGCGCCGAGATCGCCAAGAGCGAGCGTCCGGAGCTGACCAGCGCCAAGATCATCGTTTCGGGCGGCCGCGCGCTGAAGGACAGCGAGACGTTCAAGGCGACGATCTTCCCGCTGGCCGACAAGCTGGGTGCCGCCGTCGGTGCTTCGCGTGCCGCCGTCGATGCGGGCTATGTGCCCAACGACTATCAGGTTGGTCAGACCGGCAAGATCGTGGCGCCGGAAGTCTATGTCGCGGTCGGCATCTCGGGCGCGATCCAGCACCTGGCCGGCATGAAGGACTCCAAGACCATCATCGCCATCAACAAGGACGAGGACGCGCCGATCTTCCAGGTGGCGGACATCGGCCTGGTGGCTGACCTGTTCAATGCCGTGCCGGAACTGACCGGCAAGCTTTGAACCGGGCACCTTGTGAAACAGCGAATGCCCCGGGGGGAAACCTCCGGGGTTTTTGCTTGTGTGGGGTGCGTGCTAGAATCGCGGCAAACAGAGGGAGAGCCGCATGGACCCGCGCCTGCAGGAAGTGATCGACCACCACGCAATCCGCAAGCTGATGGCCGAATACGCGCATGGCTGCGACCGCGCCGACGCGGAACGGATGGCCAGCGTCTATGCCGAGCAAAGCTGGGACGATCATGGGCCGAACAAGTGCGACGGCCGCGAATTCGCCCGGCTGATGACCGGCGACATTGCCCGCAACCGCACCGTGTGCAGCCACATGCTGGGCCAGTCGCTGATCACCATTGCCGGCGACACGGCGGGGGTGGAGACCTATTTCATCGCCACCGTGCGGGGCCGACCGGGGGATGTGGGGGACGTGGTCCACCAGTTGGGCGGGCGCTATGTCGATACGCTGGAACGCAGCGGCGACGGCTGGCTGGTGAAGTCACGCGTCTGCGTGCGCGAGTGGTCGATCAGCCAGCCTGTCATGGCGGACTGGCTGGC
Organism: Sphingomonadales bacterium; assembly: GCA_018971065.1. The sequence goes on along the minus strand of JAGWVC010000028.1, from coordinate 23,682 downwards.
GGGGGCGGGGTTCGTCGAATCGCGGCTGGGACCGGATGATCCGGCCTATGCGGCGCTGGGCATTCGCCACAACGGGCTGCCGTCAGAGTAGGCTCAACGCGTGGATGGCGAGGCCGACCAGCCCGCCGACCAGCGTGCCGTTGATGCGGATGAACTGGAGGTCGCGGCCCACCGCGCCTTCGATGCGGTTGGTGACGGTGACGGCGTCCCAGCGTTTGACGGTGTCGGACACGAGCGTGACGATGCCGCCGCCATAGCGCGAAACCATGCCGACCAGCGTGCGGCGGAGCGTGCGGTTGACCAGGACCTGCAGGCGGGCATCGCCCTGAAGCGCGCCGCCCAACGCGCGCAGCCCTTCGCCGAGGCTGCCTGACAGCGCCTGATCGGGATTGCGGCTGGCGCGCAACGTGCCCTCGCGGAAGCGTTCCCACAGCCCGTCCAGCCAGGCGCCGATGGCGGGGTTGGCCAGCAGTTCGGCCTTCGCGGCTTCGACTTTGGCCTGTAGGGCGGGATCGTGGCGGAGGCGGTCGGCAAGGGTTTGCAGCGCCGCTTCCAGCCGCAGGCGCAGCGGGTGCCGGGGATCGACCAGGCATTCGGCAAGCACGCGATAAAGCCCATCCAGCAGCGCATTGGCGATGCGCTCGTCAATGCCGGTCCAGCGCAGCAGCGCGTTGGCGCGGGCGTGGATCAGTTCGCGCAACAGCGCCTCGTTGGCTTCGAGCGCGGAGCCGGCCCAGCGGATGGCCGATTCGAGCACGGGCAGGTGGCGGCGATCGACGATGGCTGCATGGAGCACCTGGCCCAGCAGCGGCGCGAGTTCGATGCGCCGGATCTGGCGACGCAGCGCGGCCTTGACCACGCCGCCGAGGTGTTCGGCATCCAGCGCCTGCAACACGTCGCCCAGCAGCCCGGCGATGCCCTGCCGCACGCGCCCGTCGCCGCCGCGCGCGGGATCGGCCAGGAAGGCGCCGATGCTGGCCGCCGGGTTCAGGCCGCGCAGGCGGCGGGTGACGACCTGCGGCGTGAGGAACCAGGTGCGCAGGAACCCCGCCATCGTGTCGGCAATGCGGTCCTTGTTCTCGGGGATGATCGCGGTGTGCGGGATCGGCAGGCCGAGCGGGCGGCGGAACAGCGCGGTGACCGCGAACCAGTCGGCCAGCCCGCCGACCAGCGCGGCTTCGGCAAAGGCGCGGGGCCAGAGCCAGCGCGGGTCAGTGGCCGCAAGGTGCCCGGCAAGGACGAACAGCACCGCCATTGCCAGCAACAGCAGCGTGGCGAAGCGGCGCATGGTTGCGGCCCGGTCCGCGCCGGGGGGCGCGATGGGGGCAGCGATCACTCGGCGGCTTCGGCGTGTTCGGGGGCCGGATAAGGGGCGATCGCGGCGCCAGGCTCGGCATGGTGCGGTTCGTACGTGAGGAAGCGGCGGCGCAGCGCCGGGCCAAGCCGCTTTTCGACACCATCGGCAAGGCTGAACGCCGCCGGGACGATGACCAGCGTGAGCATGGTGGACAGCACCAGCCCGCCGATCACCACGGTGCCCATCGGCGCGCGCCAGGCACCATCGCCACCCAGCGAGACCGCGGTGGGGACCATGCCCGCGGTCATCGCCACGGTGGTCATGACGATCGGCTGGGCACGCTTGTGCCCGGCCTCGACGATGGCGGAGAACTTGTCGGCGCCCTTGGCCATTTCCTCGATCGCGAAATCGATCAACAGGATCGAGTTCTTGGCGACGATGCCGAACAGCATGAGGATGCCGATGTAGACCGGCATCGACAGCGGCTGGCCGACGACCAGCAGCGCGATCAGGCCGCCAAGCGGGGCCAGGAACAGCGAGCCCATGTTTACCAGTGGCGAAACGAAGCGGTGATAGAGCAGCACCAGCACCGAGAACACCAGCAGCACGCCCGCCGCCAGCGCGCCCATGAAGCTTTTGCCCATATCGGCTTGCCAGCGATCGGCCCCGAACGGGGTGTTGGCCACGCCCTGCGGCAGGTTCTTCATGATCGGCAGCTTGGCGATCGCATCCATCGCGGTGCCCTTGACCACGCCCGGGGCAAGATCGGCGCCGACGAACACGCGGCGCGACTGGTTGTAGCGCTGGATCGTGGTGGGGCCGGCGCCGAGCGAGATTTCGGCGACGGTGGACAGCGGCACCGAACCGCCGCTGGCGGTGGGTACCGGCAGGTTCTGGATGGTGGCGATATTGCGGCGCGCGTTTTCGGACAGGCGCACGCGGATGGGCACCTGGCGATCGCTGAGCGAGAACTTGGCCGCGTTCTGGTCGATGTCGCCGATCGTGGCGATGCGGATCGCCTGGCTGAGCGCCGAAGTGGTGACGCCGAGGCCGGCGGCCAGATCGAGGCGGGGCTTGATGAGGATTTCCGGGCGCCGCATGTCTGCCGCGATGCGCGGGGCGACGAGGCCGGGAATGGACTTCATCTGCTCGACCAGCGTTCCGGCGGCGTTGTTCAGCGCCTGCGAATCGGAGCCGGTGAGCATGATCGAGATCGGCCGGCCGGTGCCACCGCCGCCGCCCGGCCCGGACATGTCCTGGAAGGTGACGCGGGCATCGGCAATGGCCTGGAGACGCGGAGTCAGCCCGCGTTCGAATTCCTGGCTGGTCTTGGTGCGCTTGTCGGGGCTGGCGAAAAACCGGCCGATGAGCGGGACGCGTCCCATCGGGCCCTGCATCTTCTTGAGGTTGATGAACACGCGGGCGTTGCCCTCGCGCACGCTTTCAAAGGCGTTGAGCACGGCCGGATCGGCATTGACCATTCCCGCCACCCGGTCGGCGATTTCGGTGGTCTGCGCCAGCGTGGTGCCGGGCACCATCTGGATCTGGATCATGCTGAAATCGCTGTTCACGGTGGGGAAGAACTGCGCGGGAATGCTGGCCATCAGCCCGACCGTCAGCGCCAGCGCGCCGACGCCGATGCCGACCATCCACACGCGGTGATCGCGCAGGCGGGTGCGGACCCGTTCGCGCAGGCTGCGGTGGCGGTGTTCCGCAGCAGCCGCACGCCGGGCTTCCCGCACCGCACTGTCGTCGAGGGTCCAGCGCAGCAGCTTGAGGTAGCGGTCCATCCACGCGCCGGCGGCGTGTTCGGCGTGGCCGTGCGAGGCAAGGAAATAGGCCGCGATCATCGGCGTGATCATGCGCGCAACGGCAAGGCTGAGCAGCACCGAGGTGACGACGGTGAGACCGAAGCTCTTGAAGAACTGGCCGGGAATGCCGCCCATCAGGCCCACCGGCAGGAACACCGCGACGATCGAGAAGGTGGTGGCAACGACGGCAAGGCCGATCTCGTCGGCCGCGTCGATCGAGGCCTGGAACGCGGTCTTGCCCATGCGCATGTGGCGCACGATGTTCTCGATCTCGACAATCGCGTCATCGACGAGCACGCCGGCGACGAGGCCGAGCGCGAGCAGCGACAGGCTGTTCAGCGTGAAGCCGAACCACGAGAACAGGAACCAGAAGGTGGGAATGGCAGACAGCGGGATGGCGATGGCGGAGATGACCGTCGCGCGCCAGTCGCGCAGGAAGAAGAACACGACGATGACCGCGAGGATCGCACCTTCGACCATCGAGTCGATCGAGCTGGAATACTGCTGCTTGGTGTAATCGACCGAGGCGAACAGCCGGACGAAGTGGATGCCGGGATGCTCTTTCTCGATCTTGTGGATCTCTTCGACGGCGCTGTCGTACACAGCAACGTCGGAAGCCCCGCGCGCGCGGGTGATTTCGGCCACGACCACGGCCTTGCCGTTGACCTTGCCGGCGGAGGTAAGCTCCCCATAGCTGTCCGACACGTCGGCGAAATCGGCCAGCTTGACCGTGCGCCCGCCGCCCAGCGGGATGTCGGTCTGCGACAGTTCGTAGGCGGTGTGGGCATTGCCGAGGACGCGCACCGACTGGCGGGCGCCGGCGATCTCGGCCTTGCCGCCGGCGGCATTGACGTTGAGCGCGCGCAGGGCGTTGTTGACCTGGGTAGCGGTGACGCCGAGCGACTGCATCCGCGCCGGATCGAGCGTGACGCGAATCTCGCGATCGACCCCGCCGCTGCGTTCGACCTTAGCCATGCCGCTGATCGACAGCAGGCGCTTCGACACGCTGTCATCGACGAACCACGACAGGTCGCTGACCGTCATGTCGTCGGCCGTGATGGCCCAGGCCGCGATCGAATTGCCGCCGCCGACAATCTTGAACACGCGCGGTTCCAGAATGCCGTCGGGCAATTCGCCCCGGGTCTGGTCAACCTGGTTCTTCACCTCGTTCACCGCCTCGTTGATGTCGGTGCCGATGTCGAACATGATCGTGGTGGTGCTGTTGCCTTCCTGCGCGGAGGAGCTGATCGAATCGACCCCGCTGATCGTGCGGACCGCGGCCTCGATCTTCTGGGTGACCTGGGTCTCGATCTCGGTGGGCGCGGCGCCGGGCTGGCTGATCGAGACGATCACCGCCGGGAACTCGATGTCCGGCATGTCCTGCACCTTCATCTGGGCGAAGGACACGAGGCCGACAAGCATCAGGCCGAGGAACAGGATGATCGGTACCACGGGGTTGCGGATCGACCAGGCCGAGATGTTGCGAAAGTTCATGGCGCCGGGCCTTCCCTAGCGCCCGGCCGGAACCGGGTTCATGCTCTCACCCGGCGAGAGGAAGCTGCCGGCGCGCAGCACCACCCGCTCGTTGCCCGAGAGGCCGCCGGCGATGGCGATGCCGTGATCGGTCACCATGCCCAGCGTGATATTGCGCCGCTCTGCCTTGTTGGCCTTGCCGACGATGAACACATAGCTTTGCTGGCCATCGTTGAGGATGGCCGAATCGGGCAGCATCGGCGCCTGCACCGAACCGGAATGGATGACGGCGCTGGCAAAGCCGCCGGGGCGCAGCTCGGGCGAATACGTCAGCGCGATGCGCACCATGCCCTGGCGCGACTGCGGATCGATGAACGGCGAGACCTGCCAGACCTTGCCGGTGAAATGTTGCTGCGAGCCGACCGGGGTGACGTCGGCATCGACGCCGGGGTGGATCTGCGCGAGCTCGACTTCGCCGAGCTGGGCCTTCATCTCGATCTCGCCGCCCAGCGCGATGCGGAACAGCACACCGCTGCCGCTGCCGACGACCTGGCCCGGTTCGACCCGGCGTTCCAGCAACAGGCCGCCTTCGGGGGCGACGATCGACAGGCGGCGCACGCGCGCGCCGGTTTCGCCGAGCTGGGCACGGGCGATTCGCACGCGGGCGTTGGCGCCGTCACGCGTGGCGGTCAGCCGATCGACATCGGCCCGCGAGATGAAGCCCCGATCGACCAGCTTGAGCGCGCGATCGAGATTGGCCTGGGCCAGCCGGGCATCGGCTTCGGCGGAGGAAATCTGGGCCTGGTTGTTGGCAAGCTGCTGGACCTGCACCGAACGGTCGATCACCGCCAGAACCTGGCCCTTCTTCACCCACTGGCCGGCATCGACCAGCACGCTGGCGATCTGACCGCCCTCACCCACCGAACCGACCGGAATCTCGCGCCGGGCGGCCAGCGAACCGGACGCGTTGATCGATCCGGTGACCATGCCCCGGCCCGGGGTGATGACCGTGACCGAAGGCGCCTGGTTGATCGCCTTGCCATCATCATCGGTGTTCCGGCCATGATGAACGGCGAACCACACGCCGATCAGCGCGGCCGCGCCAAGGCCACCGAGCAGCCGGTTGCGGCGGCGCCTGGCGCGATCGTCGTCGTCGTCCGCTTCCAGCGCCGCCACCGCCTGCGCATGGTCGAAGCGCGAATCGGCACTTGCCGAGGGAGAATCGTCCCGTCCGCTGCCTTCGATCCTGGCATCGTAATTCATAAAACGGCACCGCCCGGAGTTGCTTCATCGCCGCCCTGCACGGCACGGCGGGAATGCCCGGCGCGCGTGCGTCAGGCGAGCCGCCGACATAGCCGTGACCGGTTGAACAGGCAATCGTTGCCCGACGAAAGCGCTGAATCGCCCGACAAACGTCAGCGCGATGCCAAATGAAACGGGCCCGCAGCCATGCCGCGAGCCCGTTTCGATGGTTTGCAGGCGCCGTAATGCGCCGGCAGACCTGCAATCAATACTTGAGCTGGCGCTCGTAAAGATCGCGGTAGTGCTGGATGCGCGTGACGCGCAGGCCCTGCATTCCCGACCGATCGACCGCGCGCTGCCAGGAAGCGAACTCCTCCAGCGTGAGCGAATAGCGTTCGCACACTTCATCGATCGTCAGCAGGCCGCCATTGACTGCCGCGACGACTTCGGCCTTGCGGCGAACCACCCAGCGGGTCGTGTTCGGCGCGGGCAGACTCTCGACCGTCAGCGGTTCGCCGAGCGGGCCGATCACCATTGTGGGCTTGATTTTCTGGTTCTCGATCATTGCAAACCTCGATCGCCGGTCTTCACCGTGCCGGCGGCGTCCATAGCTATGGGCGCACCGGGTTTGACTCCGACTGAATCAACGCGGTTAACGGCGCGTAAGGAATGCGCCTCGTCGATTTCGCATACCGTCTGGACCGATTTCCCGCCGACAGCCAACGCATCGAGGGCCGCGCCGTCGAACCGCATGAGGCGGCGCGCCGAGACCGGATCGAAGCTGGCCGAATCGCCATCGGCCACCGGCAGCGCCGGAAGCGCATCGCGGCAGGCGGCGGCGGCGGCAAGCCGCGCGGCAAGCCCGTGCCAGTCGAGCGGGCGTGCGCCGCCGACCGGAAGCGGAGACTTGCCGGCAACGCCAGGCCAGTCATTGGGGGTGAGATGCATATCCATTGGCGCCCTCATACGCGCGCCCTGGTCAAGACGGGGTAAACTGCGGGTTTACCCGGCGTTGACCAAGCTTACCGAACCTTTCGCACCTGCCCTAAGCGCTCGACGGGGCGCGAATGCCGCTTTGCGCCGGAAAACGCGGCGGTGTATGGGCTGCGGCCATGATCGATGCCTCCCCCCCCGCCGTGCTGAACCGTGACGCCGCCGCTGAATTGTTCCAACTTGGCACCAATCTTTCGGGCAAGCGTGTGGTCGTGGCGATGTCGGGCGGGGTCGATTCGTCGGTGGTGGCGGCGTTGGCGGCGGCGGCGGGAGCCGAAGTGATCGGACTGACGCTGCAACTGTACGATCATGGCGCGGCGGTGAAGCGCAAGGGCGCGTGCTGCGCCGGGCAGGACATCCGCGACGCGCGCGCCGTGGCCGAGCGGCTGGGCATCGCGCATTACGTGATGGACCACGAATCGTCGTTCCGGCACGAGGTGATCGAACGCTTCGCCGACGAGTACCTGGCCGGGCGCACGCCAATTCCGTGCATCCGCTGCAACATGGGGCCGAAGTTCACCGACCTGTTCGCGATGGCGCGCGACCTGGGCGGGGACTGCCTGGCAACCGGGCATTACGTGCGCCGGGTGGAGGGCGCGGCCGGGCCGGAACTGCACCGCGCGCACGATCCGGCGCGCGACCAGTCGTACTTCCTGTACGGCACCACCGAGGCGCAGCTCGACTTCCTGCGATTCCCGCTGGGCGGCCTGCCCAAACCCGAGGTGCGGCGGCTGGCCGAAGCGGCGGGGCTGGTGGTTGCGGCCAAGCCCGACAGCCAGGACATCTGCTTCGTGCCCGATGGCGATTATGCCGCCGTGGTGCGCGGCGTGCGGCCCGAAGCCGAAGTGGCGGGCGAGATTGTCCATGCCGGGACCGGCGCGGTGCTGGGCGCGCACAAGGGCGTGATCCACTATACCGTCGGGCAGCGGCGCGGGCTGGAGATCGGCGGGCAGCCCGAACCGCTGTACGTGATCGGGATCGACGCCGCACAGGCCCGCGTGCTGGTGGGGCCACGCCGGCTCCTGGCGGTGGGCCGCGCGGTGCTGTCCGAGACCAATCGCATCGGGCCGCTGCCCGGCGAAGCGCTGACCGCCAAGGTGCGATCGCTGGCGAAGCCGGTGCCGGTGACGCTGGAAGGGCCGCTGGGCGACGGTGCGGCCAGCGCGATCCGCTTTGCGGCGCCCGAATATGGCGTGGCGCCGGGGCAGGCGGCGGTGATCTATGCCGGCGACCGCGTGGTGGGTGGCGGCTGGATCGAAAGCACCGAAATTTAGCGCCACTTCTCCAGCACGCAGCCTTCGCCTTCGCGGAAGGTGGCGGTCTGTGTGGCGAGCAGCGGGAAGCGTGCGGTGACGCTGCGCGCGGCCTGGTCCTCGCTGAGCCAGACCAGGCCCATGCCGTTTTCGAAATCCTTGCGGCAATCGCCCAGCGGGCGGCCGGCGACCAGACGGCAGGAACAGCCGACGCGGGCGCCATAGGCGGCGGCGGCGTGGGCGCGTTGTGACAGTTGCGCCCAGCCCAGCGCCAGGCCGGCAAACAGCAGCGCCCCCAGCAGCCATGCCAGCTTGAACCGCCAGCCGCGCCGGGGGGGACGCGACAGCGGTGCCTGCTTTGCGGTTGCCATTGCCTTCGCCCTTGCGCATGACGCGCGCCATGCTGAAGCGCCGTCCGTTCCGAAACCTGCGCTCCCTTATCCTGCCGCTGGCGCTGCTGCCAGTGCTGATCGGCTGCCACAATGACGGGCCGCCGCCGCTGAGCAAGGCGGCGCTGTCGGCGGTGGGCGAACGGCCGGGCGCCCCGCGCGAGGCGCTGGCGCGGGCGATCGACAGCCTGTTCACCGCGCCCGGCATCGGCGAGACGCGGGCGCTGGTGGTATTCCACAACGGGCGGATCGTGGCCGAACGCTACGCCGAGGGCTATGGCCCGCAGACGCGGTTCCTGGGCTGGTCGATGACCAAGAGCGTGACCGGCGCGCTGATCGGCCTGCTGGTGGCGGACGGGCGGTTGCGGCTGGACCAGCCGGTGCCGATTCCCGCCTGGCAACGGCCCGGCGACCCCCGCGGCGAGGTGACGCTGCGGCAGTTGCTGCAGATGCGATCGGGCCTGAGGAACACCGAGGAGGCCGATCCGGTGGCTGATTCGGACACGGTGCGGATGCTGTTCCTGGACGGGCGCGACGACATGGCCGCCTATGCCGAGACGCAGCCGCTGGAAGCGCCGCCGGGCAGGAAGTTCGAGTATTCGACGCCGACTTCGGTGATCCTGGCCGATGCGGCAACGCGCGCGCTGACCGACAGCCGCGATCCCCCCACGCGGCGGCGACTGCTGGGCGAATACCTGAAGACACGGCTGACCGAGCCGCTGGGGATGGCCTCGGCCGTGCCCGAGTTCGACGCGGGCGGCACGTTCATCGGCGGCAGCATGATGCACGCCACCGCGCGCGACTGGGGCCGGTTCGGCGAGTTCCTGCGCAACATGGGCTCGGTGAAGGGCGCGCAGGTGGTGCCGCGCGACTGGATCGCGTTCATGACCACGCCCTCACCCGCCAACCCCGGCTACGGCGCGCAAGTGTGGCTGAACCGGCGCGGATCGATCGGGGTGAACGGCCAACCGCGCGACGAGCTGTTCCCCGGGCGGGCGCCACACAGCCTGTTCGCGGCGATCGGGCATTTCGGGCAATATGTGCTGGTGTCGCCCGAGCAGCACCTGACGGTGGTGCGGCTGGGCAGGACCGTGGGCGAGGACCGCGCGGCGCTGCGATCAAGGCTGGCGGATCTGGTGGAGCTGTTTCCGCGCGATGGGGATCAGGAGTAGGGTTGGCAGCGCAGGTGGTTCCAGATGAACGACAACGAATCGCAGGCGAGCGGCTTCAGGTCGGCTACGTTGGTGATTTCCAGATAGCGGCCAAAGTGCGTTCGCCCGTTGTGACTGCCGTGTTTCATCACGCACTTGCCGGTCGCGTATCGGGGAATGGCGGTGAAACTCACCTGCAATGTCCGGCCACCGTCCTGTTCGGGGATGGCGCGGGAAACCGATGATTGCAGCGCGCTGCGAGCCGATGCTGCTTCTAGGCAGACCGCGCTGTCGATCTGGCGTCCGCTTGACCGCAGGCGATCGTTTTCCTGCAACGAAGCGTCGGACGTGAACGACGCGTAGTCCCAGCCTTCCCGCGGAACGGACACAAGCCCACGGTATTGAGCGGCATGCCCAACCCGAATGCCCTTGGGAAAGATCGCCATGAATGCGGAAGGCATGGCAATCCATGCCAGCAGAAATCCGGCAGGCAGCACGAGCTTTAAAAGAAGGGTGCGATTTCGCATCGGCGGATGCCAACCTATTGTCGGGTCAAGACATGCGTCCGCACATCATCAATCCCCCGCCGCCGGGTCGGGTTCCTGCACGCGCGCCACCAGCAGCTTGTCGATCTTGCGGCCGTCCATGTCGATGACTTCGAAGCGCCAGCCCTGGTCGGTGAAGGCTTCGCCTTCCTGCGGCAGGTGCTTGAGGATCGACAGCACGTAGCCGGCGGTGGTGGCATAGTCGCGGCTGTCGGGCAGGTCGAGATCGAGCCGGCGGGCGAGTTCGTCCGCCGGCAGCGCGCCGGCGATCAGCAGCGAGCCGTCGTCGCGGATGACGACCATCGGCTGGTCGCCCTCGTCGCCGTGGCTGACGAAGTTGCCGGCGATGGCGGCCAGCAGGTCGGCCGGGGTGACGATGCCTTCAAGGTGGCCGTATTCATCGTGGACCAGCGCCATCGCCACGTCGGACTGCTGGAGGATGCGCAGCGCGTCCATCGCGTCGAGCTGGTCGGGGATGATCTCGGCCTTCTTCATCAGCCGGCCCATCTGCAGGCGCTTGCCGGCCAGCAGCACCGCCAGCAGTTCGCGCACCTTGACGACGCCGACGATGTTGTCGGCCGCGCCATCGCTGACCGGCAGCAGCGAGTGCGGGCTGTCCTTGATGGCGGCGCGGATGTCGGGTTCAGTGGCCTTGCGGTCGATCGAGTCGATCTCGGTGCGCGGGGTCATCAGTTCGCGCACCGGGCGATCGGCCAGGCGCATGATCCCGGTCATGATCGCGCGTTCGTCCTCCTCGATCACGCCGGACTTCTCGGCCTCGGCGAAGATCAGGTGAAGTTCCTCCTCGGTGACTTCGGGCTCGGCGGAGGCGCGGACGCCAAGCAGGCGCAGGATCAGCCGCGAGGAGCGATCGAGCAGCCAGACCATCGGCGCGGTGACGGCGGCGAACACCGCCATCGGCCGGGCCGAGTGGATGGCGATGGGTTCGGCGACGCGCAGCGCCACCTGCTTGGGCACCAGCTCGCCGATGACGAGGTTGATGTAGGTGGTGCCGACGATGGCGAGGGCGAAGCCCGCATCGCCCGCCCAGCGCGCGGGCACGCCGAGCCAGACCAGCCGCTGGCCGATCGGCTCGCCCAGGTGGGTGCCCGAATAGGCGCCGGCGACGACGCCGATCAGGGTGATTCCCGATTGCACGGTGCTGAGGAACTTGCCCGGGTTCGACGCCAGCCGCAGCGCCGCCGCAGCGCCGCGATTGCCCTTGTCGGCCGCGACTTTCAGCCGCGCCGGGCGCGAGGAGACGATGGCGAGCTCCGACATCGAGAACAGGCCGTTGAGCAGGACAAGGCCCAGCAGGATGAAGACGTCGGTCCAGGGAAAAGGTGTCACGCCGGTGCCTGTAACAGTTTTGCGCGGCGGCGCGAAGCCGGCAACCGCAGCCGTTGATAAACCGTTCGTGCAGCTACCGTTCATTCCGGACAAACGATAGATTCAGGCGTGTAGCATTGTGTGCAATCGGAGGAACGCCGCCATGAACATCGCCCGCAACGCCCTGACCGGCTTTCTTGCCGTTGCGCTGGTTGCCACGACCAGCGGCTGCGTGACCGATCCGAACACCGGACAGCAGAAGGTGTCGCGCGCGGCGATCGGCGCGGGCGCGGGTGTGCTGGGCGGGTTGCTGCTGGGCGGGCTGATCGGCGGCGGCACCGGCCGCATCGTCGGCGCGGGCATCGGCGGCATTGCCGGAGCGGCGATCGGTTATACCAAGGACCGCCAGATCGCCGAACTGCGCGAGAAGACCGAAGGCACCGGCGTGGACGTGAGCACGACCGACAATGGCCAGGCGATCCTGGTCAGCCTGCCCGACGGGGTGACGTTCGACACCGATTCCTATGAGCTGAAGCCGGCGTTCCGGCCGACGCTGCAGCAGATCGCGCAGAACCTGACCAAGTATCCCAACAGCCTGATCGACGTCTATGGCCATGCCGATTCCACAGGCACCCCGGCGCACAACCAGGTGCTTTCGGAAAGCCGCGCGCGCGTGGTGGGCGATTACCTGACGATGCAGGGCGTGGCGCCCAGCCGCCTGCGCACGCAGGGCTTCGCCTCGACGATGCCGGTGGCCAGCAATGCCACGCCCGAAGGCCGCGCGAAGAACCGCCGGGTGGAGATCAAGATCGTGCCGATCAGCCAGGAACAGGTGCAGGCGGCGCGCCAGCAGCAGGGGCTGTAGATGGAAAACCTTGTCCTCCACGAGTATTCGGACAGCGGCAACTGCTACAAGATCCGGCTGACCGCGGCGCTGCTGGGGTTCCCGCTGGAACGGCGCGAGTACGACATCCTGAAGGGGGAGACGCGGACCCCGCAATTCCTGGCCAGCGTCAACGCCAACGGCCGGATTCCAGTGTTGCAGGTGGGCCAGCGCTTCCTGCCGGAGAGCAACGCCGCGTGCTGGTATCTGGCCGAAGGCTCGTCGCTGATCCCCGAGGATCGCTTCGATCGCGCCGACATGCTGCGCTGGATGTTCTTCGAGCAGTACAACCACGAGCCGAACGTGGCGACGCTGCGGTTCTGGCTGGCCTTCGTGGGCGAGGCGAACCTCAGCGACGCGCAGCGCGGGCAGATCGCCGGCAAGCGCGCCGGGGGCGAAGCGGCGCTGCGGCTGATGGACGAGCATCTGGCCAGGCGGGACTGGATGGTGGCGGGCGGCGTGTCGCTGGCCGATATTGCCCTGTTCGCCTATACGCATGTCGCCGAGGGGGGCGGGTTCGTGCTGGCGGATTATCCGCATGTGCAGGCATGGATCGCGCGGGTGGAGGCGCTGCCGGGTTTCGTGGCGATCGACGCCTGACGCCAGAGCCTGATGACGTGATATTGAATCCCGTCATCAGGCGGCAAGCCCGCGCGGCGATTGAGCGTCGCTGATGACTTTGTTGAGGCTTGCTTCAACCTGAAGTCATCACGCTCTAAGTCCTTGCCGAAACCCGGCAGATATCCTAGATACGGTGGCAAGCGGCCGCTCCGGTAAGGGGCGGCCCTTTGTTTTCCGGGCCCCTGCGGCCCGCCGATTTCGACGGAGAGACCCGTGACCCAGCCCACTCCCCTGATGCCCCATGCGACGGCGTCCTGGCTTGTCGACAACACCGCGCTCGCGTTCGAGCAGATTGCCGAATTCTGCGGCCTGCACATGCTTGAAGTGCAGGCGATGGCCGACGACCTGGCCAGCAGCAAGTACACCGGCCGCGATCCGCTGCGTTCGGGCGAGCTGACGATGGCCGAGATCGAGAAGGGGCAGGCCGATCCGAACTACAAGCTGAAGATGTTCAAGGCGCCGGTGACGGTCAACCGCACCAAGGGCCCGCGTTACACGCCGGTTTCCAAGCGCCAGGACAAGCCCGACGGCATCGCCTGGATCCTGCGCCACCACCCGGAAATCTCGGACGCGCAGATCGGCAAGCTGATCGGCACGACGCGCAACACCATTGCCGCGATCCGCGATCGCAGCCACTGGAACATCCAGAACATCAACCCCAAGGACCCGGTGACGCTGGGCCTGTGCTCGCAGCGCGAGCTGGACGGGCTGGTGGCCAAGGCCGCCAAGCGCGCCGGTATCAGCGAGGACGAGGAAGCCAACACCCAGCGCCTGGGCAACGACCGCGAGGCGCTGATCGAGGAACTGCGCGCCGAACGCGATGCCGCCACCCGGGTGGCGAACGAAGCCGCGCAGGAAGCCGAAGTGGCCGCCTGGCTGGCCGCCAAGCGCGCTGCGGAAGCCGAAGAGCAGGGCTGACGCTGCCCCAAGGCCGGAGGGGGAGACCATGCTTCCCCTTCACCCTTGCCCCCGAACGATAATCGCGCCATCCTTCGCGGATGGGAGACGATTTCCGCGACGACGTGCCACAAGAATTCTGGGGGCGCGTCCGCTATGCCCACCCCTGCGATTGGGAGCAGGCCTTTCCGCCGCTGTCGCTGCCGGCGATGTTCGAGGCGAGCGCCACCGCGCATCCTGACCGCACGCTGGTGCATTTCAACGGTCGCCGCTGGAGCTATGCCCGGTTGCTGGCCGATGCCCGGCGATTTGCCGCCGGTCTGGCCCGCGCCGGGATCGGCAAGGGCGACCGGGTGGGCCTGTTCCTGCCGAACGCGCCGGTCTACGTCCCCGCCTATTTCGGGGCGCTGATGGCCGGGGCGACGCTGGTCAACTTCTCGCCGCTGTACACTGCCGAGGAACTGGAGGCGCAGGTTGCCGATTCGGGCGCGCGGCTGCTGGTGACGCTGGACGTCGAGGCGCTGCTACCCAAGGCGCTGCGGGTGCTGCGCGAATCGGCGCTGGAAAAGCTGGTGGTGGCGCGGCTGGCCCGGATGGTGCCGTGGTGGCAGGGGCTGGCGCTGCGCACTGTGGCGCGCAAGCAGGTGGTGCCGCTGCCGCGCGATCCCGATGTGCTGGACTGGCAGGCAATGCTGGCGGAGCCGTCGGGCGCCCTGCCCGCTATCGACCCGGAGCACGACATCGCGCTGTTGCAGTACACCGGCGGCACCACCGGCGCGCCCAAGGGGGCAATCCTGACTCACCAGAACCTGACCGCCAATGCCCGGCAGGTGCGCGCGATCGACGACGAGGCCGACGAGCGCGACGTGACGCTGGGGGTGCTACCCTTGTTCCACGTGTTCGCCATGACCTGCATCCTGAACCGCACGGTGCTGGACGGCGGCAAGGTGGTGATGCTGGCACGGTTCGACGCCGGGCAGGTGCTGGCGGCGATTCACCGGCACCGGCCAACCTCGATCTTCGCGGTGCCGACGATGTTGCAGGCGCTGCTGGACGATCCGCGCTGCGAGGGCACCTCGTTCGCGTCGGTGCGCGAGGTGATTTCGGGCGGGGCGCCGCTGCCGCAGCCGGTGAAGGAACGGTTCGAGGCGCTGACCGGGGCGAAAGTGGTGGAAGGCTATGGCCTGACCGAGTGCAGCGGGGTGGTCAGTTGCAACCCGCTGGGCCACCGGCCGGGCCAGGGCGTGGGCCGCGCCGGCACGATCGGCCAGCCGCTGCCCGGCACCCGGTTGCGCCTGCTGGACCGCGATGATGCGTGCCACGACGCCGCGCCGGGCGAGCCGGGGGAACTGGCGGTCAATGGCCCGCAGGTCATGCAGGGGTACTGGAAGCGGCCCGACGCCGAGGCGGCGACGTTTGCCGAATGCGGCGGCACGCGCTGGCTGCGGACCGGGGACGTCGCGGTGATCGACGCCGACGGGTTCGTGCGCATTGTCGATCGCATCAAGGACATGATCGCCGTCGGGGGCTTCAAGGTCTATCCCAGCGAGGTCGAGGCGGTGCTGTTGCAGAACCCGCTGGTGCGCGAGGCATTGGTGATCGGCGCGCCCGATCCGTACAAGGGCGAGGTGCCGCGCGCCTTCGTGACCTGCCATGCCGCCTGCGATGCCGGAGAGCTGCGCCAATGGCTGAACGACCGCATCGGCAAACATGAGCGCGTGGACGCGGTGGTGATCCGCGACGCGCTGCCGAAGACGCCGATCGGCAAGCTGGACCGCAAGGCGCTGCGGGCGGAACTGGGTTGAACCGTCAGCCGGCCTGATCGGGCCAGTCGCGCAGGCGCGGCGCCCACGGGTTGCAGAACAGGATCGGCAGCTTCCACAGCATCAGCAGCTTGTGGATGCACCAGTCGGCCAGGCGTTCACGGCGCGAGGCGATGGGCAAGCCGTGCCGCGCCAGCCATTCCAGATAAGGCAGGAAATGGCGCGGTTCATCGTGGTGGATGATCGCGAAGATGCGGCGCATGACCGGATCGGCCTGGACGATCGCGTTGCCGCGCAGGATTTCGACCTGGGCCAGCCCACGCTGTTCGGTGAGCGCGATGACGCGGCACAGACGTTCGAACGCGGCCGGATCGGCAACGACGGCGGTGGTGTCGAGGTGTTCGATATCCACGCCGAACGCGAAGGCGATGAAGTGGTCGATGTGGCCATAGCCGCGACCCACCGCCAGCGGCATCCGGCCCTGGCGTTCGAACCAGCGGCGGAACATGCGATAGTGCTTTTCCTCGTCGGCGCGGTGCTGTTCGATCGCGGCGATGAAGGCCCGATCGTCGGGGCAGCGCACGCGCACTGCTGCCAGCACGCGGTCGAGCGAGGTGTAGCCGCGATATTCGTTGTAGAGGTAGATCGACGCGAGAACGTCGAGATAGCGTCGGCGGAACCGGGCGGTGAAGCCCGCTGCGACGTGGGAAACCGAAGGTGTTGTCGCCGGGGTGGCGCTGCTGGTTTCCGACGTCGCGATGGCTGCCTCCGTTATTTGGCCAGTTCGGCCTCGATCGCCCCGGTGATCAGCGCGTCGTCCGGCGTAACGCCCGGGGCGAACCGGCCGGCCACCTTGCCGTCGCGCCCGATCAGGAACTTTTCGAAGTTCCACAGCACATCGGGGTCCTCGGTCGGCGTCATGCCATAGCCGCGCAGCCGTTCGCGCCACGCTTCGGGTTCACCCTGCTTGGTGGGCTGGGCCGCGATAAGCGCCGCATAAAGCGGTTGCTTGGCGGGACCGGTCACGTCGGCCTTGGTGAACATCGGGAACGAGACGCCATAGTTCGCGGAACAGAACGCGGCGATCTCGTCATTGGTTCCCGGCTCCTGCGCGCCGAAATCGTTGGCGGGGAAGCCCAGCACCTCGAAACCCTGGCCCTTGTACTGGTTATAGAGCTTTTCCAGTGCTTCGTACTGCGGGGTAAGGCCGCATTTGCTGGCGACGTTGACGACCAGCAGGACATTGCCGGCGTGGTTGGCCAGACTGTCGCCGGCGCCATCGAGGCGGGTCAGCGGAATGGCGGCAAGATCGGACATGGTGCATTCTCCCACAGGGTTCGGAATTGCCGCGAGGCTAACCCCGGCGCAAGGCGCGGGCAAGCGCGGGTTGACCTCGATCATGGCGCGGGCGATGCTGGTATGGAATAGCGCGGGTCAATAGCGCCGGGGCGGGTTCTGCCCGTCTCCCCCCATTGCTGGAAAGGCAGGCCAACATGCGATCGATACTTCTTCTTGCGGACCGTTCCCCGGCGATGATCCCCCGGCTGGACACCGCGATGGCGCTGGCGCGCGTGACCGGCGGGCATGTCACCATCGTGGTCGACACGCCGGTCAGCCGGTTCATGTCGGTCGATGCGATGGGCGGCAGCTTCGTCGCCACCGACGCGATTCGCGAGGCGCTGGACAGCGACGACGCGTTTGCGGCCGAGATCGCCGCGCGCCTCCAGCGCGACGACGTGCCGTTCGACGTGGTGCGTTGCGAGGACGAACCGGTGGACGCGCTGGCCGATGCGGCGCGGCTGGCCGATATTATCGTGCTGTCGAAGGGCAGCGAGATTGCCGGCGAGCTGACCCTGGCGACGCGCTGCCCGGTGCTGCTGGCGCCGCTGGGCGACGTCGCCCCGCTGCCGCCCGAGCGGGTCTGCATCGGCTGGGACGGCGGCAACGAATCGGCGGGGGCGCTGCGGGCAGCCTTGCCCCTGCTGACCCGCGCCACGGACGTGACGCTGCTGTCCGTGACCGAAAAGGCCGGTGGATTCCCGGCCACGGAAGCACTGCAATACCTGTCGCGTCATGGCGTGAAGGCCGATTTCCAGGAAGTGCCGCGCACCGGTTCCACCGAGGAATCGCTGGCGGCGGCGGTGGCGCGCCTGCAAGGGCAGTTGCTGGTGATGGGCGCCTATGGTCGCAGCCGGATGCGCGAATACCTGTTCGGCGGCGTGACCCGCTTTTTCCTGGGGCAGGAGGACGGCCCGGCACTGCTGCTGGCGCACTAACCGCTTCTTGCTGCAGCGCAATGCCCGCGGGTCAGTCGCGCCCGCGTGCATGCCACGCATCCGGGATTTTACCAAAATTCTGACGGAAATTCAGGGAATTGCCGGTTGCGCAACCTAAGTTGCAAATTTTTCAACCGGCACCGCCTATTTCGCACTTGCACAATTTTGAGAGGAGGGAGATAAAGACCCTGCCTTTCAGGCATCCTCTCCCAAGACTTTCATGGCCCGGCTGGCAACAGCCGGGCCTTTTTTCTGATGGGGCAGCCAAGGCCGTTTTCCGGCCGATTCAGGTGGCGGTACGCTCAGGTAGTGGCGCACAGGGCGTCGGGCATTTCGCGCCGCAGCCAGTCCAGCATTGCCTCACGCATGGCAAACCGCAGGTCGGCAAGCTGCGAAGGGTCGGCCGCGCTCACCATCAGGCGCAGTTCGACCGAGCCGACCCGCGCCTCGGTTACCTGGAGTTTGCCGGTGCGACCGTCCCATTCGGGGCGCTTCGCCAGCAGCGCCAGGAACACCTCGCGAATCGGCGCGATCTCGAACCCCGGCTTGATCGGCAGCACGACATGGCCGGTGATGCCGCCGACGCGGGTCCAGTTCTGGAAGCTGGCTTCCAGGAACTTCGTTGTCGGCACGATCACCCGGCGCTCGTCGGGGGTGCGAATCACCACATAGCTGAGGCGAATGTCCTCGATCCGGCCGGTCTCGCCGTCGATCACCACGACATCGTCGATCCGCACCGGCTCGGTCAGCGCGATCTGGATGCCGGCGATCAGCGACTTCAGCGCCGGTTGCGCAGCGGCGCCGACCGCCAGCCCCATGATGCCGGCCGACGCGATCAGCGTGGCACCGATGTGGCGCACGCCGGGAATGCCCAGCATCATCAGCGCGATCGTGACCAGCACGATCAGGAACCCGGCGAGGCGCGAGAGGATGGTGATGCGGGTGCGCCGGCGGCGCGTGTCTACCTCTGCATCGGCCAGGCCGACATGGACCTGCATCAGGTTGGTGACGACCATCGTGACCGCGTAGATCACCCAGCCGATCAACGCCGGCACCACGAATGGCGCGATCGCGCTCCAGACATGATCGACCAGCCGGTCGCTCTCCGCTGCGCCGGACACCGCCATTGCCACCAGCGACCAGCGCGCGGGCTGGTTGAGGCGCGACACGGTGACGACATCGGCCATCGCGTCGGACCGCCGCGCGAGTCGCCGCAGGGCAACGAACACGAGCGCGTGGAATGCCAGCGCGATGCCGATGGCGATGCCCGCCGCGATCGAGGCATGGGTGAGACGGGTGGACCAGTGCCACAACTCGTCGGACGTGGGCAGATCGTCGGGCGAGATCGGCGATTTCGGCAGCGGCAAGCGAATGGCGGCTGCCTTCAGCGAGGCGTACAGTGCCGTGGGGAGCAGCGTGTCATGCATGGCCGCCGCCTTGCCAGCGCGACGATTGCACGGCGCTGAACAGACGCATCAGTGCGCCGCGCCCCAACTGGGGCCGGTGCCGATTTCGATGCCAAGCTCCACGTCGAGCGTGACGGCGGGCTGGGCTGCGGTGGCCATGACCTCGCGAATCACCGGCTTTGCCGCTTCCACGTCCGCCTCGGGCACCTCGAACACGAGTTCGTCGTGGACCTGCAGCAGCATCCGCACATCGGGCAGGCCGGCTTCGGCCAGCGCCGGCCCCATGCGGGCCATCGCGCGCTTGATGATGTCGGCGCAGGTGCCCTGGATCGGCGCGTTGATCGCGGCGCGTTCGCTGCCCTGGCGTTCGGCCTGGTTCTTCGAATTGATGCGCGGGAACCAGCACTTGCGACCGAACAGGGTGAGCGAATAGCCGCGCTCCCGCGTCGATTCGAGGGTCTCGTGGATGTAGCGCTGGATGCCGGGGAAGCGTTCGAAATAGCGGTCGATCATCGCCTGCGCTTCGTCGGACGAGGTGCCGAGCCGGGTGGCGAGGCCCCAGCGCGAGATGCCGTAGAGGATGGCGAAGTTGATCGTCTTGGCGCGGCCGCGCGTGTCACGATCGACCGTGCCGAACAATTCCTGCGCGGTGCGGGCGTGAATGTCCTGCCCTTGCGCGAAGGCCTCCTTCAGCGCCGGCACATCGGCCATGTGCGCGGCGAGACGCAATTCGATCTGCGAATAGTCGGCCGCCAGCAGGACGTTGCCCGGCTCCGCCACGAAGCAATCGCGAATCTGGCGGCCGATTTCGGTGCGGATGGGGATGTTCTGGAGGTTCGGCTCGGTCGAGGACAGCCGTCCGGTCTGCGCGCCGACCAGGCTGTAGCTGGTGTGGACGCGCTGGGTATCGGGGTTGATCGCCGCCTGCAGCGCCTCGGTGTAGGTGGAGCGCAGCTTGGCAAGCTGCCGCCAGTCCAGCACCTTGCGCGCCACTTCGCCGCCGGTGCCGCTTTCGGGCTGCGACGCCAGCGCCTCCAGCACCGACTGGTCAGTGGAGTACTGGCCGGTCTTGCCCTTCTTGCCGCCCTTCAGGCCGAGCTTGTCGAACAGCACCTCGCCGAGCTGCTTGGGGCTGCCGATGGTGAACGGCATTCCGGCAAGGCCGTGAATCTCCGCCTCCAGCGCGGCGATCTGCGTGGCGAATTCGGACGACAGCCCGGCCAGCCGCTCGCGATCGACGCGGATGCCGTTGCGTTCCATGCCGGCCACCACCGCGATCAGCGGGCGATCGACACGCTCGTAGATGCGGGTGGCGTGTTCTTCGGCAAGGCGCGGCTTGAGGTGAGCGTGGAGGCGCCAGGTGACGTCGGCATCCTCGGCGGCATATTGCGTGGCGCGATCGAGCGGGACTTCACCGAACGGGATGGCCTTCTTGCCGGCGCCGCAGATGTCCTTGAACGTCAGGGTCTGGTGGCCGAGGTGGCGCTGCGACAGGTCGTCCATGCCGTGGCCGGTCATGTCCTCGGCCCGTCCGGCGTCGAGGTCGAAGCTGATCACCATCGTATCGTCGATCGGCGCGACGGCTATGCCGTGGCGCGCCAGGACGTTGAGGTCGTACTTGATGTTCTGGCCGACCTTGAGCACCGCATCGCTTTCCAGCAGCGGCTTGAGCAGAGCCAGCGCCTGCGCCCTGTCCACCTGCTGTGGCTTTTCGGCGAACATGTCGCTGCCGCCGTGGCCGAGCGGGATGTAGCACGCTTCGTTGGCGCCGACCGCGAGGCTGACGCCGGCAAGATCGGCGCGCATCGCGTCGAGCATCGAGGTTTCGGTATCGACCGCGACCAGCCGCGCCGAAAACGCGCGGGCGATCCAGCGTTCGAGCGCCTCGACGGTCTGCACGCATTCATAGGTCGAACGGTCGATCGCGGGCATTTCCGGCAATGGCTGGCGGGTGCCGACCGGAGCGGGCGCGGCGCCCGGGGTGACCGGCTTGGCCGGGTGCAGGTTCGTGGCCCGCTCGGGGCTGCCGCTGCCGCCGCCGAGGCGCTTGAGCAGGCTGGTGAAGCCGTGGGTGGCAAGGAACGCAGCCAGCGGATCGGGCGGGATCGCGCCCAGTTCGAACGCTTCCAGCGGCAGCGGCAGCTCGCAATCTTCCTTGAGCTGCACCAGCCGCCGCGACAGGCGCGCCATGTCGGCCTGCTCGATCAGGCTGTCGCGCAGCTTGCCGGCTTTCATGCCGGGCGCGGCGGCGAGGGCCGATTCGAGATCGCCGTGTTCCTGGATCAGCTTGGTCGCGGTCTTGGGGCCGATGCCGCGGATGCCGGGGACATTGTCCACCGAATCGCCCATCAGCGCGAGAACGTCGCCGACCTTTTCGGGCGGCACGCCGAACTTCTCGACCACCTCGGGGATGTCGATGCGCTGGTTCTTCATCGTATCGAGCATATCGACACAGCCGCCACCGTCGGCGCAGGTGCCGACAAGCTGCATCAGGTCCTTGTCGGACGAGACGATGGTGACGTCCCAGCCGCGCGCGGTGGCGGCGCGGGCATAGGAGGCGATCATGTCATCGGCCTCAAGGTCGGGCTCCTCGACCAGCGGCAGCGAAAACGCGCGGGTGGCGTCGCGGATCAGCGGGAACTGCGGCACGAGGTCTTCGGGCGCGGGCGGGCGATTGGCCTTGTACTGATCGTACATCGCGTTGCGGAACGAGGTGCCGGCCTTGTCGAGAACGACGGCAAGGTGCGTGGGACCGTCGGCCTTGTGCAGGTCATCCGCCAGTTTCCACAGCATGGTGGTATAGCCGTAGACCGCCCCGACCGGCGTTCCTTGCGGATTCGTCAGCGGCGGCAGACGATGATAGGCGCGGAAGATATAGGCCGAACCATCGACCAGATAGAGGTGCTGTCGCGAACTTGCCATTGCCGCGTCATAGGGACTTGGGCGCCCAGGGAAAAGCGCGGGGCGGCAAAAACCCGGCAGGACCGGCCCGATGCGGGCACTTTTCCACCTGTCCCGATATGGAAATGCGCCTGCATACGACTGATTGCGCGACTAGCGCTTGCATCGTTGCGCCAAGGTGATTAATTGACGCGCGAAGTCTACTCATGCGGTAGGCTTTCCGCTCGGGCGCTCCATGGGTTCGTGGGCGAACCGCGCGTGGTCCACTCGCTGTTCAAGGAATACCATTCATGCGCAAGATCATTCTCGCTGCCGCCGTTGCCGGTGCCGCTCTGACCCTCTCGGCCTGCGGCAAGAAGGAAGAAGCTGCTTCGACCGATTCGGCTGCTTCGGCTGCTGACACCGCTGCTTCGGCTGCCGACACCGCCGCTTCGGCTGCTTCGGGCGCCGCTTCGGCTGCTGACTCGGCTGCTTCGGGCGCCGCTTCGGCCGCTTCGGAAGCCGCTTCGGCTGCTGCCAGCAAGTAATCTCGCGGTTTCCGCAGATTGCGACAGATTGGGCGCGCGGGGACATCCCCGCGCGCCTTTTCTTTTGCGTGATCGCGGCGGGTTGAGCGGGACAGCGCACCAATCATGGTGAATCGGGGCGCGGTGAAGCGCCCAAATCAGGTCAGTCCGAAATTCCGGTGAAGCGGGTCGCGGGTCAGCGCGACATTTCGTAGCCGGCCATCTGCGCGGCGGGGCGATAGCCTTCGTAGATACCGCGCGCGATGCTGGCGATGCGGCCCTCGCGACCGGGCTTGCCGCCCTGCCCGGTGACATAGATGGCAATGGCGAGGGTGCGGCCTTCGGGCGTGCGGATGATGCCGACGTCGCTGGAGGTGTTGTTCAGCGTGCCGGTCTTGTGGCCGACCAGCGCCTCGCCCGGGACGCCGGCCTTCATGCGGCGCTTGCCGGTGAGGCAATTGGCCATCGCCGCGAACAGGACATCGCGGCTGGGCGCGCTGAGCCATTCGCCCTGGTAGAGCCCGGCAAGCAGGCGGACCATTGCCAGCGGCGTGGTGCTGTCGCGCACGTCGATGGTGGTGGCGGGGTTGATGACGCCGTCGTCACGGACCAGCGTGGCGATGTCGCGATCGATGTGGATGCCGCCCATTCCCACCTTGTGCAGCCAGCGGTCCACCGCCTGCGGCCCGCCGATGGCGGCGAGCAGGGCGTCGGTGGCGCGGTTGTCGCTGCGTTCCAGCGCGAGGTTGATGAGGGTTTGCGCGGGGAGCATGGCGCCCTGACGCACCGGGGCGCGGGGGCCGGCGAACTTGTGCGAGGGCAGCGGCACCATCAGCGGGTACATGTCGTCGAGGTGGTAGCGGCCCTGATCGACGCCTTCGAGGAAGGTGGCGACGATGGCGATCTTGCCGGTGCTGGCCAGCGGGAACGGCTGATCGCCGAGCAC
>JAGWVC010000126.1 GCA_018971065.1 Sphingomonadales bacterium | reverse complement strand
TCGCCGATCCGCCAGCGCACCAGCCGCAGGGTCGGCAGGCCCACCGCCGCCGTCATCCGCCGCACCTGCCGGTTGCGCCCCTCGCGGATCGTCAGGCTGATCCAGCTATCGGGCACCGTCTTGCGAAACCGCACCGGCGGGTCGCGGGGCCACAGCGCCGGCGGGTCGATCGCCTCCGCTTCCGCCGGCCGCGTCATCCCGTCGTTCAACCGCACCCCGCGCCGCAGCGCTTCCAGTTGCGCGGCGTCGGGCACGCCTTCCACCTGTACCAGATAGGTTTTGGCCATCTTGAACCGCGGGTCGGCGATGCGTGCCTGCAACCGCCCGTCGTCGGTCAGCAGCAGCAGCCCTTCGCTGTCACGGTCCAGCCGCCCCGCCGGATAGACGCCGGGCACGTCGATCGCGTCGGAAAGCGTCGCCCGTGCGCCATCGGTTCCCGCATCGGTGAACTGCGACAGCATCCCGTAGGGCTTGTTGAACAGCAGCAGTCGCGCCATCAGCAGTCCCGGAACGCGCCGTTGCGGGTCATGCAGATCTGCACTTCCACGATCACCCCGTTTTGCGCATTGACCCTGATCCCCGCCGCCGTCATTCCCGGATTGGCGCGCACGAAATCGCCGATCAGCCTGCCGCGTTCTTCCTTCGGCACCCGCCGCGCCACGCGGTAGTCGGCGGGAATCGCCACCTTGCCCAGCGCGGCGCGAGAGGTGCGGAAGTAGTCCGCCGGGGCCATTCCCGAACAGGTGCCGTGCTTGGCCCACTCGTGGTCGATCATCCCGCCCGAAGGATAGATGCCGCGCCACGCCATTCGATCCGCCGGGGAAAGGCCGCCGCGCGCGCAGTTGCTGGGCCAGTCGCCGCCGTTCAACTGCGGCCACAGCCCGTGCAGGCCAAACCCGACAGGACGCGAACATTCCTGCGGATCGTCATGCGTGGCGCAGAACCCCGGCACCCAGGTCAGCGCCAGCACGTAATAGTCGAACGCCCCGGGCGCGCGGGGGCCCAGGTCGCGCGGCGCGCCGGCCCGGAAATCGCGCTGCCTGAAATCCCGCTGGCCAAAGGCATGGTCGGGATGCGGGCCGGCCACCGCCGGCACGGGTCCCAGCACCACCGCCAGCATGATCGCGATTCGCGCCCGTCGCATCGAACAATTCTCCCTTGCCGCAACGGCCCTACACGACGCGCGCCCAGCCGGAAACCACGCGCCGGCGCAATCGGCTCACGGCGCCGCCATCTCGTCCTTGGCGATCTTGTCGGCATCCGATCCTTCGGGTGGCGGTGGCAGCTTGGTGATGTCGAAGTAATAGATCGGCGCCGGTGCCCGCCCCAGCGACCGGCACTTGTTGCCCGAGGCCGGGCTGCAATCGCGCAGTCCGGTCACCAGCGACTGGCCGACGTGGGGCACCCCGGTGCGGGTTGCCCCGGCCGACAGCGGGTCCTCGTCACCGCTCGATTTCACGCGATAGCGCTCGGTCTCGGTGGTTCGCCCGCAGACCACGATCGCGCCTTCCTCGCCATTCTCCTTGCAGCGCGGTTTCGGCGGGCGCGGCGGCAGCATCATCAGCCGCTCTGCCGCCAGCGCGTCTTCGTCCTGCGTGCCCGGCTGGCCAGCTGGCGCATCCTGCGCAGCCGCTGGCGCAGCCGCCAGCAGGATCAACAGGATCGGTTCCCACCTCATGCCCGCTACCCTGTCCTCCCTGCGTGAACGCACGCTCGGGCCTGACTATCCTTCACGCTTTCCCCCTTGGCAATCCATCGCTAAAGGCGCCCCTCATGGATACCACCGATCGTGATCTGCTGCCCGAGGGGCTTGAAGACCGCCTGCCGCCCAGCGCGCTTGCCGCCGCGCGCGTTACCCGCGCGGTGATGGATGCGCTTGACGGGCACGGCTACGATCGCGTGCTGCCGCCATCGATCGAGTTCGAGAAGTCGCTGGCCAGCCGCATGGCTGGCATCGAAACCCGCCGCATGTTCCGCTTCGTCGATCCGGCCAGCCTGCGCACGCTGGCGCTGCGTTCGGACATGACCCCGCAGGTCGGCCGCATCGCCGCCACGCGCCTTGCCGCCGCCGCGCGGCCCTTGCGGCTCAGCTATGCGGGTCAGGTCGTCACCATCAAGGGCGACGGCCTCGATCCCACCCGCGAACGCCTCCAGATCGGCGCCGAGCTGATCGGGTCGGACAGCGTTGCCGCCGCCGGCGAAGTCGTCGCGCTCGCGGTCGAGGCGCTTGCCGCTGCCGGGGCCTCCGGCATTTCGGTCGATTTCACCCTGCCCGATCTGGTCGATACGCTTGCCGCCGGGCCGCTGCCCCTGGCGGCGAACGCCATCGACGCGGTGCGCCGCGAACTGGATGCCAAGGATGCCGGCGCGCTCGTCACCGCCGGCGGCGAAGCCTACCTGCCGTTGCTGTATGCCACCGGGCCGTTCGCCACCGCGATTGCGCGGCTTGCCGAATTCGATTCAGGCCTCGGCGGCGTCCTTGCCACCCGCATCGCCGCGCTGAACCAGATCGCCGCGCGGCTGGCCGGGAGGGCGCGGCTGACGCTGGACCCCAGCGAGCGCCACGGCTTCGAATACCAGTCGTGGTTCGGCTTCACCATTTATGCCGAAGCCGCGCGCGGCCCGCTGGGGCGCGGCGGCACTTACACCATCCTTGGTCGCGAGCCTGCCGAATCCGAACCCGCCACCGGCTTCTCGCTCTACCCGGACGACCTGATCGACGCGCTCGCCGCGAAGGAACCCGTGCGCGATACGCTGTTCCTGCCGCTGGGGCACGATGCCCAGATCGCCGCGCGGCTGCGTGCCATCGGCTGGCGCACCGTCGCCGCGCTGTGCGATGCCTGCGACCCCGCCGCGCTGGGCTGCACGCACCGCCTTCAGGGTGGCGAGGCGGTTCCGCTCAACTGAACAGCGCTTTCAGCCAGCCGTCCACGGCCTGAGTCGCCGCATAGCCCGGCTCGCCCAGCCGCCGGTTGATCTCGATGTGGCCGATCAGCCCCTGGCCCGGCAGCGACACGACGTCCACTTTGCTGCCCCCGGCCTCCAGCGCCTTCGCCAGCGCCTCGCTCTGCCGCACCCCGTCGGCGCGCTGCACGTGCAGCAGCAGGAAGCGGGCGGCATTCGGGGCCCCGGCCTGCAAGGTTGGGGACATCTTCGCCTGCCGCGCCGGGTCGGTGCCGAACGCCTCGCCGTACAGCTTCTGCATGATCTGCGGGCCGTCGCGCAGTTGCGCCGGCACGTCATAAGCCGCGCCGTCGATCGCCACCACGCCTGCCACATCGGCAAAGCCCAGCCCCGCCTCGCGCAGGTAATGCTCGTCGGTGCCCACCAGCGCCACCAGATGCGCCCCGGCGCTGTGGCCCATCAGCACGATGCGGTGCCGGTCCACGCCCAGCCGGTCGGCTTCGGCGATTACCTTGGCCAGGGCATGAGCCACGTCGGCGGCCTCGTCCTCGACCGTGGCCTGTGGCACCAGCCGGTAATCGATCGTCGCGAACGCCACCCCGGTCCCGGGGAAATGGGCTTCCTTCCAGCGTCCGGTGGCATTGGCGCGATCGCCCCGGCTCCACGCCCCGCCGTGAACGAACAGCACCAGCGGTGCCTTTGCCGCGCCCTTCGCCGGCCACAGCTCCAGTGTCTGCTGCGGCGCCGGACCGTAAGTCAGCACCTCGCCCGGCGCCACCTGCGGCGCGGCATCGTCCCAGTGCTTCGCATAGTTCCGCAACAGGCCCATCCGCCCGCCGCCCCGGCCCCATTCCCGGCCTTGCGCCTCGGCCCGCGTGGCCAGGCCCGCACCCGCCAGACCCAGCAATCCCAGGCCGATCAGCCAGCCAATCGTCGATTTGCGCACCACCGTCACTCCCGGCCTGCCTGCATCCGAAGCGGCCATGCTAGGCTCCCAACCGTTACGATCCAGTCGCCAATGGTGACAAAGCGTCGCAAGCCGCCGTCACGCCACCTTGCCCTGCCGCCGGACTCGGCCTAGGGGCACCCGGTTTGTCGCAAAACCACGTTTTGTTTTGTCGTATTTTCCGAGTCGTCAGGTGTCTCCGCCTGACTTGAAAATACTTTAGGAAGGAAGGGCCGAAGTTTGGCCAACGTCACCGTGATCGGCGCCCAGTGGGGCGATGAGGGCAAGGGCAAGATCGTCGACTGGCTGGCCAGCCGCGCCGACGTCGTGGTCCGCTTCCAGGGCGGGCATAACGCCGGCCATACGCTGGTTGTGGGCGACAAGGTCTACAAGCTCAGCCTGCTGCCGTCGGGTATCGTCACCGGCACGCTGTCGATCGTCGGCAACGGCGTCGTGCTCGATCCGTGGCACCTGAAGGAAGAGATCGCCAAGCTCGAAGGGCAGGGCGTCGTCATCAACCGCGACAACTTCGCGATTGCCGACAATTGCCCGCTGATCCTGCCGATCCACCGCGAGCTCGACGGCCTGCGCGAAGCCGCCGCCGGCAGCGGCAAGATCGGCACCACCGGGCGCGGCATCGGCCCCGCCTATGAGGACAAGGTTGGCCGCCGCGCCATCCGCGTCTGCGATCTGGCGCACCTCGACGCGCTCGATTCGCAGCTTGATCGCCTCTGCGCCCATCACGACGCGCTGCGCGCCGGCTTCGGCCAGCCCCCGGTCGATCGGGCGGCGCTGCTCGCCGAACTGGCGGAAATCGCCCCGTTCGTGCTGCAATATGCCGAGCCGGTGTGGAAGCGGCTGAACCAGCACCGCAAGGCCGGCGCCCGCGTGCTGTTCGAAGGCGCGCAGGGCGTGTTGCTCGATGTCGATCACGGCACTTACCCGTTCGTCACCAGCTCGAACACGGTCAGTGGCACCGCCGCCAGCGGCTCGGGCCTCGGCCCTTCCGCCACCGGCTTCGTGCTGGGCATCGTCAAGGCCTATACCACCCGCGTCGGCGCGGGGCCGTTCCCCACCGAGCTGGAAGACGACATCGGCCAGCGCCTGGGTGAACGCGGCCACGAATTCGGCACCGTCACCGGGCGCAAGCGCCGCTGCGGCTGGTTCGACGCGGTGCTGGTCCGCCAGTCTTGCGCGATCAGCGGCGTCACCGGCATCGCGCTGACCAAGCTCGACGTGCTCGACGGGTTCGACAAGGTGAAGGTTTGCACCGGCTATCGCCTGAACGGCAAGGTGCTGGACTACTTCCCCGCGCACGCGGCCGACCAGGCCAATGTCGAGCCGATCTACGAGGAAATGGACGGCTGGCAGGGCACCACCGCCGGCGCCCGCTCATGGGCAGACCTGCCCGCGCAGGCCATCAAGTACATCCAGCGCGTGCAGGAACTGATCGAGACGCCGGTGGCGCTGGTCAGCACCAGCCCCGAGCGTGAGGATACCATTCTCGTCCGCGATCCGTTCGTGGATTGATGCCGGTGCAGGGCAGGGCATTCCTCGCTCTCGCCCTGCTCGCGGCGCCCGTGCAGGCCCCCGTGCAGGCCAGCGCGCAGCCGCAATTGCCGGTGCTGGATCATATCGTCGTCCACAAGGCGGCGCGGACGATGGAACTCTATGTCGGCGCCCGCGTCGTCCATGTGTTCCGGGGCATCCAGCTTGGCAATCCGGTCGGCGCCAAGCGGTTCCAGGGCGATCGCCGCACGCCCGAGGGCCACTACCGCATCGATTACGGCAAC
The DNA here is from genome assembly GCA_018971065.1 of Sphingomonadales bacterium. The sequence goes on along the minus strand of JAGWVC010000126.1, from coordinate 4,035 downwards.
GGCGACAGCGCCTATCGCCTGTCGCTGCACATCTCCTATCCCGCCCCGGCCGACGTTGCCCGCGCCCGCGCCGCTGGCCGATCCCCGGGCGGCGCGGTGTTCATCCACGGCCAGCCCGATGACCGGCCCCGGACCGGCAGCGGTTCCGGCCGGATCGCGGGCGACTGGACCGACGGCTGCATCGCGCTTGCCGATGACGAGATCGAGGCGCTGTGGCGCGCCACGCCCGACGGGACCCCCATCGACATATATCCATAACGGATTCATCTCACGGGAATGTTCTGTCTAACCTTTTTGACCTGAACCCGTTTTGTTCTACGTATATTCTCTTAAGCGACTCGCCGGGTGAACCTTGCGGCGGTTATCGCGAAGGAGATGTTCGATGCTCGAATCATCACATTCCGCACCCGCTGATTTCGGCTATGCGGCGGCCGAATCGTCGCCGGGTCTCACCCTTGCCGTCTATGCCGATCGCGCCGCCCTGCGCACCGAACTGCGGGACGATGCGCTGGAATCGGGCTTCCGCGTCACCCGCACCGAATCGCTGGATGCCCTGGTCGATGCCGAACCCCGCGCGCTGGGTGATGTCGTGCTGGTCGATTGCCCGGTGGTGGATGCGCCGGTCATGGCTGCACTCGCCCGGCTCGACCTGCGGGCCGCACGCACCGGCGCGCTGCTGATCGTGTCCACCGCGCTGGATGCGCTAGACGCGGTGTTCGGGTGCCTCGATCAGTCGCGCCCGCACATCCTCGTAGCCCCGTCGCGTGCCGATCGCCTGCTGGCGCTGGGGCGGGCGTTGGCGCACCAGCCGGCCGCCGTCCGTGAACTGTCGGATGCCGATCGCACGGTGCTGGTCCGGCTCAGTGAACAGGTCAGCATGATCGGCGCCCAGATCGAGGCTTTGAAGGGCCGCCCCGCCACGCCGGATGACATGCCGCCCGGCATGGAGCGTCTTGCAGAGCCATCCGGCGCCTTCCGGTTCGATCCCCAGCTCTCCCCGCGTGGTCCGCAGGCGGTATCCGGTCGTGCCCCGTCGCTGCCCTCGGCCGGCTTCCTGCGCAAGATCATTCGCCACCGGCAATTGCGCGCCCGCCACCTGCCTGCCGAGATTTTCGCCGATCCCGCCTGGGACATACTGCTCGATCTCGCCGCCGCCCGCATGGAAAAGGCCCGCGTCTCGGTCAGCAGCCTGTGCATCGCCTCGGCTGTGCCGCCCACCACCGCGCTGCGCTGGATCGGCCAACTCACCGATGCCGGGCTGCTGTGCCGCCAGGAAGACCCGGCCGATCGGCGCCGCGCCTTCATCGCGCTTACCGAAGCGGCCGTGGCGTCACTGGGCCGCTACTTCGCCGCGATCGGCAAGGAGGCGGCGCCGCTGGTGTGATTGGTCGGACAGTGGCGTTTCATGTCGCCGCTGCCACTGCCTGCGGTGTTCGCGCGTTTATTGGCTAGCAGATGCCTTGCCGCCCGGCGGCGCACCCGGCGCCATCGCCGGGCCAGGCACGCCCGAGACCATCCGCGCCAGCATGCCGCTTCCCGGCGCATGGCTGACGTCCCGCGCCCTGTGCGCCAGCCGCACGGTCAAGGCGAACACTGCCGGAACCTGGGTGAACACCGGCACTGCGGTCAGCCCCAGGCGGTTCATGCCGGGGCAGCCCCGCTTCCACACGGGCATTTCCATCATGGCCCACGCTCATCGACTGCCTGTTCCGGTACGATATCGATTGTTGTCCCGCGCCAGACCGCATCCCCGCTTGAGACCGGCCAAGGCCGGGCATAAGCTGCTGCCTCGAACCCGGCCGGAGGGACGATGAACGCTCTGGAAGACCCTGCCCCGCGCCCCCTGCAGGTCGGCCGCGTGCTGCGCGAGATGCGCCTGCGCAAGGCGCGCATCCGCGTTGTCGAGTATCCCGCCCAGCCGTTCGACGTGCGCGGCACGCTCGATCACTTCCGGCTCGAACTCGCGCTCGATCCCGCGCGCAAGGCGGGCACCGGCAGCATCCGTTTTCCCGAGGACGCCGCTTCGCGCACCTTCGAATCGGCTGGTGACCTGCTGCTGCTGGTTCCCGGTCGCCTGATGCATTCGCGCGGCGAATCGGTTGCCCGCCGGGCCATCGCCTTCGAATTTTCCGCCGACGCCTATGACGGATGGTTCGCGGCCGATGCGGGCGGGATGCCGGATCGGGGGGAGGGCGCGCTCGATATCGGCAGCCCGGTGATCCGCGCGACGTTGCGCCGGCTGGCCACCGAAATGATCGATCCCGGCTTCGGTCATGCCGTGATGTGCGAACTGCTTGCCGCCCAGATCGCGCTCGATCTGGCCCGCTACTGCCGCCGCCGCAGCGATAGCCCGCGCACCGGCGGGCTCAGCCCGCACCGGCTGAACATGATCGAACAGCGCCTGGGGGAGATCGCCCCGCCGCCGACGCTGGAGGAACTGGCCCGGCTCAGCCGGCTGTCGGTACGGCAGTTGACGCGGGGCTTCCGCGCCAGCCGCCAGTGTTCGATCGGCGCGTTCGCGATCGAGAAACGCATGGACAATGCCCGCCGCCTGCTGGCGTCAGACATGCCGATCACGCGGATCGCCGGCGCGCTGGGCTTCGCCAGCGCCGCCAGCTTCTCCACTGCGTTCAGCAAGGCCACCGGTCGCTGCCCGCGCGAATTCCGGGCCATCCTCGCCAGGGATCACGCGGGCGTGCCGGGCTGAAACGCATGGGGAGTCGTACTTCCCCATGCGTGGTGATCCGGCCAGGGCATCAGCTTCCGAAGCGGACCTTCATGCTGAAGCCGTACATCCGCGGCTGGTTGAGGTGACCTCCTTCCGCCCCGAAGGTCAGGAACGAGGTCAGCGGGAAGACGATGCGCTTCTCGTTGGTGGCATTGGTCATGAAGAACGACAGGTCCACCGGCGATCCCATCACCGCATTCCAGTTGGCGTTCAGGTTCAGCAGGTTCGACGCCGGCAGCAGGTAGAAGTTGGGCGAGACGCTCGGTGACACCGCCCGGTTCGAATCGGTGTGGGTGAAGGTCGCGCCGAACGATACCTTGCCGATCTTCGCATCCAGCGGCAGCGTGTAGGTTCCGGTCAGCGTGATCCGGTTCTTCGGCGAAAGCGCCAGCGGCTGGCCGACATCGGCGCTGGGGAAGATCGCCGAATAATAGACCGGCAGCGGTGGCAGCGTGATCGCCTCCAGCTTGGTGTTCAGGTAGGCATACGAGGCATCCAGCACCAGCCCGGCGAATGGGCTGACCGAGCCATCGACCTCGATGCCCCAGATCCGTGACTTGCCGGCGTTGACGATCGGCTGGGAGTTGGGAATCGCCCCCTGATAGGCCGGGGCGATCACCGGGTTCACCGCCAGTTGCTGGTCGCGGAAGTTGTTGTAGAACGCCGCGAAGTTGAGATAGCCCGGCATCGCGCCGTGGAAGCTGCTCTTGGCGCCGATTTCATAGGTATCGACCTTTTCCGGGCCAACCACCTCGAACCCGACGTTGTTCGAATTGATCGAGCCCTGTCGATAGCCACGCGCCCACTTGGCATAAGCCATCAGGTCGCGGCTGAACTTGTAGTCGAAGTTCAGCAGCCAGGTCGGCTTCTTCCACTGCCGGCGAATGGTGATGTCGCAGGCCGAATCGGCCGCCACCGGGGTGCCGCCGAACACCAGCACGTTCTGGCAGATATGCACGCCGAAACCCGGCACCGGCACATAGATGTTCACGTTCTCCGAAAGGTCGGTCATCGTGTCGATCGTATAGCGGATGCCGCCGGTCAGGCTCAGCTTGTCGGTCAGTTTGTAGGTGCCCTGCGCATAGAACCCCTTGTTGTTGAACGAATCCTTCACCTGCGAATCCGAAACCGAACCGATCGGCGTCAGCGTGAATCCGCCCTGCCCATTGGGGATCGGCAGCTTGATGTCGTTGGTGCAGGCCAGCGCGATGGTGTTGGTGCAGTTGGTGAAGATGCCGGTCAGCCCGCTGTTGAAGCCCAGCGGCTTGCTCACCTCGATATAGGCGCCGGCCTGCCAGATGAACTTG
>JAGWVC010000027.1 GCA_018971065.1 Sphingomonadales bacterium | reverse complement strand
GCGCAAGTTCGTTCCCGGGCAACATTCGGTGCATGAACCCCGATCCCGACGACATTCGCGCCTGGCAGCGCCTCGATTCCGCCACCACCACCTCGGGCCTGTTGGGCCCGGACGATTTCGCGCGGCTGGCGAAAATCGGCGTCCGCCATGTCATCAATCTGGCGCTGCCCGATTCGCCCGGCATCCTTCCCGCGAACCCGCACGCTGCGCCGCCGCCGGCATCGCCTACACCAATATCCCCATCCCGTTCGGCGCGCCCACAGACGCCCACTTCGCCGCCTTCCGCGCCGCGCTTGCCGCCGCGCAAGGCCCGGTCCACGTCCATTGCGTGATGAACTGGCGCGTCTCCGCCTGCTTCCACCGCCTTCACCGCGAACGCGGCATGGCAGCGGCGGACGCCCATGCGCTGATGAACCGCCAGTGGGACCCTGCGACCAGCGATCACCCCGATGCCCCGGCCTGGGCCGCGTTCACCGCGCGATAATGGGGCCTAAAGCCACCCTTGTTCGCGCAGGTCGGCCACGGCATTGCGCGCCACCGGCGCTTCCAGCCCGTTCGCCAGCCGCAGCCACACCGCCCGCCCGCGCCGTTCCACGCCCGAAACCGCCGCCCGCGCCACCCACCAGCCGCGATGCACCCGCGCGCCCTCCACGCCGTCCATCTCGTCCACCGCATCGCTGATCCGCATCAGCAACAGCGTGCTCGCCTCGACCACATGCACCCGCACGTAATGGTCCTCGTTCGACAGCGCGATCACCCGCAAACCCCAGTCATCCGGCAGCCGCGCGGCCAGTCGGGGCAGGGCGGGGGTGTCGGGAACCGCCGTATCCTCCGTATCCTCCGGCATCGTCACGGCGGTCCCGCGCCGGTCCATCGCCACCTGCACCGCCGTCACCACCAGCCCCACGATCACCACGTCGGCGTACAGTTCTGCCAGTCCGGCCAGGCCTACCCGCGCCAGCCCGGCGCCCACCAGCAGCCACGCCACCAGCAGCGTGGTCGGCATTGCCGCCAGCAGGTTGGCGAGGGCAATCGCCACCAGCCGGGGCAGCCGGGTATGTGCGGCCACCACGGTGCCCGCCGCGATCACCGGGCGAAAGAACAGGAATCCGCCCAGGATGAACAGCAGCCATTTGCCGAGGCGTGGCCACAGCGGCATCGCATACGTCCCGAACGGCCCTAGCAAGCCCAGCACGATCGCCAGCACCACCACCACGGCCAGTTCCGTCGCGTGTTCCTGCAACCAATTCTTCGGCCAATTCATCGCCTGCAGCCGTCCCATTCATGCTTCGCCAACGGTACCGCGCCCGTTCCTAGCACGCCTTCGCGAATTGCCACGCCCCATTCGTGCCGCCGCGCTTGCCCGCCGACCGGCCTTTGCCATCCCGGCGGCGAAGGAGATAACCCGATGAATACCGCCGCATTTTCACCCGTCCGCGTGGCCCAGCAACGCTTTGCCACCGTTTGCGCCGCGCTGCTCAGTGTGGCCATGCTTGCCGCCGCCATCCGCCGTGCCGCCAGCGCCGCACCGTTCCTGCCGTCGGGCTACGATGCGATCGTGATGCTTCACGTCATCACCGTTGCCCCCGCCCTGCCGCTCGGCGTCTGGCTGTTCGCCACCACCAAGGGCGATGCCACCCACCGCCTGCTCGGCCGCGTCTGGGCGGTGCTGATCCTCGTCACCGCCGTCACCAGCTTCGGCATCCACCAGATCACCGGCCACCTCAGCGTGATCCATATCCTTTCGGTCATAACCATCGTCTCGGTCGTGCGCGGCGTGCTCGCGGCCAGAAAGGGCAATATCGTCGCGCACCGCAGCAACATGATCGGCGCCTTCACCGGCATCACCATCGCCGGGCTGTTCACGTTCCTGCCCGGCCGCCTGATGGCCGCATGGCTGTTCGGCTGAACCGCCAGGTCATGCTATCGTGACCGCGAACCACGGAATCGCCCGGGGAGAGCCAGGCCCATGCATCTCGATCTTCACGTCACCCGCTTCGACTGGGCCGGCGCCCCCGCTGCCATCGGCCCCGGCGTCACCCGGCTTGCCCGCACGGCGGAAGCCATCGGCATCCGCGCGCTGTCATTCATGGACCACTATTTCCAGATGGACATGATGGCCCCGGCCACCGATCCGATGCTGGAAGGCTACACCGCGCTCGGCTTCGTCGCCGGCGTTACCGAACGCCTTCGCCTGCGCCTGCTTGTCTCGGGCGTCACCTATCGCCACCCCGGCCTGCTGGCGAAGATCGTCACCACGCTTGACGTGCTGTCGGGCGGCCGCGCCGAACTGGGCCTTGGCGCCGCCTGGTACGAGCGCGAGCATAACGGGCTGGGCGTGCCGTTCCCGCCGGTGGCCGAACGGTTCGAGCGGCTGGAGGAAGCGCTGCTGATCTGCAAGCAGATGTGGAGCGACGACAACGGACCCTACAGCGGCAAGCACTACCAGCTTGCCGAAACGCTGTGCGTGCCGCCGCCGGTATCGTCACCCCGCCCGCGCATCATGATCGGCGGCGGGGGTGAGCGCAAGACGCTGCGGCTGGTTGCCCGCCACGCCGACGCCTGCAACTTCTTCGGCGGCCCGGACGATGTCGCGCACAAGCTCGATGTGCTGCGCCGCCATTGCGACGCCGAACAGCGCGACATCCGCGCGATCGAGGTGACCGCGCTGCTTCAGGCGCGCGAGGACTGGACGCCCGATGACGTGCTGCGTGCCGCCGAAGCCTATGCCGCCGTCGGCGTGGGGACGGTCATGGCCGGGGCGATGGGCAGCGATCCCGCCGCCCGCCTCGAATCGCTCTACGCCCCCGTCGTCGATCGGCTTCAGGCCATCACGCCGCAGCCTCTGTAACGTCGTTCCGGCTCGCCCGCCCTTGCGGGACGGCGCAATTGGCCTATCTGCATTTCTGCGATGAAACCCACGGACCTCACTGAACTCAAGACCAACGCCGCGTTGATGGCCACGCGCCTGAAAGTGCTGAGCCATCCCGAACGGCTGCTGATGCTGTGCCGCATGGACGAGGGCGAGGTTTCGGTGACCGAGCTGGTCACACTCACCGGCCTGTCGCAAAGCGCGGTGTCGCAACATCTCGCCATGCTGCGCGAGGACGGCATCGTCGCCACCCGGGGTGAGGCGCAGACCCGCTGGTACAGCCTGAAAGACCCTATCGTGCGCGACATCATCCGCGCGCTTTGCGTAATCTGCGAGGTTCAGCAGCCGAACGGCTAACTCACCCCCGCCGCATGGCGCGCGGCAATCCATCCGAACGTCATCGACGGCCCGACGCTGGCCCCCGCGCCCGGATAGACCCGCCCCATCGGCGATGCCGTGGTGATCCCGCAGGCATAGAGCCCGCCGATCGGCACGCCGCCCGCATCCAGCACCCGCGCATCGGCATCGGTCACCACCCCGCCATAGGTGCCCACGTCGGCCGGGATCACCTCCACCGCATAGAACGGCGCCTGGCTGATCCGCCCCATGCAGCGGTTCGGCCCCCCGGTGAAGAACGGATCGCCCAACCAGTTGTCATAGGCGCGCTCGCCGCGATGGAAGTCCTCGTCGCGGCCCTTGTCAACGAACCCGTTCCACCGCGCCACCGTCGCCTCCAGCGCGGCCGGCTCGATCCCCAGCCTGCCCGCCAGTTCGCCCACCGTCGCGCCCTCGTGGATATAGCCCGCCTCGCGCCATTTTGCGGGGATCGGCCGCCCGCCGCCCTTGCCCGCCAGCGGATAGCGCGCCATGAATTGCGCATCCATGATCGCCCAGCTCGGCACCGCCGGCACGGTCGCGTCGCGCTTGCGCATCGTCTCGACATACAGCTCGTAGGAGCCGCCCTCATTCAGGTAGCGCTGGCCGGTCCGGTCCACCAGGATCGCGTGCGGTCGCGCCGTCACCGACTGCATCCCCGGCATCACATAGTCGCTCTCCCACCCCGGCGCGCGGCTGGACTGGAACCCCACCATCTCGTCCATCTGCGCCAGCACGCCGCCGATGCGCTCCAGCTCGCGGTGCATGTCGCCGGTGTTGCTCTCGATCTCGTTCGACCATTCGGCCCGCGCGCCCGACTGATAACGGTCACGCATCGCCTGATTTTTGCCGAACCCGCCGGCGTTCACCAGCACCCCCAGCCGCGCCGCAATGCGCAACGGCTTGCCATCGCGCATCGCCACCACGCCGGTGGCGCGCCCACCCTCGATCACCAGCTCGGTCACCGGGCATTCGGTGCGCAAGTCCGCGTCGGTGTTCAGCAGCGCCTGCAGCATCCGCCCCTGCAGCGCCGCGCCCGCCGTCACCCAGTGCTTGCCGGTCAGCTTGCCCCAGACGATGCGCAGGCCGATCCGCACGATCATCGCCTTCAGTTTCCACGAGAACTTCGCGAACGGCACTTTCACGGCATCGTCCAGCCGCACCGGCATTTCCAGGAAACCCTGCCGCAGCTTCGGCTCCCATGCGCCCAGTTGCTTCTTGTCGAACGGCAGCGCCTGCACGGTCCGGCTGGTCTTCATGCCGCCCGGCAGCTCGTCATAGTAATCGGGCCAGAACCGCGATCCGCGCTCCATCGCGATGCCTTCGCCATGCAGGAAGTCCAGCATCGCCGGCGCGTTCACCGCATAGGCGCGCCGCCGCGCGGGTGAAGTCCCCGGCGAATCCGGCCCGTCGGGCACCACCGCGTCCAGATACGTCACCGCCTGCTCCAGGCTGTCCTCGCCGGGGTCCATGTAGCGGTTGTTGGGCACCCACATCGTCCCGCCCGATTTCGCCGTGGTGCCGCCCAGCCACGCTGATTTCTCCAGCATCACCACGCGCTTGCCCAGCTTCGCCATCTGCAGGGCAGAGGTCATCGCGCCGCCGCCGCTGCCGACGATCACCCAGTCGAACGTCTCGTCCCAATCCGCCATCGCATGTCTCCCGCGCGCCGGCATAGCAACCCGCACGGCTATAACAAAGCGCTTGCTTGGTTGCGCGGCCCCGGTCCATCATGCCGCCGAAAGGGAGAGTTGCCGATGTCCTATGCCCGGCTGGTGATGCCACCGTCGTCGCCCGAGCTTTCGCGCAAGGCCGCCATCGTCGGCCTGGGTGAGAGCGACTATGGCGCCGATTATGCCGCCGCCCGCGCCAAAGCGCCCGGTTACGAAGCGCCCACGGTCGAGCAACTGTGCAGGACCGCGTTCGATCGCGCGCTGGCCGACGCGAACCTTTCGCCGGAAGAGATTGACGGTCTTGCCGGCTCATTCACCTTCGGCGGCCCCGAACCGGCCGAACTGGCGCAGACGCTGGGCCTGAACCCGCAATGGAACATCCGCAACGGCAACATCATGGCGGGGCCGCTGCCGGTGGTCTGCCAGGCGATCGCGCAGGGCAAGGCCGATACCGTGGCGATGCTGTTCTGCGTCGCCTCGCGCGCCATCGGTCGCCAGTTCGGCGGGATGACCGACGCTGGCGGCGAAGGCATGCCCAGCTCCTACTATTATTTCCACCCCTGGGGCTGGTCGTCGCAGGCCGCGCATTGGGCGCTGATGTACAGCCACTACATGGCGGCCTACGGCAAGGGCGCGGATGACCTTGCCGCCGTTGCCATGCAGGTGCGCAGCCACGCCGCGCACCAGCCCAACTCGGTGATGCGCACCCCGATGACCCGCGACGCCTACCTCGCCTCGCGCTGGATCACCCGGCCGTTGCGCCTGTTCGACATCTGCCTGGTCAACGATGGCGCCGTCTGCCTGATCGTCCGCCGCGCCGATCTGGCGAAGTCCGCAGCCAAGACCCCGGTGCTCGTCTCCGGCTGGGGCGAAAGCAAGGTCACGGCCAACAAGCTTCACGCAATGGTGCGCGAAGGGCTGGGCGTGCAGATGCAGGCTTCGCTGGCGCAGGCGCTGGCGATGGCGGGGCTGTCGCATGCCGACATCGGCCACTACGAAGGCTACGACGCGTCCAGCTTCCATCTGGCCAACCAGCTCGAAGGTTTCGGCTTCACCCCGCGCGGCACCGCGCTCGATTTCTGCGCCGATGGCCAGATGACTCTGGGCGGCCGCACCCCCACCAACATGGCGGGCGGCAACCTGTCGAACAGCTACATGCAGGGCTGGGGGCTCGTTGCCGAAGCGGTCCGTCAGCAACGCGGCGAATCCCCGCTGCAGATCCCCGGTCTCAAGGCCTCGATGAGCGCCGTCGTCCAGACCGACCAGTCCCACCCGCTGATCTTCGAGGCCGCGTGATGACCAGCCCGCTCAAGACCCCGCCGCGCACGCTCGGCCCTCATCACGACACGTTCTGGGAATGGTGCGGCAAGGGCCAGCTTCGCCTGCAACGCTGCACGTCCTGCGGGGCGATGCCCTGGCCGGTGGTCCAGACTTGCGAAGCGTGCGGCCACGGCGAATTCGAATGGCAGGCCATGTCGGGGCAGGGCACCGTCATCGGCTGGACCACGTTCGAGCGGGACTACTACTACGGCCTGCTGCCGATGCCGTGGGACACGATCCTTGTCGAACTGGCGGAAGGCCCGCTGTTCCTTGCCATTCCGTCGGGCTTCAGCTGGCAGGAAGCACAGGCGGGCCTGCCGGTCCTGCTCGCCTTCCGCCCTGCCGAGGATGCCGCCGGCCCCTACCAGTTACCGGTGTTCGAGCGCGCCTAGGCCCCCACGGACGCTCCGTCCGTACCGCTCGCGGTCCAACCCGGCCGGCAGGCGGGGCGCGGTTCCGCCGGCGGGATCAGCCGGTCCAGCAGGAACTGCCCGAACGCCCAGTCGCCCAGCCCGGAATCGGTATTGATATGCCCCACCTTGCCGGCATCGGCGAACCCGCAACCCCATAGCCGGGCCAGCGCGCGCGCCGCGCGAAAGCCCATGTACGGATCGTCGTGGCTGCCCACCAGGATCGACGGAAACGGCAGGGCAATGCGCGGCGTCGGCGCGAACGTGGCCACGCGCGGATCGTGCGGCCGGTGGTCCACGGCGGGCGGCGCCACCAGCAGCGCGCCTTTCACCTTTCCTTCCGGTGCCGGCCGTTCCAGTTGCGCCCACCACGCCACCGCCATGCAGCCCAGCGAGTGCGCCGCCAGCACCACCGGCCGGTCCGCCGCGCGGATCGCCAGGTTCAGCGCGTTGACCCAGGTGTTGCGGTGCGGCCGGTCCCACAGGCCCAGTTCCACCCGGCGGCAGTTGTCGCGGGCCTGCTCCCAGATCGTCTGCCAGTGGCCCGGGCCGCTGTTGTGCAGCCCGGGCACGGTCAGGATCAGCATGTCCTCACGCGGCATGGCGGCTCAGCTCCCGATGTGTTGCGCCGGGGCAGCGGCAAATGGCGGCGGCGTCACCGGCACCAGCCGCAGCAGGTGCCCCAGCAGCCCGCGCCCGGTCGGCCAGTCGCGGGCATCGTCCACCAGCCCGGCGTGGCCCAGGCTGGAATCGCCGATGAACGCGCTTTCCCAGTCGTGCGCCAGCGAACGCAATGCCGCCTGCTCGTCCACCGGGCGGCGCGATCCGGCCACCAGGAACGATCGGAACGGCAGCGGCTGGCGCGGGCACGAGGTGAAACGGGCCAGGCGCGGATCGGTGCCGGGGCGCGAAACGTCGGGCGGTGAGACCAGCAGCGCGAACGCCACCGGATCGCCATAGGCGGGTTGCTCGAACTCGGCCCACCACGCCACGGCCACGCAGGCCAGCCCACGCGCCACCAGCACCACCGGCCGCCCGGCGCGCTCGATCGCCAGGTTGATGCGGTTTACCCAGGTGTTGCGATGCGGGTTTTCCCACATGCCCAGGTCGATTCGCGAGGTGTCGGCATCCTCGCGCTCCCAGATCGCCATCCAGTCGTCGGCGCCGTCGTCACGGTCGGGAATCAGCAGGATCAGTGGCTTGGTGGCGTGGGGCAGGGGAATGGGGTTGGCCATTGCGGTTCTCCGGCAGCTTCAGGGAAAGCGCGGTCGACTTGGCATACGTCCCGGCACATACGATCGATTAACTCAACCATATTTGTAGACTAATAGCGAAGCCGCCCCCCGTCCGCAAGCCCCCGCCGGCGATGTTGCAGCAAACCGGTACCCCCGTGCGTCGAGCCGAACACGCGAAAAGCCCCCGCGCCGGCGAACCGGGGCGGGGGCTGCAATGGTTTCGGGTTGCTGCGATCAGGCGGCGGCGGGGTGCAGCAGCTCCACCGCGGCGGGTTCCGCAGCCTCGGGCTCAAGGCAGTTGTTCACGGCATCGCGCAGGCATTCCAGCAGCGCCTCGGGCTGCACCCGCGCTTCCGGACCGAACACGAAGCCCACGGCCAGGCGATGCCCGGCGGCATTTTCGGGCAACAGCACGGTCAGCGTCTCGGCATTGGTGTCGAACCCGGCCGGCCCCAGCGCATAACCGCTCTCGCGGCACTGCTGCACGCGCTGGTTCAGCATCGCGGTCGAAAACTTGCGGTCGTCCGGCGCTTCGGCGTTCAGGCGCCGCACAACGCCCTCGGCACGCGGCTGCGCGATCGTCGAGAGCAGCAGCCACCCGGCCGCCGAACCATAGAGCGGGTCCTGCAGCCCGCCGAACAGGCCGCGCGTCGAAATCGCATTGCCGCGCGTGGAGGCGCGCCACGACACGATCTGGGTGTTCAGCCCCACCATGCCATAGACCGCCACGGCCAGGCCGGTCTGGGCCACCAGCCGGTCGATCAGCCGCACCAGCCCGCCGTCGCGCACCATGCCGCTCTGGCTGGCCACGCCCAGCATGGCCGCGCGCGGCGCCAGGCTGTACGAACGCGAATAAGGGTCCTTGTAGAGCAGGCCCAGCTCAACCAGGCTGGAAAGCAGTTCCGACGTGCTGGATTGCGGGCGGTTGTAACGGCGGACGATGTCCATCACCGTCGCCTCGCGGTGGTTGTCGTCGAAGTACTCCAGCACCTCGACCACGCGCCGTGCGATCTTCGCCTTGTTCGATGATCCCTTGGCTCCGGCCATCTGCTCTCTCCTCCACCTTTGTTGCCGCCAAATTTGAACGAGCGCCGCCCCGAGTCAACAAAAAATGAGGTTATCTCGTTTTTTACTAGCCTAGGTGAGGATTACGGGTCCGGATATGACGAATATGGCCCGAATTGGCGATAATCTGGCCCAAATTGGCCCGCCATTGCCGCCCCCGCGATGATCCTGTCCGGACGAATCGGCCAAGGCGTGATTCTCGCCAACCGATCGGGCATCACGTTTCGATGGATTTCACCCCCTTCCTGCTTGACCCGCGCCGACTGTGGCAGGGGGAGAATCCACCCGATCTTCCGCTCGGGATTGTCGATTGCGATGTTGCAAACGATTGGCCTGATCGACTTGACCTGCCGCCGTTCCCGGTCATCGCGCTGGGCCGCCGCAGCCACCCGCTGGCGGCGGCGCTGGATGCCGTGATCGAACCGCCGGTGCCGCTGGCCGCCGTTGTTCGCCAGGTCGTTGCCCATCCGCGCGCCGCGGCCGTCATTACCGATCTGCTGCGGCTGCTGCCGTCGCTGGCGGCGGGGCAGGGACTGGTGGCCGAATCGCTGGCCTATGCCACGCTACAGGCCGGCGCCGAACATCTGGCGTGGCGCACACACCGCGCCCCCGCCATGCTCGCGCCGCCGGGACGGGTGCGGGTCGCCCGTGTCGAGGATTGCCTCACCCTCGTTCTCGACCGCCCCGATGTCGGCAACGCCATCGACACCGCCATGCGCGATGCCTTGTCCGAATCGCTCGAACTCGCCCGGCTCGATCCCGCCATCGCCCGCATCCGGCTGACCGCCACCGGCCGCTGCTTCAGCCTGGGCGCCGACCTTGCCGAATTCGGTACCGCCACCGATCCCGCCGCCGCCCACGCCATCCGTCGCCGCTCCTTGCCCGCGCGCCTGCTGGCAGACCTCGGCGATCGGCTGGCGGTTCATGTCGATGGCGCCTGCGTCGGCGCCGGGCTGGAAATGGCCGCGTTCGCCGGCCGTATCACCGCCAGCCCGCGCGCCTGGTTCCAGCTTCCCGAACTGGCAATGGGCGTGCTGCCCGGCGCCGGCGGCTGCGTCTCGCTCACCCGCCGCATCGGCGCGCAACGCACCGCGCTGATGATCCTGTCCGGGCGCCGTATCAGCGCGCTGACCGCGCAATCATGGGGCCTTGTGGACCAGCTCACCGGCGATGAAAGTGGCGCGGACGTCCTCTGAACGCAGCCGTTCACGCGCCTCCGCCCACGGGCGGTCCAGCAGGCACAAGTCCGCCGGGCCGCTTACTGCAACCCCCCGCTGTACCCGCAAATCCCCGGGATCGGCCAGATAGAGCGCCAGCGCCGTCTCGGGCGTCAACGCTTCGCCCGCGCCGATCACCCGGCCATCGCCGGCCCGCCGCGACACCGCCGCGCGCATCGCCGCCCACGGATCGTCACTACCGAACGGCGCATCGCTCCCCGCCGCCAGCGGCACCCCCGCCCGCGAAAACGCCGCCAGCCGATACAATTCGCCGCGATGGCGCGGCTCGACATCGCGCCAGTACTGCTCGCCCCGCTCGGCAATGAAATGCGGCTGGCTCACCACCGCCAGCCCCATCGCCGCCACTTCGGCCACCAGTTCGTCGGACGCCACCCCGGCATGTTCAATGCGATCACCCGGATGCACCCCCGCCGCCGCCAGCACCGCCAGCGCATAGACCAGCTCCACCTCCGTGGTGCAGTGTACCGCCACGCCACGCCCCTGCGCGTGCGCCGCCACCGCGAACGACGTGGCTTCGTCCAGATCGGGCAATGCCGTCTCGTGCAGGTGCAGCTTTGCCGGACCCAGCCGCCAGCCATCGGGCACCGCGCTGGCCAGTTCCAGCCGCCCGGCCAGCAGGCAGCGTTGCCGCAGCCGGCCCGCCGCGCGCTCCCCCGCAAAATGGGCGGCCGCGTCGGCATCGTTGCCCGGCGACATTTCGGTAACCCCGGTCACGCCGAACCGCGCCAGCCGCGCCGAAACCGCGCCCAGCTCGGGCGGCCCGCTGCCCAGCATCGCGCGCAGCCAGCCATCGGCGTCGAACAGATGCCCCTTGTTACGGTCGAGACCCGGATGCGTTTCCCTCAGCGCTGCCAGCCCCGCCGAATTGAACAGCCACATCCGCCCCGATCGATGCTGGATGCGCAGCGGCCGGTCCGCCACCAGCCGGTCCAGCGCGGCTGCGTCGGGCAAGCCCATCACGCTTTCGTGATAGAGGATGCCGCGAATCCAGCCATCGCCCGCCACGCCGGCCAACCGCGCCGCCAGTTCGCCCGCGCTGGACACCTCGGGCGGGCCACACACCACTGACGCCTGCCGCGCCGCCAGCGCATTCAGGTGGATGTGGTGGTCATGCAGCCCCGGCAGCAACGCGCCGCCGTGCGCCTCGATCACCGCCTCGTCCGGCACCGGCGCCAGCGTGCCGATCGCCGCGATCACGCCGTTGCCCAGCCGCACATCCGCCGGCCCGATGCCCCACACGTCCGCCCCCCGGATCAACACGGCGGCAGACCCCACGCGGCGTTGTCGGCCCCCATCGCGCGGACCGGCGCCGCCATTGCCCGGCGCGGCACGGTGGGGAAGGGGCCATTCACCGCCGCACCCCAGCCGCGCAGTTCCGCGTCCAGCAATTGCGGGTCCAACGCCCGCTCCTCGGTCAGCGCCCGCGCGGCGATCGCGCTCATCGCCAGCCCGATCCGACAACCCCGCCCTTCGCTGTAGGCCCGCCAAGCCGCGCGCGCGCCGACAATTCCGGTCAGCGGATCGGCAATCGCATCGCCGACGTAGCCCACTTCACCGCAGGCATCGCCCAGCGCCCGCGCCAGCCCCGCCGCCACGCCGCAGTCATTGCCGATCCCGGCCCAGTCCGCCGCCTCGCCGCGCGCGCCGTGGCCAGTGACGCTCAGCCACACTAGCCCGGGTACTTCCGCAACCAGCGCTTCGGCATCGATGCCAAGCTGCCGCAACGCTCGCACCCGCGATGATTCGATGACGATGTCGGCACCGCGAATCCGCTCGACCAGCAGCGCCTTCTGCGCGTCGTCGTGAAAGTCGATGACGACATTGGCCTTGCCCTGGTTGATCAGGTCGAAAGTGGCGGGATCGTCGCGGCGGATCAGGTCGGGCCGGGTCAGGCTTTCCACCTTGGTCACCTCGGCGCCCACCAGCCACAGCAGATGGCCGATCAGCGGCCCGGCCCAGATCGCGGAAAGATCGATCACCACGGGCCGGTGCCCGGATGGTCGGCGCCGCCGTGACCCTTCGGTCAGCAGTTCCACCGGCGGCGATACCGGAACCTCATCCGCCGATGCCACCGGCAAGCCCAGCAGTCGCCCGCGCGCCACCAGCGCGGCGCAATCATGCCGCCGCGCTTCGGCGGCAATCGCCTCGGCATCGAACCGGTCGAAGCCATCGCGCCCGAACAGCGCAGGCAACAGTTCGCGATCCTCGGCGCGCAGCAGCGTCAGCGCAAACCAGCCGCCATCGCGTGTCACCATCAGCCGACTGCCGCCGATGCCCGCCGAAATCCGCCCATTGATCGTGTAGCCGTTGGCAGAGCCACGCTCACCCAGCAGCGTCTGCCCCGTCAGGTCATGATGCGCTGCCGCACCGGTCTCGGCAGCCAGCAGCCGCAACTGCCGGTCCGCCCAGCGCGCCAGCGGGATCGCCGGGCCGGAGAAGCCCGGCGCGCCCATCCTACGCCAGGATTTCCTTGACCTTGCGGCGCAGCAGCTTGCCCATCTCGTTGTACGGCAGCTCGTCCACGAACGCGACCTTGTCGGGAACGCGGCTGGAACGCAGGCGGTCCTTGATCAGGGTCTTCAGCTCGGCCTCGCTCGGCGGCGTGTGCCCTTCGCGGGTGACGACGGCGATGCCCACGGCCTCGCCCCATTCCACCGACGGGATCGCGCAGGCGCAGGCATCGGCCACGGCCGGGTGAGTCAGCAGCACGTCCTCGATCTCGCCGGGCGACATGTTCTCGCCGCCGCGCACGATCACGTCGTCGGCACGTCCCGAAAGGAACAGATAACCGTCCTCATCCATGAAACCTGCGTCGCGGGTCGGGAACCAGCCCTCGGCGTCCAGCGCCGACTTTTCCTTGTACTCGCCCGAGACCTGCTCGCCGCGCACATAGATCTCGCCCGGCTCGCCCACCGGCACCGGCTTGCCATCCTCGCCACGGATCTCGATCTCGACGGTCGGGATCGGCTGACCCAGCGATGTCAGTCGCGCGCGCACCTTGGGATCGTCCGAGGCCTGCGCGGCGCGGTGGTCGTCCGGGCCCAGCAGCGCGATGGTGCTGCTGGTCTCGGTCAGGCCATAAGCGTTGGTGAAGCCCGTGTTCGGGAACATCGCCAGCGCCTTCTGGATCACTTCCAGCGGCATCTTGCCACCGCCATAGGAAATGGCGCGCAACGACGAGACGTCGCCGCCGTCCTTCTCCAGCGCCGAGACGATACGGGTCAGCATCGTCGGCACCACGAAGGCGTTGGTGATCTGCTCCTCGCCGACCAACTTCACCCAGCCCTCGGGCGAGAACGCCGGCAGCATGACGATGCGGCGCAGCGCATAGATCGAGCTCATCAGCGCCGAGATACCGGCGATGTGATACGGCGGCACCACCACCAGCGCGGCCGCGTCCTCGTCGGCGGCGGCGAATTCCACCGTGCCCAGGATATAGCCCAGCAGGTTGGAGTGGCGCAGGATCGCCGCCTTCGGCGCCGCCGTGGTGCCGCTGGTGAACAGTTGCACGGCAATGCCGTCGGCGCCCGGATCGTACTCGCGCTCCTCGTCGCCCGGCACCAGTTCCTGTGCCTTGGCGGTGAAGTCCTCGCGGCTGAACACGGTGTGGCCGTCGCTCCCCGCCAGCCGCTCCACCCGGCCTTCGTCGCCGATCACCAGCGCCGGCGCGATGCGGCCCAGCAGCGCGGCCAGATCCGGATCGGCCAGGCGATAGTTCAGCGGGCAATAGGGCACGCCGGCCAGCGCCGCGCCGAACAGCGCGATCACCGCCGCCTCGCTCGATTCATCCAGCAGCGCCACGTGCGCGACGCCGCTTTCCTGGATCATCTCGAACGCCCCGCGCGCGGCGGCCAGCAGTTCGGCATAAGTCCAGCGCTTGCCGTCGCAGACGAGGGCAATGCGATCGGGCGCGGCCTCGGCCGCCATTTCCAGCAGGAGGGCGATGTTCATCGGGCTGTGTCCTGAAAGGTCAGTCGGAAGCCGGCAGCGGCTTGGCGTCCTTGGTCACCAGCGCGACGCCATCGACCGACAGGTTGCCCTTGCCCGGCTTCACGCACAGCAGCTCGTACTTGCCGTCGGCATCGACGTAGCGCTTGCCCATCAGCGTACCGGCCGAGAAATCGGCCGAAAGCGGCGCGGCTTCGGCCGGCTTGGCCTCACCCATCGGCGCGCCGCCGCATTCGATCTGGCCATCGGCGCAGCGGATCACCATCACTTCGGTGTCGCAGGCCGCGCTCTTCAAACGGGTTCCGGGCTTCATCGTGAATTCCTCGTGCCAGGGGCCGCGCCGGTCTCGCCGCGCGGCGGATTGTCTTCATCGCCCTCAGGCGATCGCTCCCGAGGCCTTTAGGCGTTCGATCCGCTCCCATTCAAGACCCTGTTCGAGAAGTATCGCCTCGGTGTGCTCGAATGCTTGCGGTGCGCGGCAAGTCTGCGCGGGCTTGTGGTCAAACTGCACCGGCCCGCGCGCGATCTTCATCGTGCCCTGGCCGTCGATCCGCTCGACCTCGTACAGCATATCGTTGGCGAGGGCCTGCGGATCATGACCCAGATCAAGCAGGCTTTGCGCGGCGGCCCATTGGCCCTTCATCGTCTTCAGGTGTTCGCGCCAATAGTCGAAGTCATGCCGCGCCACCGCCGCCTCGATCAGCTTGCCGGCCTCCACGGCGTTCGCCATCAGCGCCTCGGCCGTTGAAAACCGGGCGTCGTCGGCCAGTTCCGCCAGCCCCAGGTGCGTGAAGGTGTCGCGGATGTAGGGGCCGGGTACCAGCATGAACAGGCTGATCGTGCGGCGGTCGGCGGTCAGGTAATGGCCGATGAACGGGCTGAACGCAGAGCCGCCGGCCTGCGGGGTGGACACGCGCATCTGCTGCCCGCTCATCAGGTAGGTGTCCAGCACCTGACCCGTCACCCACCATGCGGAACTCAGCAGCGAAACGTCCACCTCGGTCGCCTCGCCGGTGCGCATCCGGTGAAAGAGCGCCCCGGCGATACCGCCGCACAGGCTCATTCCGGCAATCGAATCGCCCAGTCCGCCGATGCCCTGGGTCAGCGGCACGTCGAATTCCTGCGGGGTCAGCGCGTGGGCAATGCCCGAATGGCTCCAGAACACGGTCGAATCGAACCCGCCCCTTTCGCGGTCCGGCCCCTTGTCGCCATAGGCGCTGCCGCGCGCATAGATGATGTCGGGGTTGGCGGCGCGAATGTGTTCGACGTCGATCTTCAGCTTCTGCCGCGCCTCGGGCAGGTAGTTGGTCAGGAACACGTCGGCGTTCTTCGCCAGCTCATGCACCAGCGCCTGCCCGTCGGGATGGGCAACGTCGATGCCGATCGACCGCTTGCCCCGGTTGGGATGCTCCATCATTGGATTGACCTGCGGGTCGAAGGTGACGCCGCCGATGCGGAACATGCCGCGCTGCGCATCGCCGCGCACTGGATGCTCCACCTTGATGACGTCGGCCCCCCATTCGACCAGCAGCGAGCCGGCGCTGGGCACGAACACGAACTGCGCCACTTCAAGCACGCGCACGCCCTGGAGAACCTTGGTCATGCACTCTCCCCTTCGCCGCATATCCTGACGTCAGGGTATGCGTGATTTTGGCTCACGGGCGAGCGAGAATGGCCACCTTCGAGAACCGGAGCGCAGCGTACTTAAAGTACGTGAGCACCGGAAGCGCAGAAGGTGGTCGTTCGCAGCCGTCCGTGGGGCAAAAGCGCGTATGCCCTAAGCGATGGCGCCCTTGGCCTTGAGCTCCTCGATCTTGTCCCACTCGAAGCCCATTTCCATCAGCACCAGCTCGGTATGCTCGCTGGCTTGCGGCGCGCGGGTGGTCTCCAGCGGCTCGCCGTTCCACTGCACCGGCCCGCGAACCAGCTTCAGCGGGGCGCCGCCGTCGGCGCCTTCCACCTCGATGATCATGTCGTTGGCCACGGTCTGCTCATCGGTCAGCAGGTCGCGCAGCGATTGCACCGGCGCCCACTGGCCCGAATACTTCTTCAACTGCTGGCGCCAGTATTCGAAGGTTTGCGTGGAGAACGCGGTGGTGATCAGCGCGCTGGCCGCCGCGACGTTCGCGAACAGCGCCTGCACGTCGGCAAAGCGCGGATCGTCCGCCGCTTCGGGGATGCCCAGCGTTTCGAACAGGCTGCGGATGTGCCCGGTGGGGCTCAGCGTACACAGGTTGATCCAGCCGTTGTCCGATGTGCGGAAGTTGCCCATGAACGGATTGGTGCTGACGCTGCCCGAAGAAGGCATGCTGTTCCGGCCGAGGATGCCGGTCTCCATCACCTGCGCCAGCAGCGCGCCCGAGGCCCACCACGCGGTGGAAAGCAGCGAGACATCCAGCTCGGTCGCCTCGCCTGTCTGGGCGCGGTGGAACAGCGCCGCCGAAATGCCGCCGGCGATGAACATGCCGCCGATCGAATCGCCGAACGCCGGCATCCCCTGGCTCAGCGGGCCGTCCAGTTCCTCCGGGGTCATCGCGATGGCAATGCCGCTGCGGTTCCAGAAGCAGGTGCCGTCGAAACCGCCGACCTCGCGCTCCGGCCCCTTGTTGCCCAGCGCCGAACCGCGCGCATAGATGATGTTCGGGTTGATCGCGCGGATATGCTCGACGTCGAACTTGTTCTTCTGGCGCACCTGCGGAAGGTAGTTGGTCAGGAATACGTCGCACTGCCTGGCCAGTTCATACAGCGTTTCCTGGCCTTCCTTGGTCGCCAGGTCGATACCCACCGAGCGCTTGCCGCGATTCGGGTGCTCGATCAGTGTGTGGCGCAGCGGGTCCAGCTTCACGCCGCCCATGTTCAGGAACCCGCGCTGGGTATCGCCGCGCACCGGATGTTCCACCTTGATCACGTCCGCGCCCCAGTCGGCCAGGATCGCGCCCGCCGCCGGCGTGAACGTGAATTGCGCCACTTCCAGGATGCGGACGCCCTGCATTACCTTGGTTGCCATGCCTGAATTGCCTTCCCGTTTCGTATGGATCTTCGGCGGCCGCCACCGCGCACGCCGGAAAGCGGCAGTCGTGCGCGCAAACCCCGGCGCGATCAACCGTCAAGGCCCGCGCCGCCATCGCTGCTACGGTTTTGCGCGGCCCGCGCGATCGCGCCGCCGCCCCGGGCAATCGCGGAGGGCGGCGGCCTGTGGATATTAGGGATTTTTCCGCTATGACATCATTGCTGACCTAGGTTAGCATCACGTCGCCGCCCAGCGGATGACCCAGGGAGACTTTGCCATGAAGAAAATCGCCGCCCTTTTCGCCCCCGTCCTGCTTGCCGCGCTTCCCGGCACTGCCCTTGCCGACAGCGCCTGGCATGAAGGCCAGATGGTCTATGGCGCCAACGGCCAGCGCATCGCCCCCATCTATCGCGTTGCCGCCGACGGTTCGGTGCAGGTCATCATCGATGGCAAGCTTGCCACCATTCCCGCCAGCGCGCTCAAGGTCGATGGCGGCAAGGTCGTCAGCGCCAAGAACAAGGCCGATCTCGCCAAGTAAGCGCGCAGATCCGGCCTGAACGGATTTCAATGCATCACCAGCGGGGCTGGCCCACCCGGGCCGGCCCCGTTGTTGCGTCGGACGCCCTTCGGCGGCGTTACCCGGGGGCTGGCTTGCACTGATCTCCATCAAATCAAGCGTTTCTCGCAGTTGCAAAAAGCCGATCAGTAGTTGCATGATTCGCAATTGACACTGGAAACAATATTACTTACCTAGGTTAGCAATCGCCGGGCGCCCCCTGTTCGTCCCGGGTCCACATTGGAGATTGCGTGATGAACAAGTTCGCTCCCCTTGCCGCTGTTGCCACCCTGGCCGTCTTCGCGATGGTCCCGGCCGCCGTCCACGCCGCCGAAGCCTCGCAGAGCGTCCGCGCCGCTGCCGCTGAAGCCACCACCGTCAAGGTCACCGAAGGCAAGATGATCTACGGTTCGAACGGCCAGCGTCTCGCTCCGGTCTATCGCGTGCAGGCCGACGGTTCGGTGCAGATCATCCTCGAAGGTCGCCTGGTCACCATCGCCGCCTCGAACCTGACCTCGGCCAACGGCAAGGTTGCCACCACGCTGACCAAGGCCGCTCTGCTGCCGTAATCGGCCTGCCGTAACCGGCGCAGCCAACCGATAACGAAAAGGGCGGTGCGCAAGCGCCGCCCTTTTTGCATCCGCGCGCAACGCCGCGCCCGGCCTGCACGGGGGCAGGGCGCTATTCCGCCGAGCCGGGCGTCGATCCCAGATTGGCGTGCAGCAGGTCCAGCATGTCGCGGAACCGTGCCAGGTCCTCGGTGGCGATACCCCGGAAGAACTTCTCCTCGCGTGAGCGGGCGAACGTCGACATCCGTTCCAGCAGCGGCGCGGCGGCGTCGGTCAGCGTCACCGCGCGGGCACGGCGGTCGTCCACCCGGTCGGTGCGGACCAGCAGCCCGTCGGCCACCAGCCGGTCAACCAGCCGCCCGGCCGAGGCTTCTGACATTTCCAGCAATTCGGCGATCTGCCGCTGGGTCGCGCCGGGGCGACCGGCCACCACCGCGATCAGTGCCCATTGCGACCGCGTCAGCCCGATGCCACCGACCCGGCGGTCGAAATCGTTGCGCATCTGCCGCGCCAGCACCGTCAGCTTGATCGTGATGGCGCGCCGCAGTTCATGCGTGGTCTCGTCCATATTTCCCCAATCCGGCGTCCCTGTCGCAAGACACCCCGCTTCCTACCGGAAGCGGGGCGCATTGACAGCATATTGTAACAGGTCGGCAATTTGCCGACTTGACCTTAGATCCGCTCGATGATGATCGCCGGGGCCATGCCGCCGGCCGCGCACATCGTGATCAGGCCATAGCGCCCGCCGGTGCGCTCCAGTTCGTCCAGCGCGGCGCCGATCAGGATGGCGCCCGTCCCGGCAATCGGGTGGCCCAGCGCGATCGACCCGCCGTTCGGGTTCACCTTGGCGCGGTCCAGGTCGAGGTCGCGGATGAACTTCTCGACCACCACCGCGAACGCCTCGTTCACTTCCCAGACGTCGATGTCGTCCTTGGTCAGCCCGGCCTTGGCCAGCACCTTCTTTGCGGCCGGAACCGGCGCGTTCAGCATCAGCGTCGGGCAATCGCCGATCTCGGTCATCGCCACGATCCGCGCACGCGGCTTCCAGCCCTGCTTCTCGGCATAGTCCTTCGAGGCCAGCAGGATCGCCGAAGCGCCATCGACCACGCCCGACGAGATGCCGACATGGTGGATCGGCTTGATGTCCACGTCGGGATAGACCTGGTTGATCAACTGGCGATAGGTCTTGCCCTCGGGCTGCGACGGCATGTCGAGGAACATCTCGAACGCCGGCTTCAACTGCGCCAGCCCTTCCAGCGTGGTGTCAGGGCGGGGATACTCCTCGTGGTCGAGAATGACGTTGCCGGCGTCATCCTTCACCACGATCGTCGATTTCGCGAACCGGCCCTCGGCCAGTGCCACCGCCGCGCGGCGCTGGCTTTCCACGCCGAACTTTTCCAGATCCTCGCGGGTGATGCCTTCCATCGCCGCGATCGCGTCGGCGCAGACGCCCTGGTTCGATTGCGGGTGCTTCGCCTGCAGGCGCGGGTTGCCCGTGCCCATGCCGCCGCCGGAAAGCCCGGCTTCGCGCATCTTCATGCCGTAGTAGTTGGCATAGGACATCATATCCATCCCGCCCGAGATCGCCACGTCGTGCATCCCGGACATGATCATCCCGGCGGCGAAGTTGGTGGCGGTGATCGACGAGCCACAGAACCGGTTCAGCGTCACGCCGCCGGCCTTCGGGTCATAGCCGGCATCCAGCGCCGCATTGCGGCCGATGTCGCCCGCCTGCAGGCCCATCGCCGCCGAAACGCCCCAGATCACGTCGTCCACGTCGGCGGTGTTCAGGGCGTTGCGGTCACGGATCGCCGCCAGCACCGAAGCTGAAAGATGCTCGGGATGCATGGTTGACAGGGCGCCCTTGCCCATCTTGCCGATGCTGCGCGGGGTACGGACGGCGTCGATGATATAGGCCTCGGCCACGGTGTGCTCTCCTCGAATGCCAGAAAAAGGTCGTGCAGGGCAAATGGGGAACTCGGCCCGACTTTGCAAATTCCGCGTGGGGCAACCGGCGCGCCCGCCCCCCGGCATCGCAGCGGCGATTGCCCCGCAACCGTCGATTTCGCGCGCCGCGTGCTTGACGGGCCGGCGCGGCGCACCCAAACCGACGCCATTGGGGAGTACGCATGAACGAAGACAAGCCTGCCGAAGCCACGGCGCGGTCCGCCACGTTCGCGCCGCTGGGCGAGCCGACCTTCCGCCGAATCTGGGTGTCCAGCCTGTTCTCGAACTTTGGCCAGCTCATCCTGGGCGTCGGCGCCGCGTGGGAGATGAAGCGGCTCACCAACGGCTCGCCGGCGATGGTGGCGCTGGTGCAGACGGCGCTGATGCTGCCGATGTTCCTGGTCGCGCTTCCCGCCGGGGCCATCGCCGACATGTTCGACCGTCGCAAGATCGCGCTTACCGGTCTGGGCTTCGCGGCGCTGTCCGGCGCCGCGCTGACGGTGCTGGCAAAATTCGGCCTGGTCACGCCGTGGCTGCTGCTGGGGCTCATCGTGCTGATCGGCGCTGGCGTCGCGCTCTACGGCCCGTCGTGGCAGTCGTCGATTTCCGAACAGGTATCCGAAGCGCACCTCCCCGCCGCCGTCTCGCTCGGCTCGATCAGTTACAACATCGCCCGCAGCTTCGGGCCCGCGGTGGGCGGCGTGGTCGTGCTGACGTTCGGGGCCAAGGCCGCGTTCGGCATCAACGCGGTGGGCTACCTGCCGCTGTGGTTCGCGTTCCTGGCGTGGCAGCGCCGCCACGTGCCGTCGCGCCTGCCGCCCGAACGGCTCGACCGCGCCATCGTCTCGGGCGCGCGCTATGCGTTCCATTCACCCGCCATCCGCACCGTCGTCGTTCGCGCGCTGGCGTTCGGCCTGGCCAGCGCCACCTACACCGCGCTTGGCCCGCTGGTCGCCAGCGACCTGCTTCACGGCGATGCCGCCACGTATGGCATCATCCTGGGCGCCACCGGCATCGGCGCGGTTACCGGCGCGCTCT
Source organism: Sphingomonadales bacterium (assembly GCA_018971065.1). The sequence continues at coordinate 19,717 of JAGWVC010000027.1, read as the reverse complement.
ATCTGGCGCGGCTGCGCGCGAAGGTGGAGGTGGAAACGCTGGTCCGCATCTTCATCATCATCACCGGCGCGGCGCTGGTGCTGGTCGGCGTCAGCCGTTCGCTGTGGCTGACGGTGATCGCCTTCTTCCTCATCGGCATCGCCAACATGCAGACCGCGTCGCTGTTCAACATCGGCGTTCAGCTCACCGCGCCGCGCTGGGTCACCGCTCGCGCGCTGTCGCTCTACTCGTCGTCTATCACCGGTGGCGTCGCCATCGGCGCGTGGTTCTGGGGCCAGGTCGCGGCCCATTACGGCGTCACCTTCGCGCTTGCCGCCTCGGGCGGGGTCGCCGCCGCCACCGCGCTGCTCGGCGTCTGGATGCCGCTCCCGCGCGAGGACGACATCCACACCGAATCGGTGAACATCGGCGCCGAACCGCGCGTCGCGCTGGGCCTGTCGATGCGTTCCGGCCCGATCGTGGTTGAGGTCGAGTACGACGTCGATCCCGATGAGGCCCGCGCCTTCTACGAGGTCGCCCGCCAGCTCCAGAAAGTGCGGATGCGCAATGGCGGGTTCGACTGGTCGATCGCGCGCGACATCGCCAACACCGCCACCTGGACCGAGCGCTATCACTGCCCCACCTGGGGCGATTACCTGCGGATGCGCGATCGCTACACCCAGTCCGATCTCGACATCCAGCAGGCCGCCGACGGCTTCAACCGCACCCCGGGCGAACGCCGCGTCCGCCGCTGGCTCGAACGGCCTTACGGCTCGGTGCGTTACAAGGCGGATTCGCCCGATCCCAAGACCGGCCTGCAAAGCTTCTTCGGCCCCTGAACGGCGCATTCGTCGATCGACGCAATGTATACGCGTTGCAGAAATGCAACGCTCCAAGGCATATTCGCGCGGACCCTCCCGTGTCCGGACAATTCCCGTTGTCATTTGCCGTCGGCGGCCTAGCCTGCCGCCGATGGGATCAACGGTCGGGAAAACCCGGCCAAGGGAGGATGCGATGACGAAACCGAAATTCACCACCCGTGCGTCTGTCTTCGGCCTGATCGGGCTGGTGGCGCTGGCGCCAACGTCCGCCTTCGCGCAGGCCGCGCCGCAAGCCGGTGCCGGCGCCGGTGACGAGATCGTCGTCACCGCCCAGCGGCGCGAGGAAAAGCAGGTCGATGTGCCGATCTCGATCACCGCGCTCGGTGCCGCCCAGTTGCAGACCGCCAACGTCCAGAACCTCGGCGACATCGGCAAGATCACCCCGGGTCTGCGGTTCGACAGCCAGGCCGCGTTCGTGCAGCCGTCGATCCGCGGCATCGGCACCGGCATCACCACGTCGGGCGGTGGCTCGAACGTCGGCATCTACCTCGACGGCTTCTATTCGCCCAACCCGGTTGCGGCCACGTTCCAGCTTTCCAAGGTGGACAGCATCCAGGTGCTCAAGGGGCCGCAGGGCACGCTGTTCGGCCACAACACCACCGGCGGCGCCATCCTGGTATCCACTGCCGATCCCAGCGAGAAGACCGCCGCCGAAGCCAAGGTTTCCTATGGACGCTTCAATGCCCAGAAGTACCAGGGCTATGTCACCTTCGGCCTGGCGCAGGGCGTGGCGATGGACGTCGAGGGCCTCTACGCCAAGGGCAATGGCTTCGTCACCAACATCGTCAACAACGACAACCACGTCGGCGCCTACAAGAACTGGACGATCCGCACCGGGCTCAAAGCGGAAATCGGCACGGTCACCGTGCTGGCCCGCTACATCCACGCCGACATGAACGACCCCAGCGGCCAGATGCTGAATTCGAACACCGACACCTCGATCGACATCACCACGGGCAAGCCGTGGGGCGTGCAGACCGTGGCGGTTCCGGGCACGTTCACCACCGATCCCGACAAGGTTGCCGCCAACCAGAAGCGCGTCACCCGTACCAAGTCCGACGTCGCGCAACTGACCGTCAAGGCCGATCTCGGTTTCGCCAATTTCACCTCGTACACGCAGTATCGCCACGAGAACACCGAACAGTCTGAAGATCTCGACCAGACCGCGCTGCCGGTGTTCCAGATCGGCCTGCCGATCATCGACACCACCGTCAGCCAGGAACTGTTGCTGTCCTCGAAGTCCGGCCCCGCGCTGCAGTGGACCGCCGGCCTCTACTTCTTCAGCAACAAGGACACCTGGATCACCCGCGTCGATCCGGGCAGCTTCCTCAACAACACCGTTCCGGTCCGTCTCGGCGGTTCGGGCACCACCACGCAAAGCTACGCCGCCTTCATCGACGGCACCTACCAGCTCAGCGACCGGTTCTTCCTCACCGCCGGTGTCCGCTACGCGCATGACACCGTGAAGGACGCCTATTGGAACCCCAGCGTGTTCGCCGGGCTCGATCCCACCTCGCGGAACTATGTGCCCAGCATCTCCAGCAACCACGCCACGCCGCGTGTCGTGTTGCGCTACAAGCCGGACGATCATTCCAGCGTCTATGCCTCGTACACCAAGGGCTACAAGGCGGCGATCATCGACGTCGGCGGTTCATGCCAGGACGGCCCGGCCTTCAAGTGCAATCCGGTCAAGCCCGAAGACATCAATGCCTTCGAAGTCGGCTACAAGTATTCGGATCGCATGCTGTCGTTCTCGACCTCGGCATTCTATTACAACTACAAGAACCTGCAGGTGTCGGAATTCCTCGGCAACGCCCAGGCCTTCATCCTCAACGCCGCCAAGTCGGAAATCTACGGCATCGATGCGGAAGTGAACCTGAAGCTCAATCCGCACTTCTCGATCAACGCCGGCGGTGCCTGGACGCACGGTCGCTACAAGCAGTTCGGCGGCGACAAGGTGGTCGATCCCACCGGTGCCACCGTCACCACCGGCGCGCCGATCTACGCCACTTGCCCCACGGCGGCCTGCTACGATTATGTCAACACCGCCTCGGTGCTGACCAACGTCCACATGCAGCACGTGCCTGACTTCACCGCCACGATCGCACCGCGCTTCACTACGGGGATGACCGACCACGGTGAATTCGCGCTGTCGGGCAGCCTCTACTACACGTCGGAATTCTTCTTCAGCCCTTCAGGCACCCAGTTCAGGCAGCCGGCCTATGCCACGGTCGACCTGCGCGCCCAGTGGGATGATCCGACGCACAAGTACATGGTCGCCGTCTATGGCACCAACGTCACCGATCACCGCTATCGCACCCAGGTGCAGTACAACGGCTTCGGCATTGGCGCGCAGTGGAGCGCCCCGGCGTCGTGGGGCATCGAGGTCGGCGCCAAGTTCTGATCGCTTCGCCAGCAACAAACGGGGCGCGAGGGGGAAACCTCTCGCGCCCCTTTGCGTATCAGCGCCCGGCGATCCGGTCCGCCATCGCCACCAGCCGTCGCGCCTGCTCCAGATGCAACAGTTCGGCCATCTTGCCGTCCACCTGAATTGCCCCCTTGCCGGCATTTTCGGGCAGGGCGAACGCGGCGATCACCGCCGCCGCGCGCGCCAGCTCCGCCTCGGACGGGCTGAACACCGCGTTCGCCACATCCACTTGCGCCGGATGGATCAGCGACTTGCCGTCGAACCCGTAAAGCAGCCCCTGCCGTGCCTCGGCCTCGAACACGCCCAGATCGCGGAACTCGTTGCACACCCCGTCCAGGATCGCCACGCCGTGCGCCCGCGCCGCGCACACCGCCAGGCTCAGCAGCGGCAGGAACGGCGTCCGCTCAGGCGTCGACAGTGCGCGCATTTCCTTGGCCAGGTCGTTGGTGCCCATGATCCACAGCGACAGCCGCGTGCTGCGCGTCGTCGCGGCAATCGCGTCAAGCTGCGCGATCGAGGCGCACGTCTCGATCATCGCCCACAGTTGCATCGCCGCCGGCGCGCCCTTCAGCGCCGCATCGCACGCGGCAATGTCGGCGGGGGACGAAACCTTCGGCACCAGCACCGCATCGGCGGCCGACCCGGCAATCGCCGCCAGATCGGCCTCGCCCCACGGCGTATCCAATCCGTTGGCGCGGATCGCCACTTCGCGGTTGCCGAACCCGCCGGCGTTCACCGCTGTGATCGCCGCCTCGCGCGCGGCATCCTTGGCCTCGGGCGCCACCGCGTCCTCCAGGTCCAGGATCACGACATCGGCGGCAATCCCGCGCGCCTTCTCGATCGCGCGGGCGTTGGAGGCGGGCAGGTACAGCGCGGAACGGCGCGGACGGTCAGGGGCAATCATCGCAAAACCTCGTTTGAAAGTCAGCGCGCGCGGGCGCCATCCAGGAACAGCCGCACGGCATAGCGGATGCGGTGGTCCACTTCCTCGGCCGTCACCCGCAACCCTGCGGTCAGGATGCGGATCGGTCCGGACACCACCATCGAAATGAAAACGTTCGCCGCCAGCGCCGGATCGGTGATCGCCAGCCGTCCCGCCGCCGTCTCGCGTTCCAGCAGCTCGCCCAGGAACCGGATCACCGGCAGCGCGCCCTTCTCGAACGACAGCGTGAAGATGTCGGGAAAGCGATAGCTCTCGGTCTGGATGATCCGTTGCAGCTTCAGCCCCGCCGGTGTCGCCAGCGGATCGACCCGCAACCGCGCGATGTTGACCAGCGTCTGCTCGATGTCGGGCGCCATCGCCGCCCGCATCTTCTCCTCGCTCACCGCCAGTCCGGCAATCGCCTGCGCCACCGCCGCGCGGAACAGCGCCACTTTCTCGGGATAGCGGGCATAGACCGTGCGCTTGGTCATGTTCACCGACGCGGCAATCGCCTCCACGGTTGCCAGCTCGAAGCCTTTTTCCAGGAAATGGTCCAGCGCCGCATCCAGCAATTCGCCGTGCCGGGCCTCGGCCTGCGCGCGCGTCGGGCGCCCGGCGCGGGGCGGAGAAGGGATGTGTTCGGGAGCATTCATCACGCCCTCCCATAAACCACTTGCGCGCGAACGCGAATCGTCCATAATGAGACGCAAGAGATGCCATTTATCAGGAGAGCAGGCAATGGCCACCACTGCGGAAAAGACCGCCCTTGAACAACTGACCGGCAAAGTCGAATCGGCCGACCGCTTCGATTACGACGCGCAGGACATCCGCGCGCTTCAGGTTCAGGCGCTGAACGAGCGCTTTCAGGATCGCGTCGGCCGCATCAAGCTGCTGAAGCATCGCGCCGAGGAAGCGGAAATCACCGAGATCACCAGCCTCGACGACATGGTGCCGCTGCTGTTCCCGCACACCGCCTACAAGTCATACCCCGAATCGTTCCTGTTCGAACAGAAGTGGGACCGGCTGACCAAGTGGCTCGGCACCGTTTCGCCCTGGCCGATCGAGGGCGTCGATCTGGAAGGCATCGTCGATATCGATGACTGGATCGCCCGCCTGGAGGCCAAGGGCTACTTCATCTCGTGCTCCAGCGGCACCACCGGCAAGTCGGCGATGCTGATCGCCAGCCAGGCCGACATGGACTGGTCGAAGAAGGACACCGTCCAGGTGTTCTCGTGGGGCTCGGGCGTGAAGCCGGAAGCCAACCGCAAGATGATCGGCTGCGCCCCCGTCGCCACCGTGCCCAAGAACAAGACCATCGCCGAAGCCCAGCGCGAGGCGTTCTCGAACCCCGAATGGCCGCGCTTCAACTATCCGGTGCCGCCGATCACGGTCGGCTCGCTCACCGGCATGGTGGTCATGCGCAAGCGCATCGCCGATGGCACCGCCAGCCCTGATGAACTCGCCGCGTTCGAGAAGACCTCGGCCGAACGCCAGAAGGTGCTTGACGACGCCATCCAGATCACCGCTGACGAGATCATCGCCAACCGCGACAAGCTGCTGATGGTCTCGGGCCTGTGGTCGGGCCTCTATGCCGTCGCCAAGGCCGTGCGCGAGAAGGGCTATTCCGCCAAGGACTTCAACCCCGACAACTGCATCTACGTCGGCGGCGGGCTCAAGCGCGCCCAGCTTCCCGCCGATTACCAGCAGTTTGTCCACGAGACGTTCAACATCCCGGCGGATCGTCACTTCCAGAACTACTCGATGCAGGAACTGAACTCGGGGATGCCGAAGTGCAACGAGGGCGGCCGCTATCACCTGCCGCCGTGGATCGTGCCGTTCCTGCTCGACAAGTCGGGCGACAAGCGCCTGCCCGAGGATGGCCACGGCGTCGTCGAAGGCCGCGCCGCCTTCTTCGATCTCTCGCTCGACGGCCGCTGGGGCGGGGTCATCACCGGTGACAAGATCACCATCGATTACGGCCCCTGCAAATGCGGCAAGACCGGCCCGTCGGTGTCCGACAACATCGCCCGCTACGCCGACCTTGAAGGCGACGACAAGATCGGCTGCGCCGGCACCATCGACGCCTACGTGCGCGGCGTTTCGTAAACCATCAGGGCAGGGGAGGGCATCAGCCTTCTCCTGCCAATTCCGTCCGTCCTGAGCTTCAACTCCGTCCGTCCTGAGCTTGTCGAAGGACTGCTTTTTCCTTGCGGCAAGCCAGCATGCCCCCTCAACCCGCCGCCGCTACCCCATCAACCGCTTCGCCAGCACCAGCTTGAACAGCCCGAACGCCACGAACGCCACCGCCGCCGTGGCCACGTGCAGCAGCCAGAATTGCACGATCGGCATCGTTTCCAGCATTCCGCCCACTTTGCCGACCAGCGCGTTGGCGGCAAAGAACGCCAGATAATAGATGCCGATCACCGTGCCCTGCATCGGCTTGGGCGCCAGCCGCGAGAACAGCGCCAGGCTGACCGGCAGCATGTGCGAGAACCCCAGCGAATTCAGCAGGTGGAACATCGCCGGCCAGAACAGCCCGATCTTCCCCGATCCCTGCGTCGCCGCCGCAATCACCAGACACAACCCGCCGGCAATCGAGAACGCCGCGCCCAGGATCATCTTGCCCAGCTCGTCCGGCTCGGCGCGGGTCTTACCCCACCACTGCCAGAACGCCGCCACGCCCACCAATGTCGAGAAACTGAACGCGGCATCGATGGTGATCATGAAGCTGGTGGGCAGCGTCACCCCGAAGAATGTCAACTGGAACGCCCGGTCCGCCCAGACCAGATAGGCGTTGAAGATTTCCTGGTTGGTGATCATCGCGCAGGCCATGACCGGCACCAGGATCACGATCGCCAGCACCCGCGCCGCGTCGCCCGGTTCCCACGCCGCGCGCGGCCCTGCCGTGGCTCGCCGGGGCACGCTGTCAGCGGGCAGCCACGGTGCCGCCTTCAGGTAGACCAGCAGCCCCAGCGCCATCACCACGCCTGCCGCGCCGAACCCCCAGTGCCAGCCCACCTTCTCGCCCAGCGTGCCCGAGATCAGCGGCGCGATGATCACGCTGACGTTGATGGCGATGTAGAAGATCTGGAATGCCATCGCCCGCCGCAGGTCGCCCGGGCCATACAATTCGCCCACCTGGCTGGCGATGTTGCCCTTGAACAGCCCCACCCCGACGATCAGCGCCAGCAGCGCGATCAGGAACGAACCCTCGAACGCCATCAGGAAGTGGCCCAGCGTCATCACCACGCCGCCCAGCACCAGCGTCCGCCGCCGCCCCAGCCACATGTCGGCAATGAAACCACCGGCGATCGGCGTCATGTAGACCAGCGCGGTGTACGTGCCGAAGATGGCGGAGGCCAGCGGCTGCCCGGCAAGGCCGCCCCACAGCGTGTCGCGCGCCCAGTCCAGCCCGGCCACCCCCGCCATCCGCCCGGGCACCAGCAGGTACTTCACCATGTACAGCACCAGCAGCGTCTGCATTGAATAGTACGAGAACCGCTCGCACCCCTCGGTCAGCGCCAGGAAACCCAGCCCCCTGGGATGCCCCAGAAACGCGCGGTCGTGCGGCCCGACGACGAATTCCGGCTCGGCCTCGGCAACGCTCATGTCCGTTCTCCCTGCGCAAGGCCCCACCGCGTCGAGGCATGGTCAGCCGTGTTCTCGTGCCGGTCGGGCATCACCGGCGGCGCGCCCCGGTCGGGGTTGTCATGCCAGGTGCCGGTCAGGTCCGGGCTGCCGCGATAGTCCAGCTCGAACATCCGCCAGGCGAATTTCCAGCCATTCGCGGTCAGCCGGAACCGGTCATGATAGGTTCCGAACGAGATCGACCGCTCGCCGCTTTTCCAGGCGCAATGCTCGGTCATGTACATGCGCGCGCTGGCGGTGCCGTCGCTGGCCACGGTCAGGATCGGCGTGCCGAACACGATCCGCACGCGGATGAAATTCGGCCCCAGGATCGCCGCGATGGCTTCGCGGATCGCCGCGCGGCCCTGATAGGTCCGTCCGGAGATCCGCCATTCGGCATCGTCGGTGAACAGATCGGCGAACGCGTCGTAATCGAACCGCCAGACGGCGTCGGTATAGCGCGGATAAAGCTGGTTTATCGCCAGCATGGCGGCGGTATCGTCGGCCAACGGGCTCTCCCTTCGCGCCGAAGGCTGGCGCGGGGCAGGGGCGAAGTCAATCTATCCGCGCGCCACCGCCTCCGCCGCGATCATCCGCGCCTCGGCCTGAAGGCCCACGCGGTTCAGCGCCGAAACGATATGGAACAGGTGCCGCGCGGTCATCCTGTCCCAGCCCGAACCCTGCATACCCAAGCCCGCCAGCAGCGCCACCAGCGCCGGATTGCCCACTTCGCCGGCCCGGTCGATGGCGTGGACCCAGCGGCCGTTGCCGTCCAGCGGGGCTTCCAGCTTGTCGGATAGGTCGTTGCGGGTGGTGCCGGCAATGCGGCCCAGCCCGGCCAGACCCGCCAGCAACATCGCGCTCTTGTGGTTCCGGTCCGACTTGTCGTCGCCGCGGAACGTGTTGATCGCGCCGGCATCGGCCTCGCCGTGGCTGCCCGGCGCCGCCAGCACCAGCAGCGCCCAGCCCTGGCTGCCCGGCTCCACCGCGCCCTGCCAGCGCATGGCATTGGCATCCAGCCCGGCGGCCAGCATTGCCGCGATCAGGTCGGCGGCATCCTGCCCGGAAACGCTGCCCACCGGCATTCGCGCGGCGGCATAAGCGGTCAACGCCATCCGCGACCAGCGCTGCACCGGCCCGCCGGCGCCGTCCCACAGCTTGCGCATTGCCTTCATGCGATCGGCCGGCGTCTCGCCGACATAGGCGTCGCGCAGCAGCAGCGCGCGGTCGGCGGCATCGCCGCCCACGCTGTCATCGGCATAGATGGCGCCGTACAGGTCCACCATCGCCGCGCTCGACAGGATGCCCACGCCGCCGGCCCGGTCGGCCGCATCGGCGCGCAGCGCCAGCGGTGCCATCGGCGCCAGCGCGGTGATCGAATCGAACGCGCCGCCGGTCGGTTGCATAAGCGATGCCGGCGGGGTCAGCCCGGTGCCGATCACCAGCGCATAGCGTAACGGGTCCATGCCATCGACGCCGCCCCACTCGATCTTCACCGCGCGGCGGCCCTTGCCGGCAGCCCCGGCATATTTCTGCGCCAGCAGCATGTCGATGCGCGGCAGCGCGCCCTGGAAGGTCAGCTTGTCGAGCTGGGCGAAACCGCCGGTGGCATTGCCCGCGAATGCCGCGCACATCGCCTTCAGCACCTGCCACTGCCCGTCCTTGCGCAGCGCCGGCCACTGCTGCTGCACCGGGCACATCCCGGTCAGGTCGGCCGTGGCGACATAAGCCTGGAACGCGGCGTCGACCAGCGCCGGCGAATAGGCGGCGGGGTCGACGTCCTGCACCAGCGCCCGCGCCGCGTCACCTTCGCCCATGCGGCCCAGCAGCGCCGCGCGCAACGCCACGAAATCGGCCGGGTCCATGCCGTCGGGCGCGTCCATCCGCGATGCCAGCGCCCGGCGCAGCAGGATGTGCCCCCAGCGCGAGACCAGCTTGCCGCCGTTCCCGGCCAGCGCCGCGCGCACCAGCGACGGGTCCTGATGCGCCAGCGCGAACGGCGGCAACCCGCCTTCGTCGGCGGCCAGTATGCCGTTGCGCAGCATCGCCCGCCGCGCGCCGGGCGGAATGTCGTACTTGGGCTTCAGCCCCAGCGCCTCGTCCAGCTTGTCGGGTGACAGCCGCTCCAGATCGGCCATCGACTGGATGCCGTTGGGGAACATCCCCGCCAGCCCGCCGCCGTGCGTCGGCATGGGGGAGGGCAGGTCCGCACCGGCAGCCGGCGCCGCGCCTGCGGCAGTCACCGGCGAAGCGCTGGCCACCGGCGCCGCCGCGACCGGCTTGGCGGCAACGGGGGCCACCGGCTTCGCGGCAATGCTGGCAACCGGCTTCGGCGCGGCGCGCGGTGCCCTGCTGGCGGGGACGTCGAACCCCTTGGGCAGCAGCGATTCGGGCGCGTTCTGCGCCAGTGCCAGCGCCGATCCGGTGGCCAGCAACACGCCCAGCGCGGCAAGGCGCAAGCCCCGGGAGGTCATCGCGGCAGCTCCGGAGCGGGCACCGGATCGGGCAGGGCCACCGCCACCAGCCGGATCGGCTGCGGCCCGCTGCGGTGCCAGGCCAGTGCCGCCACGCCACCCAGAACCGCCAGCACGGCGCCCAGAATCGCCAGCACCATCGCCAGCACCGGACCACGCCGCTTGCGCGGGGTACGCCTGATAATCGTGGTCACCAGCACTTCCTCACGCAAACCGAACCGCGCCCGCGCATCCAACCGCGCGCTTGCACAGCCGGTTAGCTCACTATAGGCGCAGCCGCAATGACCGCCGCGCTTCCCTCCGCCGATGCCGCCACCGCCGCCGCGCTGGCCCGCCGTCTTGACCGACCGGTGGTGCTGGTCGGCATGATGGGCGTGGGCAAGTCCAGCGTCGGCCGCCGCCTGGCCGTGGCGCTGGGCGTGCCCTTCGTCGATGCCGACGACGCGATCGAGGAAGCCGCGCAGATGTCGATCCCCGACATCTTCGCCCAATATGGCGAAGGCTATTTCCGCGACGGTGAACGCCGCGTCATCGCCCGCCTGTTGGGCAGCGAGCTTCCCGCCGGCACGGTGCCGCCGGTCAGCGTCATCGCCACCGGCGGCGGCGCCTTCGTCAACCCCGAAACCCGCGCGCTGATTCTCGACCGTGCGGTCGCCGTCTGGCTCGATGCCGAACTGGACACGCTGGTCGAGCGCACCGCCCGCAAGAACAACCGCCCGCTGCTGCAGCAGGGCAACCCGCGCGAGACGTTGGCCCGGCTGCGGGCCGATCGCGCGCCGGCCTATGCCCAGGCGCATGTCCACGTGATCAGCCACAATGGCCCGCATCACCGCACCATGTCGCAAGTGCTGCGCAGCATCGGCGCCTGGCTGGATCGGACGAACCCGGAATGAGCGAAACCCTGGCAACCATCCCGGTCGATATTGCCGGCGCCCCGTATGAAGTGCGCGTCGGGCGCGGCCTGCTGGCCGATCTCGGCGCCCAGTGCGGCGCCCGCCTGCGCAAGCGCCGGGTGCCGGTCATCACCGACGTCCACGTCCATGCCGCCTGGGGCGCCACGGTCGAACGCGCGCTGGAAGCCGCCGGCAAGGAACCGGCCTGGCGCATCCTGCCGCCCGGCGAGGCCAGCAAGTCGTGGAGCGAACTGTCCGCCACGGTGGACTGGATGCTGGCCGAAGGCGTCGATCGCGGCGATCACGTGCTGGCGCTGGGCGGCGGCGTCATCGGCGATCTTACCGGCTTTGCCGCCGCCATCGTCAAGCGCGGCTGCAAGTTCATCCAGCTTCCCACCACGCTGCTGGCGCAGGTCGATTCCAGCGTCGGCGGCAAGACCGCGATCAACACCGCCGCCGGCAAGAACCTCGTCGGCGCGTTCCATCAGCCGTCGCTGGTGCTGGCCGATCTCGACGCGCTGGGCACCCTGCCGGCGCGCGAACTGGCGGCGGGCTATGCCGAAGTCGTCAAGTATGGCCTGATCGACGATCCCGCCTTCTTCGAATGGTGCGAAGCCAATGGCCCCCGCATGATCGCCGGCGACATCGCCGCGCGCGCCCACGCCGTCGCCACCTCGGTCGCCGCCAAGGCCCGCGTCGTCGCCGCCGATGAGCGCGAGACCACCGGCACCCGCGCGCTGCTCAACCTCGGCCACACTTTCGGCCACGCGCTGGAGGCCGAAACCGGCTTTTCCGATCGCCTGCTGCATGGCGAGGCGGTGGCGCTGGGCATGGTCCTGGCCGCGCGCTATTCGGTCCATCGCGGCCTCATGCACGGCCAGGACGCCACGCGCATCGCGCATCACATCGCCGCCGCCGGCCTGCCCGCCGGCCTTCGCGCCCTGAACCTGTCGTGCGACGGCGCCGCCCTTGTCGCGCACATGCTGCACGACAAGAAGATGGACGCGGGCGCGCTGCCGTTCCTGTTGATGCGCGGCATCGGCCAGACTTTCCTGGCGAAGGACGTGCCGCTGGACGATGTCGCCGCTTTCCTCGACGGCGAACTGGCGGGTTGATGCCGGCGGCGCCGTCCCCCGCACGGGACGCCTTCCTCGCCATGCTGGCCGCCGAACGCGGCGCTGCCGCCAACACCCTGGCCGCCTATCGCCGCGATCTCGACGATGCCCGCGATCACCTGGGCGATCTGGTCCACGCCAGCCGCGATGCCGTCGCCAGCCTTGGCGAAGCCTGGGCCGATCTCGCTCCCGCCAGCCTCGCGCGCAAATGCTCGGCGCTGCGCCAGTTCTACGGATTTCTTGTCGATGACGGCTGGCGTGCGGATGATCCCTCGGGCGCGCTGCCCCGCCCGCGCACCCGCCGCCCGCTGCCGCGCCTCGTCAGCCACGACGAAGTCACCGCGCTGTTCGCCCGCGCCGAACTGGAAGCCGAATCCGGTCGCCGCGAAGCGGTGCGCACCCTCGTCCTGCTCGAACTGCTTTACGGGTCGGGCCTGCGCGCCACCGAGCTGGTCTCGCTGCCTCTCAATGCCGTCCCCCGCGACGCCCCGCTGCTCACCGTCACCGGCAAGGGCGGGGTCAGCCGCATGGTCCCGGTCAGCACCCGGGCCCGTCTGGCGCTGACCCGCTGGCTGGAAGTGCGGGGCGGCACCGACAAGCCGGGCAAGTCCGCCCGCTTCCTGTTCCCCTCCACCGGCAAGGACGGTCACCTAACTCGGGTCCGTCTGTTCCAGCTCCTGCGCGGGCTGGGGCTGCGCGCCGGCATCGCCCCCGAACGGCTCAGCCCACACGTCCTGCGCCACGCTTTCGCCACCCACCTGCTGGAGGGCGGGGCCGACCTGCGCGTGCTGCAAACCCTGCTGGGCCACGCCGACATCGCCACCACCCAGATCTACACCCACGTCGAACCCTCGCGCCTCGTCGCGCTGGTCAATGCGCGCCATCCGCTGGCAAAAATGGGGATTGCGGGCGCATAACGCTTGCCTCCCATCGCCCCGGCGATTACCGGGCCGCGATGATTTCCTATCTCGAGTTCGAAAAGCCGGTCGCCGCGCTCGATGCCCGCATCAACGAACTGCGCGCCACCGCGCAGGACGGCGCGCTTGATCTTTCGGCCGAAGTCGCCCGCCTCGAAGCGAAGAGCGCGTCGCTGCTGGCCAGCACGTATCGCGCGCTGACGCCGTGGCAGAAGACCCAGGTCGCCCGCCACCCGGCGCGCCCGCACTTCCACGATTACATCGCGGCGATCTTCACCGATTTCATGCCCTTGGGCGGTGATCGCCGCTATGGCGAGGATCAGGCGATCATCGGCGGCTTCGCGCGGCTGAACGGCAAGCGCGTCATGGTCATTGGCCATGAAAAGGGCAACGACACGCAAAGCCGCATCCGCCACAACTTCGGCATGGGCAAGCCCGAAGGCTACCGCAAGGCGGTGCGCCTGATGGAACTTGCCGGCCGCTTCGGCGTCCCCGTCGTCACGCTGGTCGATACCTCTGGCGCGTTCCCGGGGGTCGAGGCCGAGGAACGCGGCCAGGCCGAAGCCATCGCCCGCGCCACCGAGGCGTGCCTGGCGCTGCCGGTGCCGATGGTGGCGGTGATCGTCGGGGAAGGGGGCTCGGGCGGCGCCGTCGCGCTGGCCAGCGCCGAACGCGTGCTGATGTTCGAACACGCGGTCTATTCGGTGATCTCGCCCGAAGGCTGCGCCTCGATCCTGTGGCGCACGGCGGAAAAGGCGGCGGACGCGGCGGAAGCGATGAAGGTGACGGCGCAGGACCTCGCCGCGCTCCACGTCATCGATCGCATCGTCCCCGAACCGCTCGGCGGCGCCCACCGCGACCCCGCCGCCGCCTGCGCCGCGCTGGGCCAGGCCATCGCCGAGGAACTCGATGCGCTGGGCAAGCTCCCCGCCGCCGAACTGCAGGACCGGAGAGCGGAGCGCTTCCTCGCCATCGGGGGGTAAGCGTCGTCAGCGAACATCCAGCGCGAAGATTGCCTCCACCGGCAACTCGAAATGGCGCGCAAGCACCAGTGCCAGCGTCAGGCTCGGCTCGAACCGCCCGTTCTCGATCGAATTGATCGTCTGGCGTGACACGCCCACTGCGCTCGCCAGTGCCGCCTGTGTCAGCCCTTTTTCGCCGCGCAGCGCGGGCAGGGTGGTGGTCACGCCCACCGGCGTACCGCGACGATCCAGAAGCCGGTCAGTACGAATAGAAGCACGCCCAGCACGCCCCACGGCCCCACCGGCGGTACGGCACCTGCCAGCGCCAGCACTTCCCACGCTGCCAGTCCTGCGAAGGTCCAGGCTCCGCCCATGCCCAGCGCCCAGTTCTGCACGCGATTGAACATCTCGTCCTGTCGCAGGCTGAACCGCCACCACAGCCATGCCGATGCGCCCAGCATCGCGATCGTCAGCCATGCCAGCACCGGCGTGAAGGCAATCGGAAAGTGAAATCGAAGGCTCTGCACCAGTGCGGGCTTGCCACCCAGGGTTGCACCCAGCGCCAATCCCGTATCGAATCCGCGACATGTCGCCGCAATCCCCAGCGGCGCCCCGCCGATGGCGGCCAGCGCTAGGCTTGCCCCCGCCAGCCGTTTCGACTGTCGGTCCAGCGCGCTCCACTTGAACCACATGCCGCCATGCGTGAACTCGTACATTGGCAACCCTCTGAAAAGCGGTGTCAAAACTGCCTGGCATGTAAAACATACGCGACATTATGGTGTCAAGTATGCGCGACATCGAGAGGGTGCTGCACAATTCCGCCAGAATGGAGGGGCGTCGCCTGTTGACAGCGCCCAAACGAAAAAGGGCGGCAGGTTTCCCTGCCGCCCCAATTCTTCGCGGTATCGCGCTGCTATTAGGCAGCGGCGGTCGCGTTGGCCGAGCTCATCGACGACGAGGTCGTGTTGAACGTGGTCTTGAGCTGGTTGCCCAGGCCGTTCATGGCGGTGATGGCGGCAACGGCGATCAGGGCGGCGATCAGGCCGTATTCGATGGCGGTCGCGCCGTCGTTGTTGCGGACGAGGTTGCGGATCTTGCTGATGAACTTCATGGTCAGTCTCCTGTGTGGCGTTCGAACCCGCCCTGAATTACCCGTCTCACCGAGCGGTGAAGCCATCTCTACGGATCACCTCTTAAGAAATGGTTTTCGGTGCGGGCGAAGTTGTAAAATTTTTCGCCGCCCCCGCCGCGATTTCGTCGGTTTAACAAGGGGGGATGGGGATCGCGTGAAGCCCGCCCAAGGGGAACTACGGAGAAAATCGCCAAATCCGCTGCCCGGGACTGCCAGTCCGGCACCCATGCAATCGGGGCGGCAGGTTGCCCCGCCGCCCCGATCAGGTCCACCGTGTTGCCGGGTTGCCCCGGCGAATATCGTCAGGCAGCCGCCGTGGCGTTGGCCGCGCTCATCGAGCTGGAAGTGGTGTTGAACGTGGTCCTGAGCTGGTTGCCCAGTCCCTTCATCGAGGTGATGCCGGCCACGGCAACCAGCGCCGCGATCAGGCCATACTCGATGGCGGTCGCGCCGGTTTCGTCGCGCAGGAATGCGATGATGCTCGTCATGGTCAGTCTCCAGGTCCCCGGACCGTGCGACCCGCCCTCCGGCGGTGCGGCCGCTTCCGATCGCTGTCTGCCAGTACCCGAAGTTGGTTACGAAGCCGTTGACAGGGGTGGCAGATCAGGCACTTGGCTGATTGGCGTTCGTCATCTGGCTGGCAACGGTGTTCCAGGTGGCGCGCGTGGCCGAGCCGAACCCGCTGAACCCCACCACCATGACCAGCACGATAAGCCCGCAGATCAGCGCGTATTCCAGCGCGGAAGTGCCGGACCGGTCTTGCAGCAGTCGTTTCGGATCACGGATGTCGAACACGGCCTTGTCCTCATTTCCGACCCAGGCCGGCTTGTCGCACCGCTGCGTAAACGAACTCTTACCAGGAACCGCCCAGATGCCAGAAATTCCGACACTGATCCCCGTTGTCGCCGCCGCTCTGGTGCGCACCGACGGTGCCGTGTTGTTGCAGAAGCGTCGTTCAGGAAGTGTGCATGGCGGTCTATGGGAATTCCCTGGTGGCAAGGTGGAACCCGGGGAATCTCCGGAGATGGCCCTGATTCGCGAGATTGCCGAGGAGTTGGGCATCACGCTGGTCCCGGAATCGCTTGAACCCGTGGCTTTCGCTTCCGATCCAGCCCAGCCGCCGTTGCCGCGCGCGCCGCATCTTATCTTGCTTTATGCTTGCCGTTCCTGGGCGGGAAACCCCCTATGCCTCGACGCCGATGCCCTCGAATGGTTTACGCCGGGGCAGTTTGCGGGCCTTGCCATGCCCCCGCTCGACGTCCCGCTGGCGATTGCGCTCGAAAAATGGATTTTGTCGCTTGCCAACCCCGTAAGGCACCCCTAAAGGCGCGTCTCCCGCACCCGTAGCTCAGCTGGATAGAGCATCAGACTACGAATCTGAGGGTCGGACGTTCGAATCGTTCCGGGTGCGCCATTCCTTTCAGAACAAGCAGTTTCCGGGTCCCCGACGGGGGGCCCGGGATCCTTGCGCCGCATCGGGTGCAATCGGCGCCTGTCCGGATTGGGACATCCCCGCGCGATTCCGCTTATCGCAAACGCTTTGACTTGCTCTTGCGTGCTGTTAGCAGAATTGGGGAATCCCTGGGGGGGAAATCGAATGGTTCGCCACGTCGTGCGGTCATGCCGCGCCACGCCATCTGCATTGCTGTTTTCGTTCCTGGCTGCCGGCCTCGCCGTCCCGGCGGCGGCAGAGCCGGCGCAGACGGTCGTCCCGCTCACGCTCCCCATCGAAGCGCCGAAGGATATCTACCGCGGCAATTACCTCGTGCTCGGCGTCGGCGCGGCCAATGTGCCGATCTACGAGGGCGGCCGGCAGCGGGGCATCTATCCCGCTTTCGGCATCATGGCGCGCTACCGCCGCATCGCGGTCCGCTCGCGCGGGTTGGGCCTGGCGTTCGACGTGCTGCGCAAGCCCGCCACGGGCAAGGTCGCCTTTTCGCTCGGCCCGGTCATCCGCTGGCGGGGCGGCGGCGGTGGACGGATGCGCGATCCGGTGCTGGCCAGGCTGGGGCGCGGGCAGGGGAACCTCGAAGCGGGCATCAACGCCGGCGTCCAGGTCCGCCATGTCCTGAACGCCTACGATTCGTTCAGCCTCGGCATCGACGTCCGACGCGACGTGTCCAGCGGGCGCGGCGGCCAGGTCGTCTCGATCGGCCCCGGCTATTTCACCCCGGTCAGCAAGGCGCAGGTCGTCGGGCTGTCGATGTCGGCCGATTTCATCGATAGCGCGTATTCGCGCCGCAGCTACGGCATCACCAGCGCCGGCGCGCTGGCCTCGGGGCTGCCGGCCTATCAGGCCCACGCCGGGCTGAAGAGCGTCGGCTTCAAGGCCTACACCGCCTACGATCTCGACGGGAATCTGCGCGACGGCGGCTTCGCGGTCGGCGCGGCGGTCGGCTATACGGTGCTGGCCGGCGCCGCCACCAGTTCGCCGATCATCCAGCGCGGCCGGCGCGGCGGCCTGCTGCTGGCTGCCGGCATCGGCTATGCGTTCTAGTCCCGGACCAGTGCCTGCAACGTCGCGATCCGGTCCGCCTCGTGCGCGGGCTTGTCTGGCCTGATCCGGCTGATCCGGGGGAAACGCATCGCCACTCCCGACCTGTGGCGCTTGCTGGCGTGGACCGAATCGAACGCCACTTCCGGAACCAGCCAGTGCGCCGTCATGTCACCTCGAACGATCGACCCGCTCAAGCGTTGCCGTCGCGCCCCGCAAAGAACGCGTCCAGCCTGCCCTGATCGACCGCGAAATCATCCGCCAGCTTCACCCGCGCCACGTTCGTGGTCCACGCGGTCACCGTGTAGAGCATGACATTGGCGATCAGTTGCATCACCCCCGGCCAGCCCAGCAGCGCGATCGCCGCCGCGCGGGTTTCGGGGGCCAGCGTCGCGGTCAGCAGCAGTTCCCGGTTCGCCGTCCAGACCACGCGCTGGCCATCATCGCCGAACACCGGCACCTCGCCCGCGCGCAGCGCCGCGATCAGCGCTTCGTCCAGCCCCTCGTTGCGGGCGAACGGCACGTGGAAATCGAACTCCACCCAGGCCTGTCCCCACGCCGATGTCACCAGCACCACCAGCTCGCGCGCCCAGCCCGGCAGGTGCGAGGCATGGCGGATCGCATCGCCCAGCCGCAGCATTTCCTGCCCCAGCGCGGGGAACTGCAGCCAGGCGTTGTACAGATCGGGCAGCCGCGCCGCTTCGGCCCCGCCGGTATAGAACCCGCGCGGGCCCAGCGTCAGCTCGTCCCACAAGGCACGCTGGTCATCATCCAGCCGATCTTTGCCCGGCACCGGCCACGGTTCGCTTGCGTTCATGCGCGCAGCCTGTTTCAAAGCGGCCACCCGGTCAACCGGGGCAGGAGACTGATCGATGCACATGCGCCGCCTTGGCAAGACCGGAATCGAAATCGCCCCGTTGGTGCTGGGCGGCAACGTGTTCGGCTGGACGGCGGATCGCGACGCCTCGTTCGCCATTCTCGATGCCTTCCTCGCCGCCGGGTTCAACACCATCGACACTGCCGATGTCTACAACCGCTACGCACCCGGACTGGTCGGCGGCGAATCGGAATCGCTGATCGGCGAGTGGATGGAATCGCGCGGCTGCAGGGATCGCGTCGTCATCATCACCAAGGGCGGCCTTGCGATGGCCGATGGCGTGCCGGCCGGTCTCGGTGCCGATTATCTGCCGCGTGCCTGCGAGGCCTCGCTGAAGCGCCTGCGCACCGACTATATCGACGTCTACCTCGCCCACTTTGCCGACCCCGGCACGCCGATTGCCGAGGCTGTCGCCAATTTCGCGGCGCTCAAGACAGCGGGCAAGATCCGCCACGCCGGCGCGTCGAACCACAGCGCCGCCCAACTGGCCGAGGCGCTGGCGCTCGGCGATACCTGCGAGGTGTTCCAGCCGCAGTACAACCTGGTTGAGCGGCCCAGCTACGAGGGCGAGATCGAGGCGCTTTGCACCGCGAACGACCTGGGCGTCGTCACCTACTATGCACTCGCCGCCGGTTTCCTCACCGGCAAGTACCGGGTGCCGGCCGATCTCGTCGGCAGCCGTGCCGGTGTCGTCAAGAAGTATCTCGACGCCGATGGCCTCGCCGTGCTCGCCGCGCTCGATGCCGTCGCCGCCCGCCACGGCGCCACCCCGGCGCAAGTCGCGCTGGCCTGGCAGATGGCGCGCCCGTCGATCGCCGCCCCCATCGCCAGTGCCACCAGCACGACGCAGCTTTCCGAAATACTTGCCGCCGCCGAACTCGTGCTCTCGCCGGACGACCTCGCCCAACTCAACGCCTGAGCGCTGTCGCGGTGCTTTGCATTGCCAAGCAGAAGGGTTAGCATCCCGGCAAACGCATCAAGCGGGAGAGGGATCATGACCATTTCATTCGCCGGCC
>JAGWVC010000125.1 GCA_018971065.1 Sphingomonadales bacterium | reverse complement strand
GGGCCTGCACGAAACCGGCCTCGCCCGCGTCATCCGCTCGGGCTACGAACTGCTGCACCTGATCACCTTCTTCACTGTCGGCCCCAAGGAAGCCCGCGCGTGGACAGTCCACAAGGGCGCCACCGCCCCCAATGCCGCCGGTGAGATCCACTCCGACTTCGAAAAGGGCTTCATCCGCGCCGAAACCGTCGCCTACGACGATTTCGTCGCGCTCGGCGGTGAATCGAAGGCCCGCGAGGCCGGCAAGCTCCGCGCCGAAGGCAAGGCCTACGTCGTGCAGGACGGCGACGTGATGCATTTCCTGCACAGCTAGTGTAGAAGGGCAGCGATGCTTCGCCGCTGCCTCGTTGCCCTGCTGGCCTTCTGCCTCGCCATCCCGGCGCTGGCGGCATCCGTGCCGCAAGCCGCCCCGTGCGAGCATGCGATGATGGCGATGCCCGGCATGCCATCGCACCACGCCCCCGTGCCGGCGGCGGCCCAGCACGACTGCATCGGCTGCGCCACCCCGGCCAGCCATCTTCCGACCGTCATGGCCGCCACCGTTGCGCCGTCGGAAACGCCCGACGCCCGCCCCGCCGTCCTCGCGATGCGCGCCACCACCGGCCCGGATTCGCCCCCTCCCCGCGCCTGATCGGCCACCATGGGCGTCCGCCGCCCGTCAGACCTCATTCGATCAGGAACTGCACAAATGAAAACCACCCTTGCGGCTGCCCTGCTGGCAGCCAGCGCCCTCGCGTCTCCCGCCTTTGCCCAGGAAATGGACCATCACGGCATGGACATGCCGGGAATGGACATGAGCGCGGAAACGCCCCCATCCACCTCCGCCGAAGGCTCCGGCACCGCCCGCACCCCGGGCAACGACGGCGCCATGCCCGGCCTCCACGTCATGTCGGGCAACTGGATGCTGATGGCGCACGGCTCGGCGGCGCTGGATTACACGAATGCCACCGGCCCGCGCGGCGACAGCAAGACTTACGTCACCTCGATGGCGATGCTGATGGCCCAGCGCGACACCGACTGGGGCCGGCTCCAGCTCAAGGCGATGACCAGCCTCGAACCGGCGATGGACGCCTCGGGCTACCCCAACCTGTTCGCCACCGGCGAGACTGCCCACGGCGCGCCGATCGTCGATCGCCAGCACCCGCACGACCTGTTCATGGAACTCGCCGCCCGCATCGACGTCAACGCCGGGGCAGGCCAGCTCTTTCTCTACGGCGGCCCGGTCGGCGAGCCCGCGCTCGGCCCCACCGCCTTCGTCCACCGCGCCTCGGCCCGGCTCAACCCCGAGCCGCCGATCAGCCACCACTGGTTCGATTCCACGCACATCACCTATGGCGTCGTCACCGCCGGCTATGCCACCCGCACCTGGCAGATCGAGGCCAGCGGCTTTCGCGGGCAGGAACCCGACGAGCATCGCTGGAACATCGAAAGCCCGCGCATCGATTCGTGGTCGGTGCGTGGCACGTTGAACCCCACGCCGCAGTGGTCGCTTCAGGCCAGCTATGGCCAGCTTCACCAGCCCGAATCGACTCATCCCGGCGAGGACGAGCATCGCTTCACCGCCTCCGCGCAATACGCCAACGGCAAGGGCCTGTCCGCGATGACCGGTTTCAGCGCCAAGACCCGCGTGCCCGGCGAAACCCTCACCGCCTGGATCGGCGAGGCAAGCTGGGATGTCTCCCGCCACGACACCCTGTTCGGCCGGGTCGAGAATGTCGTCAACGACGAACTTTTCCCCGATCCCGCCGCCGCGCTGCATGACGTGCCCTTCCGCGTGACGAAGCTGCAAGCCGGCTATGCCCGCCGCGTGCCCATCGACCGTTTCGAACTCGCGCTGGGCGGCAGTCTCGCCACATTCGTCAAACCCGCCGCGCTCGATCCGTTCTACGGCAGCACCCCGGTGCAGGGCACGCTGTTCGCCCGGCTGACGCTGCTGCACTGAGCATACTTGCAGTTGTCACCTGCGCCTGCCAGCGTGACGGCCATGACCAGACTGTTTCGCCTATTCATGGCCGCCGCGCTGCTGGCGCTGGCCCCTTCCGCCGCCACGGCCCGGCCGCACCGCGCGCCGGTCACCATCCTGATCTCGATCGACGGCTTCCGGCCGGACTATCGCACGCGCGGCGCCACGCCCAACCTCGATGCGCTGGCCGCCGCCGGCATCAGCGCCGCGATGCGCCCGTCGTTCCCGTCGAAGACCTTCCCCAACCACTGGACGCTCGTCACCGGCCTGCGCCCCGATCGGCACGGCATCGTCGCCAACCGCATGATCGATCCCGAAGGCAAGCGCCCGGTGTTCACCATGTCCACCGATGACCCGTGGTGGTGGCAGGATGCCACCCCGTTCTGGGCCACCGCCGAAACCGCCGGCATCCGCACCGCCACGATGTTCTGGCCCGGCTCGAACTTCGCGATTCACGGCGTCCGCCCGCAGGACTGGCAGCAGTTCGCGGTCGCCGTCAGCAACCGCCAGCGCGCCGACGGGGTGATCGACTGGCTGCGTCGCCCCGCCGCCGACCGGCCGAAATTCGTCACCGTCTACTTCGACACCGTCGATACCGCCGGCCATGATTTCGGGCCCGATTCGCCCGAAGTCACCACCGCCGCGCATGATGTCGATGCCGCCATCGGCCGCATCCGCGCCGGCCTCGCCCAATTGCACCAGCCCGCCAACATCGTCGTCGTCGCCGATCACGGCATGGCCGCTATCAGCCCCGATCGCGTCGTCCCGCTCGCCAGCTTCGCCGACGCCGCCGATTACACCCTGGTCGAGGACGGCCCCTTCGCCACGCTCAACGCCCAGCCCGGCCACGAGGCCACGCTGGCCGCCGCGCTGGCCAAGCCCCCCGCGCATGTCCAGTGCTGGCCCAAGGCCGCCATTCCCGCGCGCCTGCACTATGGCGCCAACCCACGCGTGCCGCAGTTCCTGTGTCTGGCCGATACCGGCTGGATGATTGCGCGCCCCGGCGCCAGGCCCCCGCACGGCGGCACCCACGGTTTCGACAACGACGCGCCCGACATGCGCGCGCTGTTCATTGCTGCCGGCCCAGCCATCCGCCACGGCGGCACCGTGCCCGATTTCGACAACGTCGATGTCGAGCCGCTGCTGCGCGACCTGCTGCACCTGCCGCAAACCCCCGGCCGCGACGGCGACGACGCGCCGTTCCGCGCCTTCATCCGCAGGTAAGGTCGCCCGTCGCCTCGAACACCTTGCGCTCATGCTCGTCGCTGACGGTCAGCGCCACCGGCTGGCGGGCGCTTGCGGAAAACCCGGCGGGTGTCGGCACCGCCGGTGTCGGCTGCGGCTCCAGCTTCAGCGCCAGCCGCTTGCCGGTGTAGCGGCTCCAGGTTCCGCCCGGCAACCGGCTCGATCCCGGGTCCGAAGCCAGCACCTCGGTGTGCCCCGCCACCCGCATTACCGCCCGCGTCGGCCCGGTCAGCAGGATCGGCTGCCCGGCGGCATGGGCCGGGTCGGACACCGTGCAGCCCGCCTCGGGCAGCACCTCGCGGCCAACCCCCTGCGGCACCAGCGGCATCGGCGGCGGCAGGCTGCGCTGCGCGCCCTCCACGAAGGCAATATCGCGCGCATCGCGCCGCGCCTGTTCCTCGGGACTGGTCTTGTCGCACGCCGCCAGAAGCAGCAGCGCCGTCGCTAGGGTGCCTCGCATGGGCGTGGAACGGTGGCCCGCCCGGTCCGTTCCCGGCTATCTGCGCCCGAACAGCTTCTCGATATCGGCGTGCGCCAACTTCACCCAGGTCGGCCGCCCGTGGTTGCACTGCCCCGATCGCGGCGTCACCTCCATCTCGCGCAGCAACGCGTTCATCTCCGCCACCGACAGCGCCCGTCCTGACCGCACCGATCCATGACACGCCATCGTCGCCAGCACGTGATCGAGCCTCTCGGGCAACAGCAACGCCGCCCCGTTCTGCGCCAGATCGTCGGCAATATCGCGCACCAGCGCCTGCACGTCGCCTTTCGCCAGCGCCGCCGGCACCGCGCGCACCAGCAATGCCCCCGGCCCGAACCGCTCCACCGTCAACCCGAACCCGGCCAGCGTCTCGGCCGCTTCCTCCACCCGATCGCAATCCGGCTCATCCAGATCGACCACTTCGGGGATCAGCAACGCCTGCGAAGCCGCCCCGCCGCCCGTTCCCGCCGCACGCAACCGTTCCAGCACGATCCGCTCATGCGCGGCATGCTGGTCAACCAGCACCAGCCCGTCGGCCGCCTCGGCAACGATATACGCATTGCCCACCTGCCCCCGCGCCACCCCCAACGGAAACGCTTCCGCATCGGCCATCGGCAGCTCGGCCACCTCGGCCCGCGCCTGCGGCGCCAGCACCTGCGCCTCATACTCGCGCCAGGCCTGCCCGGCATCACTGACCCGCTGCGGTGCCGAATACTCCCGCGCGAACAACCCCGCCAACGCCGGCGCCGGTTCGGGAGTGCGCGCCAGCGGCTCCGCCTGCCAGCTTGCCATCGCCGGCGCCGCCGGGGTCTGCGCCGTCTGCTGCCCGGCGCTGTCCAGCGCGTGCCGCAACCCCGAAACCAGAAACCCGCGAATGAACGCCGGATCGCGAAACCGCACCTCGGTCTTGGCCGGATGCACGTTCACGTCCACGTCCTCTGGCGGCAGTTCCAGGAACAGCGCCAGCACCGCGTGGCGGTCACGCGCCAGCATCTCGGCATAGGCGCCGCGCACCGCGCCGATCATCAGCTTGTCCCGCACCGGCCGGCCGTTGACGAACAGGTACTGGTGATCGGCCACCCCACGATTGAACGTCGGTAGCCCGGCAATCCCGGTCAGCGTCACCGGCCTGCGCGCCAGGTCGATCACCACGCCGTCCTCGGCCAGCTCGCGCGCCACGATCTTCGCCACCCGCGCCGGCGCCGTGTCGCCCGGCTGCACCGCCAGCACCCGCCGACCGTCATGCTCCAGCACGAAGCCCACCTCGGGCCGAGCCATCGCCAGCCGCCGCACCACGTCAAGGCACGCCGCATATTCCGCCCGCGCGCTGCGCAGGAACTTGCGCCGCGCCGGCACCTTGCCGAACAGGTTTTCCACGCGGATGCGCGTGCCCGGCGGCAAGGCGGCAGGCCCCTCGCCCACCAGCACGCCATGATCGACCACCCGCCGCCAGCCTTCTGCGCCGCCCTCACGCGGCCGGCTCTCGATCGTCAGCCGCGCCACCGATCCGATCGACGGCAGCGCCTCGCCGCGAAACCCCAGCGTCACCACCTGCTCGATATGCTCATCGGACAGCTTCGACGTCGCATGGCGTTCCAGCGCCAAGGCGATCTCGTCAGGCCGCATCCCGCAGCCATCGTCGGTCACCTCGATCCCGTCGAGCCCCCCCTCGCTCAGCCGCACGGTCACATTCGCCGCCCCGGCATCCAGCGCGTTCTCGACCAGTTCCTTCAGCGCCGACGCCGGCCGCTCCACCACCTCGCCCGCGGCGATGCGGTTGACCAGCGTTTCGGGAAGGCGACGGATGACGGGCACCCCCCATCTTACCCGCACCCCGCAGATTCGCACAAATCCCACCGCAACCGTTCCGGGGAAATCCCGCCACGCTCGGCCCGCACTCGACGAAATGCATCGATTTCACGCCGGAACGTGCCCCGAATCGGTTCATCCCCAACAAAATTTTTCCCTTTGGCCGATGCTTGGGCTAAGCAGCCGCGTCCTCAGCCCAACCGCCGGATTCTTCTTGCTGCAACCCTGCAGCAAGTGGCGGATAATATACGGATTTTTCGATGGCTTCGTTCATGTCGCGATTCTTGAAGTTCGGCTCCCAGAACATGGCGATCGATCTTGGCACAGCCAACACCCTGGTGTTCGTGCAGGATCGCGGCATCGTCCTCAACGAGCCTTCGGTCGTGGCCATCGAAACCATCAACGGCATCAAGCGCGTCAAGGCCGTGGGCGACGACGCGAAGATGATGATGGGCAAGACCCCGGATTCGATCGAAGCGATCCGCCCGCTGCGTGACGGCGTCATCGCCGACATCGAAATCGCCGAGGAGATGATCAAGTACTTCATCCAGAAGGTTCACGGCGGCAAGAAAAGCCTGTTCCGCTATCCCGAGATCGTGATCTGCGTCCCTTCGGGCAGCACCTCGGTCGAGCGCCGCGCCATCCGTGACGCCGCCAGCAACGCCGGCGCCAGCCAGGTCTACCTGATCCTCGAACCGATGGCCGCCGCGATCGGCGCCGACATGCCGGTCACCGAACCGGTCGGCAGCATGGTGGTGGACATCGGCGGCGGCACCACCGAAGTTGCGGTGCTGTCGCTGCGCGGCCTCGCCTACACCACCTCGGTCCGCGTCGGCGGTGACAAGATGGACGAGGCGATCGTTTCCTACGTCCGCCGCCACCACAACCTGCTGATCGGCGAAGCCACGGCCGAGCGCATCAAGAAGGACTACGGCATCGCCACCATGCCGGCCGACGGCATTGGCGAGACCATCCACATCAAGGGCCGCGACCTTGTGAATGGCGTGCCCAAGGAAATCACCATCACCCAGGCGAACATCGCCGAAGCCTTGAGCGAACCGATCGGCGCCATCGTCGAGGGCGTGCGCATCGCGCTGGAAAACACCGCGCCCGAACTCGCGGCCGACATCGTCGATCAGGGCATCGTCCTCACCGGCGGCGGCGCGCTGATCAAGGGCCTCGACGACTACCTGCGCGAGGAAACCGGCCTGCCGGTGTCGATCGCCGAAGACCCGTTGAGCTGCGTCGCGCTCGGCACCGGCCGTGCCATGGAAGACCCGATCTACCGCGGCGTGCTGATGACCGCTTGAGGATGCATGGATATTTGGCCCAGGGAGGGCTGCGAACGGCCACCTTCTGCGCTTCCGGTGCTCACGTACTGAAAGTACGCTGCGCGCCGGTTCTCGAAGCTGGCCATTCTCGCTCCACCCTGAGCCAAATCTCCACGCATCCTCCCCAGCGGTGACGTAGAGTTGTATTTCTGAAGCGAACGCAGGGTGGAAGCCCGGTGTCGCGTGAAGGGGAAGACGAGCAATGGCGCCGCCAGCCAACCGGCGCTCCGGCTATTCGCGCAGGGCGCAGTACGGCACCTTTTTCAGCTACCTCGCCGGCGTGATCGGCGCGGGCATCGGCGTGTGGCTGCTGCTCGCCTCGCACGGCGACGCCACGGTGCTGTCCGGCCTGCGCGGCGCGGCGGCCGACGCCACCGCCGCGCCCGCCCGGCTGACCGCACAGACCCGCGCCGCCGGGTCCTCGGCGTTCGATGTCCTCGGCGGCTACTTCACCGCCGGCGCTGAAAACGCGCGCCTGCGCCGCGAGGTTGCGCTGGCCCGCGTCAAGCTGGCCGAACAGGCCGCCCTGTCTGCGGAGAACCAGCGCCTCAAGGCCGCGCTCGGCCTTGCGCAGGACAATGTGGCAAAGCCCGTCGCCACCGCCTGGATGATCGCCTCCAGCGGCAGCAGCACCCGGCGCTACGCGCTCATCTCGGCCGGTGCCGGCCAGGGCGTCCATCCGGGAATGCCGGTGCGCACCGCGCTCGGCCTTGTCGGCCGCGTCCTCGAAACCGGCCGCAGCACTGCCCGCGTCCTGCTGGTCATCGACACCGAAAGCGTCGTCCCGGTTCGCCGCGCGCGCGACGGGATGCCCGCTTTCGCCACCGGCCGGCCCGACGGCACGCTGCAGATCCGCCTGATCTCGCTGGGCATCAACCCGCTCCGCCCCGGCGACGCCTTCGTCACCTCCGGCGCCGGCGGGCTGTACTGGCCGGGCACGCCGATCGCGGTGGTCACCGCGCTGACGCGCGATGGCGCCATCGGCCGCGTCCTTGCCGATCCGGCCGCCAGCGAGGTGGTCAGCGTGCAGCCCGAATGGAACCCGGTGCGCGACGCCACGCTGCCGCCGCCGCCCGATCCCACCGCCAAGCGCGCGAAAAGCAAGACCTAGTGCCGCTGCTCCCCGAACTTCGCCTGCAGCAGCGGCTGGACGCCCGCTTTCGCAAGCGCATTAACCGCGCCCCGTCCCCGTTCATCGCGCACGCCGTACCCTGGCTCACGGTGGTACTGGGTTCGCTGCTGTCCGGCTGGCTGACCATCGCCGCCACCCCGCTGGTGCCGCCGCTGGGCTACCTCACGCTGATCGGCTGGCGGCAATTGCGGCCGGGCGTGCTGCCGGTCTGGGCCGGGCTGCCGCTGGGGCTGGCGGATGATGCCGTCAGCGGCCAACCCGCCGGCAGCGCGGTGCTGCTGTGGTCGCTCACCCTGCTCGCGCTCGATTTCATCGAGGCCCGCTGGCCGTGGCGCAGCTTCGGCATCGAATGGGCGGTGGCGGCGGCGATGATCGTCGTGTGCCTGCTGGTCGGCGCGCTGCTGGCCAGTGGCGCCGGCACGTTCGCGTGGCTGCCCGGCGTGCTGGTGCAGGCGGCGCTGGCGGTGCTGGCCTACCCACCCGTCGCGCGCACCGTCGCCGGGTGTGATCGGCTGCGGCTGGTCCGCTTCCGGGAAATCGGCTGATGGCGCTGAAGACCACGCGGGTCACCTCGGGCACGCTGGCCAACTCGTTCGACCGGCGCAGCGTCGTCGTCGGCGCGCTCCAGGGCGGCCTCGGCCTGCTGCTGGCCACGCGCATGGGCTGGATCGCGATTGCCGAGAACAGCCACTACAAGACGATGTCGGAAAGCAACCGCGTCAACCTGACGCTGATTCCGCCGCGCCGGGGCTGGATTCTCGATCGAAACGGCCTGCCGATCGCGTCCAATCGCGCCGATTTCCGCGTCGATCTGATCCCCGAACGGCTGATCGACGTCGATCGCACCCTCGCCGAGCTCGCCCCCCTGATCGGCCTCGACGCGATCAAGGTCCAGGACATCAAGGACAAGCTGGAGGAAGCGCGCGGCTTCCAGCCGGTGGAAGCCGGATCGCACCTCGATGAGGAAAAGTTCGCCGCCGTCTCGGTGCGGATGCCGGAAATGCCGGGCGTGGTTCCCCAACGCTCGTTCGCCCGCGCTTATCCCACCGGGCCATCGGTCGGCCATCTCGTCGGCTATGTCGGCCCCGCCTCGGCGGCGGACTACGAGAAGGAACACAGCCCGCTGCTGATCACGCCCGGGTTCAAGATCGGCAAGGACGGGCTGGAAAAGCACTTCGACGCACACTTGCGCGGCATTCCCGGCGCCCGCCGCGTCGAAGTCACCGCCGGCGGCCGCATCGTCCGCGATCTCGACACGCGCGAGGACGTGCCCGGTCAGCCGCTCAAGCTCACCATTGATGGCGGCCTGCAGGATTTCGCCGCCCGCCGCATCGGCCTCGAATCGGCCTCGGTCGTGGTGATCGACTGCCACACCGGCGGCATCCTCGCGCTGGTGTCGATGCCGTCGTTCGATCCGAACAGCTTTGCCGACGGCGTGGGCCGCCTCGAATGGAAGATGCTGCAGGAGGACGATCACGTCCCCCTGCTCAACAAGGCCACGCGCGGGCTTTATCCTCCCGGTTCGACGATGAAGCCGATGGCGACGCTGGCGCTGCAACAGCACGGCGTCGATCCGCTGGAAAAGGTCAACTGCCCCGGCGGCTATCGTCTCGGCAGCCGCTTCTTCCGCTGCGACGCGCGCCACGGCGCGGTGGACATGCGCGCCGCCGTGGAACACAGTTGCAACACCTACTTCTGGAGCATGGCCCACCGCGTCGGCTATGACGCCATCGCCCCGGTGGCGCGCCAGCTTGGCCTTGGCCAGCAGTTCGACCTTCCGATCAGCGGCCAGCGCAAGGGCACCGTGCCCGATGCCGCGTGGAAGATGCGGCGCTACAAACAGGAATGGAGCGTCGCCGATTCGCTGAACGCCTCGATCGGACAGGGCTATGTCGCGGTGTCGCCGCTGCAACTGGCGGTGATGGTCTCGCGCATCGCCACCGGCCGCGC
>JAGWVC010000124.1 GCA_018971065.1 Sphingomonadales bacterium | reverse complement strand
CAAGGATTCGACCAACGTCTGGAACTCGATCCTCGAACGCGGCGGCTCGATCCAGCACCTCGATTTCCTCAGCCCCGAGGAAAAGGCCGTCTACAAGACCAGCTTCGAGATCGACCAGCGCTGGCTACTCGAATTCGCGGCGGATCGCACGCCGTACATCGACCAGGCCCAGTCGCTGAACCTCTACATCCCCGCCGACGTCGACAAGTGGGACCTGATGATGCTCCACTTCCAGGCCTGGGAACGCGGCATCAAGTCGCTGTACTACCTGCGCTCGAAGTCGATCCAGCGCGCCGGTTTCGCCGGCGGGGTCGAGGCCGACAACACCAGCGACGCCCCTGTGTTCGAACTGGCCACCCAGACCGACTACGAGGAATGCCTGGCCTGCCAGTAACATCAGGCAAGCCGGCCTGCCGCCGCGAGGTCACGATGAACGTCACCGTCAACATCCTGACTGACCGACGGCACAAGGCCGCGATTTCGCTGGCTTCGGCACGGCAAAGGCCCCCGCGGTCATCCCGCCGGGGCCTCACCGTCAACCGCGTGGCCGGATCGGCAGGCGATCGTCGCTTGCGCGCCACGCCTGCCCGTGCCCGGCGCACGCCCGCCCGCATTCCCGGAGTCTGAATACCCATGCGCAAATGGCACCGCTGGCTCAGCGTCTTCTTCGGCCTGTTCATGATCGTCATGGCCGTCACCGGCCTCACCATCCACGCCAACGACCTGCTGAAGGACGACGATCGCCCCACGACAGCCGCGCCCGCCCGCGCCGACGGCTTCGTCTGCCCGCCCGACATGATGTGCCGCCCCAAGCCGAAGCGCGGCCAGGGCCTGAACTTCGCCGGCCTCGTCAAGCACATCCACTCGGGCGAGATCGCCGGCCCGGTCGGCACCACCGTCTCGATCCTCACCGGGCTGGCGCTGCTGTTCTTCAGCGTATCGGGGCTGTGGATGTACATCCAGCTCTGGACCAACCGCAAATCGCGCGGCCTCACCCCGAAGTGGTTCTGGAAGTGACCGCGCCGCTGCACGCCACCCCGCTGCACGCGCGCCGCGTCGTCACCGGCCTCGATGCCCGGGGCCGCTCCACCGTCATCCTCGACGGCGCGATCCCGCACACCGACGGCAAGGCCGCCGCGCTCGCCTGGCGCGCCGCCATCCCGGCCGACAACAGCGGCACCGCCGATGTCGTCCGCCCCTACAACATCGACATGCTCCACTCGGGCGAGGCCAACTTCGCCATCTGCCGCTTCGCGCCGCACACGCCCGAACTGATGCACGCCACCGACACCATCGACTATCTCGTCATCCTTTCGGGCCGCGTCACCCTGGTGCTGGAAACCGGCGAGGTCGATCTGGCCCCGCACGATTTCATCGTCGATCGCGGCGTCGTCCACGGCTGGCGCAACCCGCACGACGAACCCTGCGTCGCCGCGGTCGTCAACGTCCCCGCTCACCCGGTGGGAGCAGGCCGCACGATATGACCGAAACCCTGATCCTGTCGGGCATGAACAGCCCCAACGTCATCAAGCCCATCCTCATGCTCGAGGAATGCGGGCTCGATTACCAACTGCGCCACGTCGCGGTGTTCGCCGGGGACCAGTTCGATCCCGCCTTCGTCGCCAAAAGCCCGCTGGCCAAGGTCCCCGTCCTCGAAGACCCGCGCCTTGGCGTGCCGCTGGCCGAATCGGGCGCCATCCTGCTGTGGCTGGCCGAGCGCGAGGGCCGCTTCCTGCCCGCGCAGCAGCCCGCCCGCGCCCTCGTCCAGCAATGGCTGATGATCCAGATGGCCAATATCGGCCCGATGCTGGGGCAATACACCCACTTCACCATCGTCCCCGAAGGCACGGCGGACTACGCCCGCGCCCGCTATCGCGCCATCGCCGAAAAGCTCTACCGCGCCCTCGAAACCCGCCTCGCGCAAAGTCCTTATCTCGCAGGTGTTGATTACTCGATCGCCGACATGGCGACTCAGCCCTGGGCCTACTATCTTGAACGCCACGGCTTCCCGGCCGACGAGTATCCCGCGCTGGTCGCGTGGCGCGAAGCGATAGCGCAACGCCCCGCCACCATCCGCGCCCTCGCCCGCGCCGACGAAGCCTTTACCGACGCCGCCAACCGCACCCGCAAGGCTGCGTCCGACGCCGATCTAGACCGTTTCTTCAGCCGGACCGAACAGGTCCCCGCCGCCAGTTTCTCCGTCGTTCGCGACATGTAAGGTCCACCACGATGCCCCTTCTCGAAGCCCGCAAGACCTACAAGCCCTTCGAATACCCCTGGGCCTACGAGTTCTGGAAGCGCCAGCAGCAGGTCCACTGGATGCCCGAGGAAGTGCCTCTGGGTGAGGACTGCCGCGACTGGGCGCAGAAGATCAGCGAGCATGAGCGCAACCTGCTCACGCAGATCTTCCGCTTCTTCACGCAGGCCGACGTGGAAGTGCAGGATTGCTACCATGAGAAATACGGCCGCGTGTTCAAGCCCACCGAGATCAAGATGATGCTCGCCGCCTTCTCCAACATGGAGACGGTGCACATCGCCGCCTACAGCCACCTGCTCGACACCATCGGCATGCCCGAGACCGAGTACGGCATGTTCCTCGAATACGAGGAACTGCGCGCCAAGCACGACTATCTGCACACCTTCGGCGTCGACAACGACGAGGACATCGCCAAGACCCTGGCCATGTTCGGCGGCTTCACCGAAGGGCTGCAACTGTTCGCCAGCTTCGCCATGCTGATGAACTTCCCGCGCTTCAACAAGATGAAGGGCATGGGCCAGATCGTCACCTGGTCGATCCGCGACGAAACCCTGCACTGCGAAGGCATCACCAAGCTGTTCCACACCTTCGTCAAGGAACGCGACTGCCTGACCAAGTCGGTCAAGGAAGACATCATCGACTGCTGCCAGAAGACCGTGCGGCTGGAAGACGCCTTCATCGACCTCGCGTTCGAGATGGGCCCGGTCCCGGGGATGAGCGCCAAGGAAATCAAGCGCTACATCCGCTACATCGCCGACTGGCGCCTGGGCCAGCTCGGCCTGCCCGCGGTCTACATGATCGAGGACCACCCGCTGCCGTGGCTGACGCCGCTGCTGAACGGCGTCGAACACGCCAACTTCTTCGAAACCCGCGCGACCGAATACTCGAAGGGCGCGACCAAGGGCGACTGGAACACGGTCTGGTCGAGCTTCGATGCGCGGCGCAAGGCGAAGTCCAGCGATGCCGCCAACGGCGATGGCGCCGAGGGCGATGGCACCGGCGACATGTTCAAGGCGGCGGGGATTGCGGCGGAGTGATGTATGCGCCGAATTAATATATATGACGTTGTGGAGCTAGGTGAAGGATTGACCAAAGCTCAAAGCGTTAATGAAAAAAGCAGCATCATCGATGCTTGGTTTGGAGTGTACGCATTAGGCAATGCTCTCGACAAAATTTCGTCGGGCCAATTGATCGAATTTGGAATCGGAAAGCACTACGTTGACGAACTTTTCAATGCTGTGAAGGATATTGCTTCGACTTTTCAGCAGTGGCAAGACTCACATGATACAGGAAAAGATATTCCGAATATTGATTGGACTTTGCAATATAATTTACGATCAAAAATGGATGAATTTAAAACGGTTCTTGCCGCAGAAAGCAGGACCTCTGCCACTTATTATGTTTCAAAGGTTGGGATATATTCCACTTCCGATCTCATTGAAGACGCTACCAAAAAATTCAGCCCCGAGACCCGTTCCGTAATTGATGCAGAGGCACTTGATCAATTTCAAGATTCGGCCAAGTGCTTGGCGTACAGCCTGAACACCGCTTGCGCATTTCACATGATGAGGGCGATTGAAGCCAGTCTTCTTTCTCTAATGAGGTTAGTGTGCGGTAAATCATTTGCCTCTTTGAATGCCAATTGGGGAGCATACATCGCCGAACTTGAAAAGATAAACAACGGCAGGGGCAGAAAGAAGGTAAAGAAGGAAACGATCGACCTTTTACGTCAAATTAAAAATAATCATAGAAATCCAGTGATGCATGCCGAGCTGAATTTGACACGTCAAGAGGCGCTGGATATATTTGATCTGGGGTCTGTTGTTATATCACATGTCTCTCAAGAGATAGATCATATTTCCAAAGGAAATTGCAGGGCCTTGGTGGCAGCAGCGTAATTCGATTCGGGGGTTACGGTGACGATTACGCGATTACGGTGACGATTACGGTGACAGCTTACTTATCGATTACGGTGACAGCCTACTTAACCCCCAAACTCTATCCCGTTTTGCGCGCAGTCCGGCCCTTGCGAAGATAACGCCAGCCTCACGCGCCCCCTCTTCGCGCCTTCGTTCCTTTGCTGCCTTTGCGTGAACCCCTTCCTTCCTGTCGCACCCACGCATGCCGTTACGCCTGAACCACGCTCCACAAAGTGTCGCCGCTGGTCGCGCCGACGTTGAACTTACGGAGCTTTTTGTGGGTCAGGATCAACAAGCGATCTCTCCCGTTCTTGACAAATAGAACCGTTTAGGTTACACGCCCGCACATCCGGCGCCACGCATGGCCATGCGCGAACCCGGTGTTTCAGGTCGGCGTTGCGGGCCGGGTCACGGCGTTGAAGTCGAGGCCTCGCAAACAGCGTCCAGACAGGAAGACGAGGCCCGTCGGCCAAGGCCGGCACAGAAAAGGGCAGGCGCCGATTTCGCGAGCTCTACGCGCCACCCGCCCCGTTTCCCGCAGAGCCGAGCCGGACACTAGCTGCTCAGCGACCCGGCCGTTCGCAACCAATACGTGCAGCGCGGAGCGGACCACCGTTCCGTTCGCCGTGCCCGCTCAGGGCGCCCCAACGCCGGCCTGATGTCCTCAGCCAGCCAATTCCCCCCGGCGTAACGTCGCATTCGCCCGCGACGGCATTGCCGTACCTTCGTGCAATTGACAGGGCACACCTTCAGACATAACCTATTGACTAACAATATCTATTTTCAATCCACCGGCCGGGGTCGCATCCATGCCGATTGTCGCCATCTTCTTCGGCATCGTCATCCGCATGTTTCACAGCGAGCATCCGCCCGCCCATTTCCACGCCAGCTACCAGGGGTTCGAGGCGCTGATCGCGATTTCCGATGGCCAGATTCTTGCCGGCGCCCTCCCCCGCAAGGCCATGCGCATCGTACAGGACTGGCGCGAGGCCCATCACGACCCGCTGATGGCAAATTGGCAGAAGGGCATGGCTCTGCTACCGATGGAACTGATCCCCGGAGCAGACCTCGATGATTAAGCTCGTCTCGATTGCTGTTCACGGCGCCACCGCGCTGGACCTCGCCTTCAGTGATGGCAGCCACGGCCTGTGGTCGCCCGAGGCCCTGATCCGGAAGGATACCGTGCTGACCCGGCCGCTGGCCGAGCCCGGCTATCTTGCCCGCGCGTTCGTGGAAGCGGGCGCGTTGGCATGGCCAAACGGCCTCGAACTGGCACCCTGGACGCTTCACGCAAACTTGCGGGCAGCGGGCAAGCTGGTGGAGGCCAGGGCCGCTTAGCCCGGGCGCCACCCCGCACCCCGTATCGCCACAACCCCGCCCCACAAGGCGTTGGCGCGCCTCTTGTGGTCGCAATCGGCAAGCGATTGCTTAGCCCGTCACATCCGCCACGGCGGCAATGAACTGCTCGATATTCCCCATCGTCAGCCCGGCCACGTTGATCCGGCCCGATCCGGCCATGTACACGCCGTGCTTCTCGCGCATCGCCAGGATCTGCTCGGCCGTCAGCGGCACGATCGAGAACAGCCCGCTCTGCGCGCCCAGCGTTGTCATGTCCACGCTGCCGGCCTTGCCCGCCGCCGCCAGCCGCGCGCGCACCTGCTGCATCCGCGCCCGCATCGTGTCCAGCTCGTCCAGCCACACCTTGGTCAGCCCGGCATCCTCCAGGATCACCCGCACCGCCGCCGCGCCATGATCGGGCGGCATCGACCACGCCGCGCGCGCCAGCGCATGGCCGTTCGACAGCGCCGCGCCCACCTGCTCGGCCTTTTCCATCATCACGTACACCGCGCCGACGCGATCGCGATACAGCCCGAAGTTCTTGTCGCACGAATAGGCGATCAGCGCCTCGGGCACCGCCGCCAGCACCTTGCGGGTGCCATAGGCATCCTCTTCCATGCCCGCGCCCAGCCCCTGATAGGCCAGGTCCAGGATCGGCAGCACGCCCGCCTTCGCCAGCGCCGGCGCAATCTCGTCCCACTGCGCGTTCGAATAATCGATGCCGGTGGGGTTGTGGCAGCAGCCGTGCAGCAGGATGGCGTCACCCGCCTCCACCTGCGTCAGCGCGAACCGCAGCGAATCCATGTCCAACAGACCAGACTTGGTCGAATGCACGAACGTCTTCAGCTCCAGCCCCAGATCGGCAATGATCTGCGCGTGGTTCGGCCAGCTCGGCGTGCCCATCCAGATGCGCTTCACGCCCGCGCGCTTCGCCAGCGCCACCGCCAGCCGCACCGCGCCGGTGCCGCCCGGGGTCTGCATCCCCTCGATGCGCCCGCCCATCGTCGGGTCAGCGGCACCGAACACATAAGGCATCAGCGCATGGACAAACCCCATGTCGCCTTCCGGCCCCAGATAGGCCTTGGAATTCTGCGTCTCCAGCAGCACCTTCTCGGCCGCCTTGATCGCGCCGAACACCGGGGTATCCCCCTGTCCGGTGCGATAGACGCCCACGCCCAGATCGATCTTGCTGGTGCGCGGGTCATCGTTGTGAAGCTTGATCAGCGCAAGAAGCGCGTCAGCGGGCTGCTGCTGGAGGTTCGTCAACATGGCCCGCCGCTTACCCCCGTGGCGATGCCGTCGCAACCCCGATTCGCCCCGCTTGCGAACCGCCGGCCGCCGCGCCACAACGCACCGAACGAACGGGAGAGGAAATCCGTGAACACCCTGAAGCGCCTTGCCGCCCTGCTGGCCCTGGCCACGCTGCCCGTCCTTCCCGCCGTGCCCGTGCAGGCCAAGGCACCGCCCGCGCAAGCCGAAGCCGTGCCCGAACACCCGCGCTTCATCCCGATGGCCGGCGGCCGCAACTTCCGCGATGCCGGCGGCTATCGCACCGCCAGTGGCAAGACCGTGCGCTGGAACGTGCTCTACCGCTCCGGCTCGATGGGGATGCTCACCCCCGAAGGGAAAATGATGCTGGCCGGGCTTCACCCCGAAGCGATCATCGACCTGCGCAGCACACAGGAACGCGCCCGCGACAACGGCTGGATCGCCCAGCGCCCCGGCTACTGGTCGCGCGATTACAGCCTGTCGATGGGCAACCTCGCCAACCCGATGGCCGCCGGGAAACCCACCGCCGAATCGATGCGCGCGATGATGACCCTGGGCTACACCCAGTTCCCGCACGAACAGGCCGCCGGCTACCGCGAACTGTTCGCCCGCCTGCTGAAGGCGAAAGGCCCGGTCGTCGTCAACTGCTCGGCCGGCAAGGACCGCACCGGCGTCGCCACCGCGCTCGTCCTCACCGCGCTGGGCGTCCCGTATGACACCGTGCGGCAGGACTTCCTGCTGTCGAACGGCGCCCCCGGCATGAACACGCTGCTGCCCTCGCTGGGCCAGTCCGGCCCATCCCCCGAAGTCATGGCCCCCATCATCGGCGTCGAACCCGGCTACCTCGACACCGCCTTCGCCACCATCCGCAAGGACTACGGCTCGGTCGATGCCTATCTGACAAAGGAACTCGGCGTCGGCCCGAAGCAACGCGCCGCGCTGCGCCACCGCATGCTGCAATGAAGCCCGCCCCATGAAATCCGGCGACGCGCTGAACATCGACGATCTGGCGGCGGCCGCCCGCCGCCGCCTGCCGCGCGGCCTCCACGCCTTCGTCACGCGCGGCGCCGAGGACGAGGTGACGCTGCGCGAAAACCGCGCCTCGATCGATCGCGTGCTGCTCCGCCAGCGCGTCGGCGTGGACGTCGCCCAGCGCGACATCTCCACCACCGTGTTCGGCCAGAAGCTGGCGATGCCGCTGGGCATCGCCGTCACCGGCCTCGCCTGCCTGCTGCGCCACGATGGCGAACGCAAGCTTGCCCGCGCCGCCGCGGCGGCCGGGGTGCCGTTCACCATCGGTTCCAGCAACTTCACCGCGCAAGCCGATCTGTTGCCGATCGCCGGCAGCCTGCTGTGGCGCCAGCTCTACCCGCTCGCCAGCGACCGCCTGTTCCAGCACCAGATCGGCCTGTCCCGCGACCTCGGCATCACGGTACTGCAGGTGACGATGGATTCACCGGTGATCGGCAACCGCGAATATATCCGCCGCAGCGGCTGGATGCCCGGCGCCCTCCACGCCGGCACCCTGCTGGACATGGTGCGCGCCCCGCACTGGCTATTCGGCACGCTGCTGCCCTACCTGCTGTCCGGCGGCCTGCCCGAAATCGGCGACATGCCCGCCGGTGAGCGCAAATTCTGGGGCGGCACTCACGAATTCGCCCAGGCCTCGCCCCAGTTCGACTGGGAGGCGCTCGCCACCCTGCGCCGCCAGTGGGACGGCGTGCTGGTCGCCAAGGGCATCTCGACCGCGCAGGATGCCCGCCGCGCCGCCGCCTGCGGGGTCGACGGCGTGATCGTCTCCAACCACGGCGGCCGCAGCCTCGACGGTGCGGTGGGCTCGTTCGCCGCGCTGCCCGAAGTGGTCGATGCCGTGGCACCGAAAGTCACCGTCATCGTCGATGGCGGCTTCCGGCGCGGCAGCGATGTCGTCAAGGCGCTGGCGATGGGCGCCGGCATGGTCATGGTCGGCCGCGCCACGCTGCTGGCGCTGGCCGCGTTCGGCGAACCCGGCGTCGCCCGCGCACTGGCGATCTTCCGCGACGAGATCGACCGCACGCTGGCGCTGGTCGGCGCGCGGTCGATCGCCGAACTCGGCCGCGACCGCCTTGCCGACCGGCAGGGAAACCCGCTCAGAACGGCAAGTAGTTGAGCTTGCGCGTCACCTTCATGTAGCCGCCGTTGACGCCCAGCCGCAGCCCCACGCCCATGCGCACCGGGATCAGCACGACATTGCCGTGGCGCAAGTACGAAACGTGGAAGCCGCCGACCAGATACGCCTGCCCTTCGCCGGCGACGAAACGATGGAACAGGTCGTCGGCATTGTTGAGGTTGTAGACCAGCACCATCGTCCGGGCGGCATTGGCGCCGAAATCGAAGCCCACCGACGGCCCGGTCCAGTACACCGGCATCCGGCCGACCACCTTGCTGCACATCATGCCCGAACCATAACGCAGCCCGACGGCAATCGCGCCGCTGGCCTCGCGCCCGGCGATATAGCCGTTGGGTTCACCCTGCTTCGACAGCACGTCGCGGATCATCACCGCCAGCCCTTGCGCGCCCTTGCCGAACACGCTCTCGGCGGCGGCGATCAGGTCGTCCTGCTGGTAGGTCTTGCCGGTAAACCGTGCCGTGCAACCGGCCGGTCCCACCGGCACCGCGTTCGTGATCGGCGCGGGCTGGGCGGATTGATAGCGCGGCTGCGCGGTCGGGTCGGTATAGGCCGGCGGCGAAACCGGCGGCGTTGCCGGCGCACCCGGCCGCACCAGATCACTGTCGATACCGGCCCCGCCCGACGGTTGCGTCCCGATGGCCTGTGCGCCTGCGGCCTGTGCTCCCGCAGCCTGCGCCCCGGCCACGCCCGGCAAGGCCATTGCCACAACCGCCAGGGCGGCAAGGCCGGCACGCGCCTGCGAATGCCACGTGGTTCGCGTAATCCTGGGCATGGTCCTCGTCCGTCCTTTCAATCAGCCCGCCGGCACCGATCCCGCAGGCGCGATCCGGGCGATGATATTGCGACAAGAATCGGTTCGCCCGCCCCCTGCAATCCGGCGGCGACGAGCCGAGTCGGATTTGCGGTGAAGCGAATCGAATTCCGGCACCGCCCGCCGCAGAAGACAACGCTTTGCCTCCCCGACAACTTTAGCCGGAATTTGCCTGAAAATCGCCTGAACGCCCTCTTGCCCCCTTGCCACGCCGTCGCTATAGCCCCGCCTCGCAGCGCATCCGGAGACGTGGGTGAGTGGCTGAAACCAACGGTTTGCTAAACCGTCGTACTGGTAAATCCGGTACCGAGGGTTCGAATCCCTCCGTCTCCGCCA
>JAGWVC010000123.1 GCA_018971065.1 Sphingomonadales bacterium | reverse complement strand
GCGATGTGCTCTACGTCGGCAAGGCGCGCGTGCTGCGCAACCGCGTCGCCAATTACACGCAAGTGGACCGCCTGCCGCTGCGGCTGCGGCGCATGGTCAGCCAGTGCCGCAGCATGACCATCGTCACCACCAATTCCGAGGCGGAGGCGCTGTTGCTGGAAGCGCAGTTCATCAAGCGCTTCCGCCCGGCCTACAACGTGCTGCTGCGTGACGACAAATCGTTCCCGTTCATCCTGCTACGCGGCGATCATGCCTTCCCGCGCATCATGAAGCATCGCGGCGCGCGCCGGGCCGAGGGCAACTACTATGGCCCGTTCGCCAGCGCCGGTTCGGTCAACACCACGATCAACGCGTTGCAGAAGCTGTTCCTGCTGCGCTCGTGTACCGACAGCTTCTTCGCCCGCCGTGATCGGCCCTGCCTGCTCTACCAGATCAAGCGCTGCTCCGCGCCGTGCGTCGATCGCATCGACAAGGCGGGCTATGCCGAACTCGTCGCCGAAGCGAAGGATTTCCTGGGCGGCAAGTCCAGCGCGGTGCAGCGCAAGATCGAGGCGCAGATGGCGCAGGCCGCCGAAGCGCTCGATTTCGAGGCCGCCGCCATGCTGCGCGATCGCCTGCGCGCCGCCACCTTCATCCAGGGCAGCCAGGCCATCAACGCCGAAGGGCTGGACAGCGCCGACATCTTCGCGATGGCCAGCAAGGGCGGGCACATCGGCATCCAGGCGTTCTTCATTCGCGGCGGGCAGAACTGGGGCCACCGCGCGTTCTTCCCTACCCACACCGAAGGGCTGGACGAGGGCGAGGTGCTGCAAGCCTTCATCGTGCAGTTCTACGAGGAAGTGCCGCCGCCGCGCTGCATCCTGGTCGATCGCGCGCTGCCCGAAAGCGAACTGGTTGCCGAGGCGCTGCGCGAGGGCGCCGGCGGCAAGGTGGACATTTCGGTGCCCCAGCGCGGCGATCGCCGTCGCCTGATGGAACAGGCCAGCCGCAACGCCGAAGAGGCGCTCGACCGCCGCCAGGCCGAAACCGGCACCAAGGCGAAAGTCTGGCGCGAAATGACCGAATTCCTCGAACTCGGCGAGGAGCCCGACCGCGTCGAGATCTACGACAACAGCCACATCCAGGGCGCCAACGCGCTGGGCGCGATGGTCGTCGCCGGGCCGGAAGGGCTGCGCACCGGCCAGTACCGCAAGTGGAACATCAAACAGGCGCAGACCAACGACGATTACGCGATGATGCGCGAGGTCATGGCTCGCCGCTTCGGCCGCCTGCTCGCCGCCGAGGAAGAAAA
The DNA here is from genome assembly GCA_018971065.1 of Sphingomonadales bacterium. The sequence continues at coordinate 8,843 of JAGWVC010000123.1, read as the reverse complement.
CGGCGAACGCAGCGGCGAATGGCCCGACCTGATCCTGATCGACGGCGGCAAGGGCCAGATGAGCGCGGTGATGGAAGTGATCACCGAACTCGGCATCGAGGATCTTGCCATCGTCGCCATTGCCAAAGGCCCGCATCACGGCCGCGACGGGCGCGAGGTGTTCCACTTCCCCGACGGGCGCGAGAAGATGCTGCCGGTCAATTCGCCGGTGCTGTTCCACCTCCAGCGCCTGCGCGACGAGGTTCACCGCTTCGCCATCGGCGCGCACCGCGAAAAACGCAGCCGCGCGATCAGTGCATCGCCACTCGACGAAATCCCCGGCATCGGCCCGGCGCGCAAGCGCGCGCTGCTGCTGCATTTCGGCACCGCCGGCAAAGTGCGCGCGGCGTCACTGGAAGACCTGCAACGCGCCCCCGGCGTCAGCGCCGGCGTGGCGCAGGCGGTCTACGATTTCTATCACCCGAAGGGGTAGGAAGACGCCGGATATGAGAAGGGCCGCCCCGGCAAACCGGGAGCGGCCCTTCACATGGTCAGCGGCGGGAAATGCCGCTTACAAAGCCTCTATCGCTGAAAGGATGCTCAGCGATAATGCTCCGTAGTGCGGAAGACCGACCTCTGTGCTGAACCATGAGACATCGGATCACCTCCTTTCGCGCTGTTGAGCCATAACCGTTCCTTCATGAAAAGGGTCGGTGGGGCGCATCGGCACGAGGCCGCTGGCCTTGCAGTGGAAGTTAGCGATTCCGCATTGCACAACAAGACTTGCGCGAAATTATTTTGCCGTCAGGATCGTGCCTTCGCGTGGTTATCCACTGGCCGGATTCGCCGCATCGGTTCAGCGGCAATCGTCGATGACGCGCGCCACTTCGGGCCAGCTCGGCAGCGCCAGCGTGTCCGCCCCCTGCACCTCCACTGCGAACCGCCCGCGCGCGAACGCGATGGCGTCCAGAAGTGGATCGCGCGGGGCCATCGCCACCGTCGCCCCGCCCGGAACGGCCTGCGCCGCCAGCGGACGATCGCTGCCGCCGGCATGGACGATCATCGTCAGCGGAGCGCCATTGGTCTGGGCTGCGGGCAGAGTGCGCGTCATCGCCACGGTATGATCGGTCCGACAGGTCAGCGTCAGCAGCGTCAGCCCCGGCAGGCCGAATCGCGCGGTCGAATTGCCGCCCTCGTTGCTCCACCGCCAGTCACCGGCGGCCAGCGGCATGTCCTGCCAGCGCTGCGCCACCGGCGCGGCGGGGCGGGTGGTCGGGCGAGGGGGCGGGGGTGCCGCCAGCGGGGCGGGCGGCGGCGTGGGCGCCGGCCCGGTACACGAGCCGAGCAGCTCCAGCAGGGCCACGGCGGCCACACCCTGGCGAATCAGTCGGCGCGCCTTGGCGGGGTCACGAATTGCCTTCATCGCCTGCGTATGAAATGAGGCGCGCCTGCACACAACCCCCGGCCACGAACGGCACGACATGACCGAATCCGATCATTCTCCTCCCCCGCGCCGGCCCGCCAAGCAGCGGGTGGACCAGTTGCTGGTCGATCGCGGCCTTGCCGAAAGCCGCGCGCGCGCGCAGGCGCTGGTGCTGGCCGGGCTGGTCTATGCCGGCGAGACGAAGATCGCCAAGCCCGGCCAGACCGTGCCCGCCGATACCACGCTGGACGTGCGCGGGCGCGATCATCCGTGGGTTTCGCGCGGCGGAATCAAGCTGGCCCACGCCATCGATCACTTCGGGCTGGACCCTGTCGGCGCGGTGGCGATGGACATCGGCAGTTCCACCGGCGGCTTCACCGACGTGTTGTTGAGCAAGGGCGCCACCCGTGTGTTCGCGGTCGATTCGGGCACCAACCAGCTCGCCTGGAAGCTGCGGCAGGACCCGCGCGTCACCGTGCTGGAGCAGACCAGCGCGCGCGTGCTCACCCCCGACCACATCGATGCGCCGTGCAACTGGGTGGTCTGCGACGCCAGCTTCATCGGCCTGGCGAAAGTGCTGGAGGTGCCGCTGCGCCTGGCCGCGCCCGATTGCCGCCTCGTCGCGCTGATCAAGCCGCAGTTCGAGGTCGGCCGCGCGGAAGTCGGCAAGGGCGGAGTCGTCCGCGATCCGGCGCTGCACGCCCGCGTCTGCGACGAAGTGCGGGGCTGGCTGGAGGCATCCGGCTGGACCGTCGAGGGGATCGTGCCCAGTCCGATCACCGGCCCCGAAGGCAACGTCGAGTTTCTGGTCCATGCGGTTCGCGGCCGGATGCACGGGTGATTTTTCGAGACTGGAGGGAAATCGTCTCCAACAAGGACGTTTCTGTGCCGCTGCCCCAACGATTGCACTTGCCCGCGCCCTGCAACCTCGCCAATTGCAAGAACAGCCGAGGGAGCCTAGTTTCTTACGTATCCGCACCTAGCCTGACAGGATCACGCCCCTGATGACCGAGCTTGCATCCCCGCAGCAGTTGCGCGCGGCTTTCCTGCGCTGGTCGCTGGTCACCGTGCCGGCCGTGCTGGCTCTCGGGTTCCTCTCCGGCTTCGTTGCCGGTAGCGCGGCGGACAATCCGTGGTTTCAGGCGCTGGCCAAGCCCGGCACTTATCCCCCGCCGGCCACCTTCGGCGTGGTCTGGACCGTGCTGTATGTGCTGATGGGGCTGGCGCTGGCCATGCTGATCACCGCGCAGGGGGCTAGGGGCAGGGGGCTGGCCATCGCCGCGTTCGTGGTGCAGTTGCTGGTCAACCTGGCATGGTCGCCGCTGTTCTTCGGCATGTACCGGATCAGCGCCGCGCTGTACCTGTTGCTGGCGCTGGACGTGCTGGTGATGCTCACCGTGGTCCTGTCGGCGCGGGTCCGGCCGCGCGCGGCGTGGCTGCTGGCGCCCTACCTCGCCTGGGTGCTGTTCGCCACGCTGCTCAACTGGCAGATCCTGCAACTGAACCCCGATGCCGACGGCGCGCCGCCGGTGGCCCGGGGCGCCACCCTGCAACTTTGATCTTGAACCCGCCCCGCCGGCGGCCCATCTGGAAACCATGCAAAGCGAAAATCCCCTGCTCGCCGATGTCGTCCGCCTGGTGAACAGCGCGGCCGGCACATTCGCCGGAATGACCCGCGAAGCCCGCGATTCCGCGCGCGAACGCTTCCGCGAAAGCTTCGGTGGCCTCGATTTCGTCAGCCGCGAGGAATTCGACGCGGTGAAGGACATGGCCGCCCGCGCCCGGGAAGAGGCGGAGGAGCTGAAAGTGCGCCTCGCCGCGCTCGAAGCGCAGGTCTTCGGCCACGCCGCGCCCGAGGCTGACCACAAGTCCTGACCCCGGCGCCGGGCGCACCCGTCCGATGCACCTTGCCGCCCCCGCGATCGTCTGCTCGGCCCGCCTCCACGGCGAAACCGGCGTCATCGCCCGTGTGCTGACCACCGAACACGGGCTGCTGGCGGGCTATGTCGCCGGCGGTCGCGGGCGCGACCTGCGTCCGGTGCTGATCCCCGGCAACGCGGTGGATGTGGAAATCCGCGCCCGCCCCGGCTCGCAACTGCCCGGCTTCCGGGTCGAGCTGATCGCCAGTCGCGGCCCCTGGCTGGGCGAGCCGCTCCCCGCCGCCGCGATCGGCTGGATCACCGCAATCACCGCCGCCGCCCTGCCCGAACGCCATGCCTATCCGCCGCTCCACGCGGCGCTGGGCGGCCTGCTCGATGCGGTCTGCCATGCCCCGTCGGCACGCGGCTGGGTGCCGGGCCTGCTGGCTTACGAAGCGCTGCTGCTGCGCGAACTGGGCTATGGCGAACCGCCGTGGCGCGCGGTGTTGGCGCAGGACGATTCCTGGCCGGCGCTGCTGGCGCTGTTCGACCGGATGGGCCGGGCGCTGGCGCGCTATCCGCTTGCCGATCGGCGCGGCGATGTTATGGGGGCGCGCGCCTTGCTGCGGGAGCGGCTGGCGCGGATCGGCGGGGCGGACGGAACGGCGCCACAGTGACGGGAATGTGCAGGAATGAAGATCGCGGTTTTCGCCGGTGACGGCATCGGCCCCGAAGTCACGCGCGAAGCGGTGCGCGTGCTCGAAGCGCTGAAGCTGGACGACCTCGAACTGGTCGAAGGCGACGTCGGCGCGGCGGCCTATCGCAAGCACGGCCACCCGCTGCCCGCCGCCACGCTGGACATTGCCCGCGCCAGCGACGCCATCCTGTTCGGCGCGGTCGGCGATTTCGGCTGTGACGATCTGGAACGCCACTTGCGTCCCGAACAGGCGATCCTGGGCCTGCGCAAGGAACTGGGCCTGTTCGCCAACCTGCGCCCGGCCACCGTGTTCCCCGGCATGGAGCATTTCTCGGCGCTGCGCCCCGAAATCGCCTCTGCCATCGACGTGCTGATCATCCGCGAGCTGAACGGCGATGTCTACTTCGGCGAGAAGGGCATCCGCACGCTCGATAATGGCGAACGCCAGGGCTGGGACATGATGTCCTACACCGAAAGCGAAGTCCGCCGCATCGCCCACGTCGGCTTCCGCGCCGCGATGGGCCGCAAGAAGAAGCTGTGTTCGGTGGACAAGGCCAACGTGCTGGAAACCTCGCAGGTCTGGCGTGACACCGTGATCGAGGTGGCGAAGGACTACCCCGAGGTCGAGCTGACTCACATGTACGTCGACAACGCGGCGATGCAGATGGTGAAAGGCCCCGGCCAGTTCGACGTCATCGTCACCGGCAACCTGTTCGGCGACATTCTTTCCGACCAGGCCAGCATGTGCGTCGGCTCGATCGGCCTGCTGGCATCGGCGGCACTGTCGGACGGCACGATGGGCCTCTATGAGCCGATTCACGGTTCCGCGCCCGACATCGCCGGCCAGAACAAGGCCAACCCGATGGCGACGATCCTCTCGGCCGCGATGCTGCTGCGCCACAGCCTCGGCCTCGAAGCCCCGGCCGCGCGGATCGAGGCGGCGGTGGCCAAGGCGCTGGGCGACGGCATTCGCGGCGGTGATCTGGGCGGCCATGCCAGCACCACCGAAATCGGCGACGCCGTTCTCGCCCGGCTCTAGTTGCAGGAACGGTCGCCATGTCACTGCAACTCGCCATCATCATGCCCACGCTGAACGAGCGCAAGAACCTGCGCCCGTTGGTGGACCGCCTCGACAAGGCGCTGGCCGGCATCGCCTGGGAAGCGATCTTCGTCGATGACAACAGTCGCGACGGCACCTCGGACGAAGCCCGCGCGATCAGCCTTGAAGACCCGCGCGTGCGCTGCATCCAGCGTATTGGCCGGCGGGGCCTCGCCTCCGCCGCGATCGAGGGGATGTGCGCCACCGCTGCCCCGGTCGTCGCGGTGATGGACGCCGATCACCAGCACGATCCCGCCCTGCTGCCCGGAATGCTGGCCGCGATCACCGGTGGCGATTACGACCTCGCCTATGCCTCGCGCTTCGCCGAAGGCGCCAGCACCGAGGAATGGGGCCGCCCCGATCGCGTCAAGGCCTCGGGCTTCGCCAACGCACTGGCGCGCAAGGTCACCGGCGTCGATCTGACCGATCCGATGAGCGGCTATTTCATGCTGCGCGCCGAAACGCTTCGCGCCGACGCGCACCGGCTCTCGGGCGTCGGCTTCAAGATCCTGCTCGACATCCTCGCCACGGTTGACAAGCCGCTGCGGGTAAAGGAATTTCCGCTCAACTTCGCGGCCCGGGCCGAGGGGGAAAGCAAGCTGGACAGGACGGTCGTGTTCGAATTTCTCGTCGGTCTCTACGACAAGTGGCTCGGCCGCTTCATCCCCACCCGCTTCGCGCTGTTCGGCACCGTCGGCGCGCTCGGCGCGGTCGTCCACATGACGGTGCTGGCCATCGTGCTCAAGGCGTTCGGCGCCCAGTTCGCGGTCAGCCACTATCCGAAGGAGGCTGCGTTCATCGTCGGCCAGACCGCAGCGGCACTGACGGCGATGACCTTCAACTTCGTGCTGAACAACGAACTGACCTATTCCGACAAACGCCTGCGCGGGGTGCTGCCGCTGCTGCGCGGCTGGGGCAAGTTCGCGCTGACCTGCGCGTTCGGCATGCTGGCCAACATCGGCGTGTCCACCGCGCTGGTCCGCATCGGCTTCCACGAGTACCCGGCCGCGATCGTCGGCATCATCCTGGCCTCGGTGTGGAACTTCGCGCTGTCGTCCAAATTCGTCTGGGGCAAATACTAGCGGCATTGCCGATATTTGACGCAGGGAGGGCTGCGAATGGGCGTCTGCTGCGCTTCCGGTGCTCACGTACTGGAGTACGCTGCGCTCCGGTTCTCGCAGCCACCCATTCTCGCTCCACCCTGCGCCAAATCTCGACAATGCCGCGCGTCGCGCGAACCTCCAACTAACGCCAGCTTGCCAGCCACATCCACGCCTCGAAGCTGCGCACGCCGTGATGCAGCGGCGCGGCTGAAATGATCGGATAGAACCCGGCGAACAGCGCGACTGACAGCGCCAGCACCCCCGGCGCCAGCCACCGCGCCGGCCCGCGCATCTGCCACACCGCATCCAGCGCCAGCGCCAGCGCCGCCATCAGGAAAGTGCCGGGCAGCAGGTAGTGGTAATAGAACTGCACCGGCTTGCCCGAAATCGCCCAGAACCCCAGGCTGACCGCGTATAGGCCGGCCGCGAACCCGGCCTCCCGCCGCCCCCGGAACGCCGCCGCCCACAGGCACCAGCCCAGCGCCGGCAGCCCCAGCAGCATCGTCGCCGGGTTGCCCACCAGCACCACCCCGCGCTGTACCCCGTCCACCGGCTCGTAGAGATACCAGATCGCCCGCCAGTTCACCGCCCACTGATACCACTGGCTCTGGTAGGGATGCTGCTGGGTCACGCTGTCCTGCAACGCCACCATCTGCCAGTGCCAATCGACGATGCGGCCCATGTCCAGCGGATGATCGTGATAGAACGCCGCCGGCAGGAAAGTGGCCCAATAGACGCACAGCGGCAGCGTCCCCAGCCAGAACGCCGTCTCCATCAGGCTCAGCGCCGGGAAGGGCCGCGCCGTGCGTCGCGCCTGCGCCGCCACCAGCCCCAGCCCCAGCAGCGCGAACGCGGGGATCACGCTCCACTTCGCGCCCATCGCCAGCCCCATCGCCACGCCCGCCACCGCCAACCGCCAGCGGGCGCGCTGCCGCATGGCAGCAGCGATTTGCCACAGCGCCACCATCGCGAAACCGGCCATCACCATGTCCAGCATGGCGATGCGGCTCTGGATGAACCACGCGAAGTCGGTGGCCAGCAGCACGATCCCCGCCAGCGCCGTGAACCGCCGCCCGCTGGCCCACCACAGCGCCCGCCCGAACGCGAACAGCCCCAGCCCGCCGCACAGCAGCGACGGCAGCCGCCACGCCACCGGCCGGTCGCCCAGCAGGCCGATCGACCCGGCAATCGCCGCCTTGCCCACCAGCGGATGCTCGATATTGGCGCGCACCAGCGCCAGCAACCGCCGCGCCGCCGGCACGTAGTGAACCTCGTCGAAATAGAGCTTCGACGGAATGCCCAGATGCCATGCCGCCAGCGCCAGGAACGCGGCGGTCAGGGCGAAAGTCCAGCCAAGAGGGTCGCGCTGCTGCATCCGGTGGCACGCTAATCGGGGAACCCCGGCGCGGCAATCCGCCTTGCCCTCGCCGGGCCCGGCTTATAGAGGCTAGCCCCATGAAACGCTCGACCGGACAGGACCGCACCCGCACTTCCACCTGGCGCAACGCCACCCGCGCGGTGCGCGGCGGCACCTGGCGCTCCGAACAGGGTGAGACCAGCGAGGCGATCTACCTCACCTCGGGCTATTGCTACGACGATGCCGCCACCCCCGCCGCGCGCTTTGCCGGGCAGGAACCGGGGATGACCTATTCGCGCACGCAGAACCCCAGCGTCGCCATGCTGGAAGAACGCATCGCGCTGATGGAAGGGGCAGAGGCCTGCCGCGTCCAGGCCAGCGGCATGGCGGCGATGACCGCGGTGATGCTCGCCACGCTGTCCGCCGGTGATCACATGGTCGTTGCCCGCGCCGCGTTCGGTCCCACCCGCTGGGTGACGGACAACCTGCTGCCGCGCTTCGGCATCGCCTGCACGTCCGTCGATGGCCGCGATCTCGACCAGTGGAAGGCGGCGATCCGCCCCGAAACGAAGCTGTTCTTCTTCGAGACCCCGGCGAACCCGACGATGGACATCGTCGATATCGCCGCCGTCTCGGCGCTGGCCAAGCAGCACGGCATCCTCACTTGCGTCGATAACGCCTTCGCCACCAGCGCGATGCAGCGCCCGCTGGAACACGGTGCCGATATCGTCGCCTATGCCGCCACCAAGCTGATGGACGGGCAGGGCCGCGTGCTGGCCGGCGCGGTCTGCGGCTCGGCGGAATACATCAACGGCACGCTGCTGCCGTACCAGCGCAACACCGGCCCGACGCTCTCGCCGTTCGCGGCGTGGGTCGTGCTCAAGGGCCTCGAAACGCTGGACCTGCGCGCCCGGGCGCAAGCCGCCAACGCGCTCGAACTCGGCCGCTTTCTGCAAGGCCGTGTGCCGAACATCCTGCACCCCGGTCTCGACAGCCACCCGCAGCGCGAAATCATCGCGCGGCAGATGATCCTGCCCGGCTCGATCTTCTCGTTCGAGATCGAGGGCGGCCGTGCTGCCGCGCACGCGCTGCTGGATGCGCTGGAGCTGATCGACATCTCGAACAACATCGGCGACACCAAGTCGCTGATGACTCACCCGGCCTCGACCACGCACTCCAGCCTCACCCCGCAGGTCCGCGCGGACATGGGCGTTTCCGAAAACATGCTGCGCATCAGCGTCGGCCTCGAAGACCCGGCCGACCTGATGGAAGACCTCGACCAGGCGCTGCGCAAGGTCGGGCTCTGATTCGCCCGCTAGGAACCCG
>JAGWVC010000026.1 GCA_018971065.1 Sphingomonadales bacterium | reverse complement strand
GAGTACAAGCCGGCGAACAAGATGTTCTCGGTCCAGGCTTTCGTCCACAACCTCGAGAACAAGCGCGCGCTGGTCTATGGCGGCTATATCGCGGCCGGGCCGGACGACATCCTGAACTGGGGCTATGGCAGCCCGCGCACCTTCGGGGCACGGGTCAGCGTCGATTTCTGACCCAGGCCTTTCGAAGCGTGATCGAGGGGGCGGGGCGCGCAGGCGCTCCGCCCCTTTGCATTTCAAAACAGGAATCTTCGTTCTTGACAGGTGCTACGCAGCTTATATGAATGTGTATTCTAATTTATCGAAAAGGGCTGCCGGGATGGCCGAACGCGGAGATGGGGGCTGGGATCGGCGCGAATTCGTCAGCGCGGCGTCGTTGCTCGCGCTTGCCCTGGGCATTCCCGCCGCCGCCGTCCGGCTTACCGTCCCGGAAGACCAGGCGCCTGACGACGCCACCCGCGCGCTGTTTCGCGAAGTCAGCCAGCTCGTCATCCCGCGCACCACCACGCCGGGTGCGGGCGATGCCGGCACCGGCGATTTCGTCGCGCTCGCGCTGGCGCATGGCCTTGAGGGCAGCCGCAAGCCGGTTCCGGCCGCCTACGCCCGCTGGCAACGGACCGACGGTTCGCTGCGCTACCCCGCCTGGCTGGCGGCGGAACTGAACCGCCGTGTCGGGGGCGCGTTCGTCGCCGCGCCCGAAGGCGCCCGCTGGTCGGCGCTGCGCGCGCTTGATGCCGAGGCCCATGCCGATGGTGTCGCATTCCACCCCTGGCGCACGATCAAGGCGCTGGTGCTCACCGGCTATTACACCAGCCAGGCCGGCGGTGCGCGTGAGCTGCGCTATGAACCGGTCCCCGGCCGCTGGGACGCGGACCTGCCGCAGACCGCGCAGACCCGCGCCATCTCCAACGACTGGACCGCGGTGGACTTCGGATGACGTACGATTTCGATGCCATCGTCGTCGGCTCCGGCATCACCGGCGGCTGGGCGGCCAAGGAGCTGGCCGAAGCCGGGCTGAAGGTGCTGATGATCGAGCGCGGTCGCGCCATCCGCCACGGCGATTACGAGACCGAGATGAAGGCGCCGTGGGACATGCCGTTTCGCGGCCAGGGCGATACGGCGCTGTATGATCGCGAATACCCGGTGCAGGCGCTGAACCGCCACTTCAACGAGTTCACGCAAGGCCACTTCGTCAACGACGCCGAAAACCCCTATGCCACTGCCCCCGGCACCGATTTCACCTGGTTCCGCAGCTACCAGCTCGGCGGCCGTTCGCTGACCTGGGGGCGGCAGGCCTATCGCTGGTCCGACTATGACTTCGGCGCCAACCGGCGCGACGGCCACGGCACCGACTGGCCGATCCGCTATGCCGACCTCGCCCCGTGGTATGACAAGGTGGAGGAATTCATCGGCGTCTCGGGCGCGGCCGAAGGGCTGGCCCAGCTCCCCGATGGCCGCTTCCAGCCGCCGATGGCGCTGAACGCGGTCGAACGGCATACCCGTGCCGCCATCGCCGCGAAATGGCCCGAGCGCTGCCTCACCATCGGCCGCACCGCCAATCTCACCCAGCCGAAGGAAGGGCGCACGCCCTGCCAGTACCGCTCGATCTGCGCGCGCGGCTGTTCGTTCGGCGCTTACTTCTCCACCCAGTCCAGCACTTTGCCCGCTGCCGAGAAGACCGGCCGCCTCACCGTCGTCACCGATGCCGTCGTCGAAGCGCTCGACCACGACCCGGCCACCCGCCGCATCACCGGCGTCCGCTTCCTCGACACGCGCGCGAAGGTGCGGCGACGCGCCACCGGCCGCCTCGTGTTCCTCAACGCCGGCGCGTTCAACTCGGTGCAGATATTGCTGAATTCGGCGCCGGGCGGGCTTGCCAATTCCAGCGGCGTGCTGGGCACCCACATCATGGATCACGCCAACACGCTTTCGGCGATGGCGCTGATGCCGGGGTTTGAGGGCCACACCAGCTTCGGCAACCGCCCCACCGGCGTCGTCGTCGCCCGCTATCGCAACATGGACAGCATGGATGGTGCGGGCCACACCCGGGGCTATTCGTTCCAGGGCGGCGCGTTGCAAAGCGGCTGGAGCGTCGGCAAGCGCGAGCCCGGCATCGGCGCCGAATTCAAGGCGCACCTGCGCACACCGGGAATGTGGCGCATGGTGCTGGTCGGGTTTGCCGATTGTGTGCCCCGCGCCTCCAACCGCCTCACGCTCGACCGCGCCCGCACCGACGCCAACGGCCTGCCGCAGCTTCGCGTCGAATTCGCGTTCGGCAAGGAAGAACTGGCCGCGCTGGCCCAGGCCCGGGTCGATGCCGCCGAAATGCTCACCGCCGCCGGTGGCAAGGTGATGATGGGGTTCGACCGGCCCGGTCCGGGCGGCACCGCCATCCACGAAATGGGCGGCGCGCGCATGGGCCACGATCCTGCCACTTCAGTGCTGAACAAGTGGAGCCAGGCGCACGACATCGCCAACCTGTTCGTCACCGATGGCGCGCAGATGAGCTCGTCCGCGTGCCAGAATCCCTCGCTCACCTACATGGCCCTCACCGCCCGCGCCTGCGATGCGGCGGTCTCGATGCTGCGCGAAGGACGGATCTGATCATGGACATCGCCACCATGTCGCCGCGCCAGAAGACGCTGGCGCTGGTCACGCTGGTCGTCGCGCTGGTGCTGGAGATCGTCGATCTCACCATCGTCAACACCGCGCTGCCGCTGATCAAGGCCGAGATCGGCGCCAACAGCGCCGCCGCGCAGGGCATCGTCGCCGGCTACTCACTGGCTTTCGCGCTGCTGCTGATGGCGGGCGGGCGGATGGGCGACAGCTTCGGCTACCGCCGCATGTTCCTTCTCGGTGTCGCCGGATTCACCCTCGCCTCGGCCGCCTGCGGCCTTGCGCAGACCGGCGGCCAGCTTGTCGCCGCGCGCATGTTGCAAGGCGCCACCGGCGCGATCATGGCGCCGCAGTCGCTGGCGCTGATGCAGGTGCTGTTCTCGCCGCTCGAACGCGTGGCCAAAATGGCGATGTTCGGCCTGATCGGCGGTCTTGCCGGGATCGCCGGCCCGATCATCGGCGGCCTGCTGATCAGGGCCGACCTGTTCGGCCTCGGCTGGCGGATCGTGTTCCTCATCAACCTGCCGGTGGGCGTGCTGGCGATGGCCGCCGCCGCCGCGTTCCTGCCCGCCACCCGTTCCCCGCGACCGGCGGGTTACGATCTGCCGGGCATGGCGCTGTTCGCCGCCGCCGTCGCCTGCGTGTTCTGGCCGCTGGCGGGTGACCATGCCGGCGCCCCTGCGGTCATCGCCGGCGGGCTCGCCGCTGCCGCCGTGCTCGGCACCCTCGGCTGGCGGCACGTCCGCGCCCGCGTCGCGGCGCACCGTCCGGCGCTGTTCGATCCGGCGCTGTTCACGATCCGCTCGTTCCGCCTTGGCCTGGCGATGTCGGTGGCATTCGCCGCCGCCAATGCCGGCTTCCTGCTGGTCTTCGCCTTCGCGCTGCAATCCGAACGCGGCCAGTCACCGCTGGCCACGGGCCTGCTGCACATGCCGTTCGGCTTCGGCGCGATGCTGGGCATCGGCGTGCTGGGCCGCACCTTCCTGCCGCGCTTCGGGCGCTGGGTGCTGGTGACGGGCACGCTGGCAATGGCGGCGGCGGTGCTGGGGGTCATGGCCGGAATCGGCGTCTGGGCGCTGTCGCTGCCGGCGCTGGTGCCGTGGCTGGTGCTGGCGGGAACCGGCATGGGCACCGCCTCGGGGTCGATCGGCCCGGTCACCGTCGCCCAGGTCGATCGCGCCCACGCCGGCGCCGCCAGCAGCCTGCTCAAGACCTGCCAGCAATTCGGCAGCGCGCTTGGCGTGGCGCTGGTCGGCGCCGCCTATTTTGCCGGCGGGGCGGGGCAGGGCCAGCCGCCCTTGTTGCCGCCCTCGCTTGTCGCCGCGCTGGCCATTGCCGCCGCGCTGATCGGTTGCACGCTGGTGGCGCTGCGCCTCCCCGACGGCATCTTTGCCTCTTCCCATTGAAAGGACCGGTCATGGCCTTCGAACTCTCGGTCAATCTCGAATACATGTTCACCGAAGCGGGCGACCGCCTGGAAGACCGCGTCGCCGCTGCGGTCCGTGCCGGTTTCCGCAAGGTGGAAATCTTCACCACCGGCAACCGCGACGTCCCCGCGCTGGCCCGCGCGCTGGCCGATCACGGCGCTGAACTCTGGACCGTCGTTGCCGATCCGCGCACCCGGCTGATCGAGCGGGAGACTCACGACGGTTTTCGCCGGATGTTCCGTCAGGCGGCCGAGGATGCCATCGCGCTGGGCTGCCGCCGTGTCGTCGTCGGCTCCGGCCCGGGCGTGCCGTGGATGAAGCGCCCGGTGCAGCTTGCCATCGTTGCCGAAGCGGTCGCCAGCATAGTCCCGATCGCCGAGGAACTGGGCGTCACCATCATCCTTGAAGCGGTCAACACCCGCATGGACCACCCCGGCGTGTTGTTCAGCCGCACCGAGGACGCGGTCAGCGTGATCGAGGCGGTGAACTCGCCGCGCGTCCGCCTGCTTTACGACATGTACCACTCGATCGTCGAGGGCGAGGACCCGGCGGTGGTCGCGCCCGGCGTCGCCCATCTTATCGAGCATGTCCAGATTGCCGACGCGCCCGGTCGCGGCGAGCCCGGCTCGGGCGGGGTGGACTGGCCCGCGATGCTGCGGCTGCTGGACAGCATCGGCTATACCGGCCCGATCGGCATCGAATGCACCCCCACCATTGCCGACACCGCCGGGGCGCTCACCCGCATCCGCGCGCTTTGCGCCGCCTGATCCGGCGTCCCGCCCGGCGCCCCGAACGCGGCGGCGGTGCCGGCTTCGCGAGAATTCACAACCGCCGCAGGATGAACGAGAAGCGTGCGCCCTTGCCCGGATTGCTCATCAGGCCGAGCCGGGTTCCGTGGACTTCGCAGATGCGTTCGACGATCGACAAGCCAAGGCCGGCGGTGTCGGTGCGCGATTGATCGGCGCGCCAGAAGCGCCGTTTGACGTAAGGGGCGATTTCCTCGGCTATGCCCGGGCCGTCGTCGCTGACCGCCAGTTCGCCCTGTGGGCTGACCTCGATGGCGATGGTGGTTCCCGCCGGGGTGTGCTGCCGGGCGTTGTCAACCAGGTTGCGGATGGCCAGCTCGATCAGGATGGGGCCTGCTGAAACCGGCACCGGTCCCTCCGGCAGCCGCAGTTCCAGCCTGTGGCCATCGGCATAGATCTGCGGGGCCAGATTCTCGGCCATGTTCCGGGCCAGTTCGCCCAAGTCGAACGCGTCACGCGCGGCGGCGTCCAGCGATTCCAGTTCCGCCAGCGCCCGCATCTGCGAGATGACATGCGACAGGCTGTCGACACTGGACCCCAGCCTGGCCCGCTGTTCCGGGGCGATCGCGTCGATCTGCATCCGCAGGGTTGCCAGCGGCGTCTTCAGCTCGTGCGTCACATTCGCCACGAACGCGCGTTGTTGGGCGACGGCTTTTTCAAGACGCTCGACCAGCCGGTTGGTGGCCCGCGCCAGGCTGGCCACCTCGCGCGGCAATCGCGTCTCGTCCAGCCGCTGGCCGGGGTTCTGCGGGCCGATCGATTCGGCCTGGTCGGCCACTTCGCGCACGCGTCGGCCCAACTGGCGCAGGATCAGGGCATTGATCGCCGGCAGCAGCGCCAGCACGACGATCAGGACGACGATGTAGCGCAGCAGGAACGCCCGGGCGACGTCGTCGAGAATAGCCGCCGCCGCCGCCTGATCCTGGCCGACGACGATCCATGCCGGCCCGGCCGGCGTGCTGATCGGCCGGCTGAATCCGACAAGCGCGCCGGCATGGAACAACAGGTCATGCGCGCCGCGCGGGATGGCGGCGGGCGACAGCAGCCGGCTTTCCGGACTGCGCAGCAGCACCGCGCCATCGCCGCCGACCAGCAGATAGAACCGGCCGTCGATCGCCGAATCGTAGGCGGCGCGAACCTTGCCGGTCAGTTCCAGCGCCGGCTGCCGGTCGTGGAATGTCAGCGCGGTCTCGATGTTGCCCGCCTGATTGCCCAGCAACGCGCCCTGCTGGGCGTCGATGGTCTTCTGCATGAGGGCAATGGCCAGCGCCGCCATGATGGCCAGCACCACCAGAATGCCGGCGATCTCGACCGCGAGCATCCGGAACGTCAGCGATCGGGTGAGCTTCATGCGGGCACCTGCCGGATCAGGTAGCCCACGCCGCGCACGGTTTCGATGCGCAGGCTGGCGCCCGCCTTCTCCAGCTTGCGGCGCAGGCGGTGGGCATAGACTTCGACCGCGTTCGATCCCACGGGGTCGTCCAGCCCGAAAAGCTGGTCTTCCGCCAGTTGCTTGCTGACGACCTGCCCGGAGCGGCGGAACAGCAGTTCGGCGAACTGGCGTTCGCGGGCCGAGAGCAGCACCGGCTTTCCCGCCACCGTCAGGTCGCCCGAGGCGGTGTCGAGCGTGGCGTTGCCCAGTTCCATCTGCGTGCCCAGGAAGTGCCCGCCCCGCCGCAGCACCGCCGCGATGCGCGAGACCAGCTCATCGGGATCGAACGGCTTGACGATGTAGTCGTCGGCCCCGGAATCGAGCCCGATGATCCGTTCGGTGATGGCTTCGCGGGCGGTGATCACCAGCACCGGCGTGGGTTTGCGTGCCGCCCGCAGCCGCTGCAGCAGCGCCAGGCCATCGCCGTCGGGCAGGCCCAGATCGAGCAGGATGGCGGCATACTGCGCGCTGTTCGCCATCAGTTCGGCATCGTCGAGGTGGGTGGCATGATCGCTTTGATAGCCGCGCCGGGCCAGCGCTTCCTGCAGCGCGGCCGCCAGTTTCCGGTCATCCTCGACGATCAGCAGGCGCACCGTGTCTCTCCGCAAAGGCCGTAAGGCGTGTGTAAGCGCGCGCTCCTAATAGCCGCCCGGCCGGCTGCGGCCAATCGCGCCGGCACGAAATCAGACTGGAAACCGAACGTTGTCGGACGACGCCGCATCGCAAGCGCCATTGCCGCCGGCCCGGCAGTTTTCCGTGCCCGAGCAACGCCGGCTGGCGCTGCTGGTCGCGGCCGGGATGGCGGGCGCGGCGGTGCTGGCCGCTGTCATCCACTGGGCGCTTGCCCCCGATCGCCCCGCGCCGGAAGTCCTGCCGCCGGATGCGTTCCGGCCGACGCCCGCGCAACTGGCCGGGCTTCGCATCCTGCCCGCCCGGCTGGGGGCGAACGTGGAACTGGTGCGGGCGTCCGGGTCGATTGCCGTCGATGCCGATCAGAGCACGCCGATCCTGCTGCCTTATTCGGGGCAGGTGCTGCGCGTCATGGTTGAGCCGGGCCAGCGCGTCGGCCGGGGCGAGGCGCTGCTGGAGGTGGCATCGCCCGAACTGGTCGATGCCCGCAACGCCTTCAACGCGGCAACCGCGCAGGCCGCAGCCGCCAGCGAGGCGGCGCTGGTCTCGCGCCGCAATGCCGAACGACAGAAGGCGATTTTCGAAAGCGCGGGTGGCGCCCAGAAGGACTTCCTGCAGGCCCAGGCCGATGCCGCCACGGCGCAAGGCGCGCAGCGCACCGCGCAATCCGCGCTGTCGGCCGCGCGTGCCCGGCTGGCGTTGTATGGCCAGGCGGGCGGCACCGCGCTGAGCGGCGGGCCGCGAACGGTCTATCGCTCGCCGGTGCCGGGCATCGTCGCCGACCGGGCGGTGGCGCCCGGGCAGTTCGTTGCGGCGGGGGGCAGTGCCGCGTTGATGACCATCGCCGACCTGTCGCGGGTCTGGCTGGTCGCGCAGCTTGCCGAAAGCGATGCCGCGCTGGTCCATGTCGGCGACTCGGTCGAGGTGACGACGCCTGCCCTGCCGGGCCGGGTGTTCAAGGCGATGATCGACAACGTCGGCGCGGCGCTGGACCCGGCCACGCACCGATTGCCGGTTCGCGCCACGATCGCCAATGCGGCGGGCCTGCTGAAGCCGCAGATGTTCGCCAGCTTCACCATCCGCCGCACCCTGCAGGGCGCGGCCGGCGTGCTGGTTCCCGCGCCGGCGGTGATTCACGAAGGCGATGCCGCGCGGGTGTGGACGCTGGGCAACGACCGGCTGCTGCATGGCCGGCCGGTGATCGTGGGCGAGACCGAGGGCGGCCTGACCCGGATCGTCGGGGGCCTGAATCCCGGCGACCGGGTGGTCGTCTCGGGCGCGCTGTTCGTCAACGAAGCGGGCACCGACCAGTGACGGCGTGCCGATGAACCGGCTGGTGGAACTTTCGCTGCGCCAGCGCCGGCTGGTCATCGCGCTGCTCATCGCGATCCTGGGCGCCGGGATCGCGGGCTTCATCGCGCTGAACATCGAGGCCTATCCCGACCCGGTGCCGCCGATGGTCGAAGTGGTCACGCAAAGCAGCGGGGTCTCGGCCGAGGAGGTCGAACGCAACGTCACCACGCCGATCGAGGTGGCGGTGACCGGGCTGCCGCACATCAAGGCGGTGCGCTCGATCTCGCTGTTCGGCCTGTCCGACGTGCGCATCCAGTTCAGCTACGATGTCTCGTTCCGCGAGGCCGAACAGCTCGTGCTGGGCCGCCTGTCGCAATTGCCGCCGATGCCGGCGGGCGCGCAGCCGCTGATTTCGCCGACCAGCCCGATCGGCGAAATCTACCGCTATCGCCTGGCCGGGCCGGCCGGTTACTCGCCGATGGACCTGAAAACGCTGCAGGACTGGGTGCTGCAACGGCGGTTCAAGCGCATTCCCGGCGTGATCGACGTGACCGGCTGGGGCGGCAAGCTGCGCAGCTACGAGGTGCGGCTCGATCGCGACCGGCTGGTCGCGCACGGCGTCACCGTGCCGCAGGTGGTTGCGGCGATCGGCAAGAGCGACAGCAATGTCGGCGGCCAGACCGTCAATTTCGGCGAGCAGGCGGCGATCGTGCGCGGCATCGGCCTGATCCAGTCGGTCGATGCCATCCGCAACGTGCTGGTCGGCGGGCCGGGCGTGGCGCCGGTGCTGCTGCGCGATGTCGGCGAGGTCCACATCGGCAACCTCCCGCGCCTGGGGATAGCCGGCGACGGGCGCCACGACGACATCGTCATGGGCATCGTGCTGATGCAGCGGGGCGCGCAGTCGCTGCCGACGATCCATGCCGTCGAGAAGGAAGTCGATGCCATCAATGCCGGCGGGGTGCTGCCGCCGGGGGTGCGTCTGGAACGGATCTACGACCGCTCCGAACTGATCGGCGTCACCACCCGCACCGTCATGGAAAACCTGACGATGGGCGTGGTGCTGATCTTCGCGCTGCAATGGCTGTTCCTGGGCAACCTGCGCAGCGCGCTGATCGTGGCGCTGACGATCCCGATGGCGCTGTCGGTGGCGATCCTGGTGCTGATCCTGCAAGGCGAAAGCGCCAACCTGCTGTCGCTGGGCGCGCTCGATTTCGGGCTGGTGGTCGATGCCAGCGTCATCATGGTCGAGGCGATCTTCCGGCGCATGGTCAACCGATCCGAAGCGATCGGCGCCGGGCGCATCCACGGCTCGCTGGCGACGCGGTTCTCCGCCATGCTGCACGCGTCCAGCGATGTCAGCCGCAGCATCTTCTTTGCCGCCGCCATCATCATCGCCAGCTTCCTGCCGCTGTTCACGCTGACCGGGGTGGAAGGGCACATCTTCGGACCGATGGCGAAGACCTATGCCTATGCCATTGCCGGCGGGCTGGTGGCGGCATTCACGGTCTCGCCGGCGCTGGCGGCGATGCTGCTGCCCGACCGGCTGAGCGAGGTGGAAACCGCGATCACCGCGCGGCTGCGCGCGCTTCACGAACGGGCGCTGGCCTTCACGCTGGCCAACCGGCAGCTTACCCTGTCCGTCGCCGGGCTGGTGGTGGCGGCCAGCACGCTGACGATTCCGCTGCTGGGCATCGAATTCCTACCGCACCTGGAGGAAGGCAACCTCTACATCCGCGCGACGATGCCGGCGTCGATCTCGCTGGAGGCCGGGCAGCCGCTGGTCAACGCCGTCCGGCGGACGATCGCGGCGCTGCCCGAAGTCGATCGCGTGGTCTCGACTCACGGCAGGCCGGATGACGGCACCGATGCCACCGGCTTCTTCAACGCCGAGTTCTATGCCCCGCTGAAGCCGGCGAGCGAATGGCCGGCGGGGATGACCAAGGAAAAGCTGACGGCGCAGTTGCAGGACCGGCTGCGGCAGCGCTGGCCCGGCGTCGATTTCGAGTTCTCGCAGTACATCGAGGACAACGTCGAGGAAGCGTCCTCGGGCGTGAAGGGGGCCAATTCGCTGAAGATCTTCGGCAGCGACCTGGCCACGCTGACCCGGCTGGCCAACCGCATCAAGGCGGAAATGGCGAAAGTGCCCGGAATCACCGATCTGGGCATCGGCAATTCGCTGGGCCAGCCGACGCTGCGGATCGACATCGACCGGCTTGCCGCCGCGCGCTTCGGCCTGACGCCCGACGACATCAACGCTACGGTTGCCGCCGCGATCGGCGGGCAATCGACCGGCGACCTCTACGAGCCGGGCACCGACCGGCATTTCCCCATCGTCGTCCGGCTTGACCCGGGCCAGCGCGACGCGATCGAATCGATCCGCCACATCACCATCGGCGCGCCCGCGCAGGGCGGCAGCGGGCTGGTGCAGGTGCCGCTTTCGGAAGTCGCGCAAGTCCACCTCAGCACCGGCGCCTCGTTCATCTATCGCGATCATCAGGAGCGCTATGTCCCGCTGAACTTCAGCGTGCGCGGGCGCGACCTCGGCAGCGCGGTGAGCGAGGCCCGGCGCCGCATTGCCGCGCGCGTGCCCTTGCCCGATGGCTATCACCTCGAATGGGCGGGCGAACTGGGCAACCTGACCGATGCGGTGGCCCGGCTGGAGATCGTCGTGCCGATCAGCCTGGCGCTGATCCTGGTGCTGCTGTTCGCCAATTTCGGCTCGCTGCGCGACAGCCTGCTGGCGTTCACCGCGATTCCGATGGCGCTGGTCGGCGGGCTGCTGGCGCTGGCGGCCACCGGCACCGCGTTCAGCATTTCGGCGGCGATCGGCTTCGTCGCGCTGTTCGGAATCGCGGTGATGGACGGCATTCTGGTCGTCAGCACCTTCAACCAGCAGGTCAACGAGGGGCTTGAGCGCGAGATGGCGATGGTGGTGGCGATGCGGCACTGCCTGCGTCCGGTGCTGCTGACCTGTTTCGCGGCGGCAATCGGCCTGCTGCCCGCCGCGCTTTCCAGCGGCATCGGCAGCCAGGTGCAGAAGCCGCTGGCGCTGGTGGTTGTCGGCGGGATGACGCTGGCGCCGCTGCCGCTGCTGCTGGTGCTGCCGGTGCTGATCCTGCGCTGGTCGCGGCATGGCGGGGCGCATGGCCACGGCATCCATCGTCACCATGCCGATGGCACGCCGGTGGAGCCGGCACCGTGATCGCGCGGCAACCTGCCTTGCTGCTGGGATCGCTGGCGCTGGCCGCCTGCACGCCGGGGCCGCGCCATCCGGTGCCGGTGCTGCCGCTGCCACCGGCACGTCCGGCGGAAACGATCGCGCCGGCTTCGGGAGCGCCGCAGCGCCTGGACGCGGGCGGGTCGGTCCCGGCCGAGTGGTGGCGCGCGTTCGGCAACCCCGCGCTCGATGCGCTGGTCGAGCGGGCGCTTCAGCACAACGCCGACCTTGCCGCCGCCGAGGCGACGCTGCGCCAGGCGCGCGCGCTGGCGGGTGGCGTTGCCAGTTCGCAAGGGCCGCAGATCGACGCTTCGCTGCAATCGCAGCGGGCACGGGTCTCGAACGTCATCGCCTCGCCGCTGGCCGATCCGAACGCCACGCTCTACACGCTGCATACCGCGCAGTTGACCGTGGCTTATCCGCTCGATGTGTTCGGCGGGGGGCGCAGCAAGGTGCGATCGGCCCGCGCCGCTGCCGACGTGGCGGTGGCGCGGCTGGCGGCGGCGCGCACCACCGTCGTCACCAATCTTGTCCAGGCCGTCATCCAGCGGGCGTCACTGGCGGCGCAACTGGCCGCCACCCGCGATGCCGTCGCGGCCGACCGCGAGCTGTTGGCCTTCACCCGCGAGCGCCGCCGTATCGGCGATGCCGGCGAGGCCGATGTGGCCAATGCGGAAACCGTGCTGGCCACCGCCGAAGCACAGGTGCCCGCGCTGGAACGCCAGGTGCGGCACCAGCAGGCGCTGGTCGGGTCGCTGGTCGGCATTCCGGCCGGGGCGGAGGTTCCCGGGCTGCCCGAACTGGCCGAACTGCAACTGCCCGCGCGGCTGCCCGAAAGCCTGCCTGCCGACATCGTGAGCCATCGCCCCGATGTCCGCGCCGCCGAGGCGCAGGTTCGCGGCGCCGCTGCCGATCTTGGCACGGCGATTGCGGCGCGGCTGCCGGCGATCCAGCTCAGCGCATCGGCGGGCGGTTCGGCGCAGGACTTTGCCAGCCTGCTGGCGGGATCGAACCTGTTCTTCACGCTGGCGGGCAGTGTTGCCCAGCCGCTGTTCCATTCGGGGCAGTTGCTGCACCAGAAGCGGGCGGCCGAGGCTGCCCTGGCCGCCGCGCAGGCGCAATATCGCAGCGCCGCGCTGCAGGCGTTCCTCGACGTGGACGATGCCCTGGCCGGACTGCGCAGCGACGCCGCCGCGCTGGATGCCGCCGCCCGGCAGGATGCCGCTGCCCGTCGCGCGCTGGTGCTGGCCCGGCGGCAGATGGAGCTGGGCGCGATCGGCCGGTTCGGGTTGCTGGGCATCGCCAGCGCCGCCTCGCAGGCGTCGGTGCAGCTCGTCCAGGTGCGCGCGGCACGGATGATCGACAGTGTAGCCCTGTTCCAGGCCAGCGGAACGCTTTCGAACGGGGGGGAGTGAGGCGATGGGCGGTCCGATTGGCGTGATGTCGCCCAAGTTCCTGCTGAAGGCGGGATTGCTGCTCGTGTCGGTGCGCGTCGATACCCATCCGGTGATCGCGACGATCGACCCGTCCAGTCCGGTCACGGTGGTCGCGCCGCGCCTGGCCGAGCGCGTGGATGGGGTTGCCCACGCCCGGGGACCGGCGCGAATGCGCCAGGTTCACGGCATCGGTATCGATCATGCCGAAATCTCGTTCCGCAACGTATCGGTGGGCGATCCCCCCGGCGGTGCGGACATGGTTATCGGTGCGGATGTGCTTGCCGACATGGTGATCGGGTTCGATTTCCGGCGATTGCGACTGAACGTGCTGGATCATTCCGCAAACGCCGGGGCTGGCCGGGGCATGATCGCGGTTCCGTTCGAACCGGTTGCCGGGAAATGCCTGGTCCTGCCCGGCGTGGACGAGCGCGGCACGGCCGTGACGATCGGCCTGGCGGGTGATGGCGCCGTGGCGCCGGACCCGGCCGTGCGGCATCGGATCGGCGTGGGGCCGATGACGGTCGATGCGGTGGAAGCCGGTCCGTCGCCGTGCCCGGGCACCGTCCTGTCGATGGGCTGGGCCGGGTTCGGCGGCGCGCGGGTCGTGCTGGACATGGCCCATCACCGCCTGTGGATGACGCCGGCAGGGCGGCCATGACGTCAAATCGCCCGGAAAACGAACTGCAAATGGAGGGACCGATGCTGGAAGCTACCGAAGCCAAGGAGTTGATCGACGAGACGATCGAACGACTGGAACAGAACGAAGGCGAGGCCGTGAAGGAGGAGCGCCGATTCCGCGATCGGCTGTCGCTGCTGGTCGGCATCTTCGCCGTGCTGCTGGCGGTGGTTCACCTCGTCGGTGCGGGCCTGCTGCGCGAGAACGTGGTCGATACCATCAAGGCGTCCGATACCTACAACTACATGCAGGCCAAGAAAATCCGGCAGGTCGTCCTGCAGTCGGCCGCGATCACGGCGCCGGCGGTGGAGCGCGACAGGCTGCTGGCCGATGCCGCCGCGCTGGATCACGCCGATGCGAAGCGGCATGGCATCACCCAGCTTCAGGCCACGGCCGACGCGCTGGAGGAAGCCGGCACGCGTGCCGGCGAAGCGGGTGAGCATTACGAATGGGCCGAAACTGCCCTGCAAATGGCGATCGTGCTGCTCTCGATCGCGATGATCGCCTCTTCGCGCGTGGTCGCCACGGGCGCCTGCGTGGTTGCGGGAAGCGGCATCGTGCTGGCGGTGGCGACTTATGCCCACGCGCTGGGATAGCACGGCAACGACCGGCGCCATCAGGGAACCGGGGTGCGGCATGTCCCACCGGTCGGGCGAGCGACGCGGCTGGGGACATGAATGGAGAAAAGGCAATGGTTCGCGTGAACTTCGTCAAGATCGAGCCGGGAGGGAAGGGGGCTGGCTTCGTGCGGGAGATGAGCAGCGTCCCGCGGATAGGGGACTACATCTGCATGGAGTCGGGCGATGTTCCGCTGGAAGTCAGAACCGTCATCTGGAACGTTTTTCCCTCCCGCGAACACGACGTCCAGGTCCGCTTTCGCTGACGGTCAGGCCATCGTGCTGATCGTGGTTCCGGCGGGAAGCGCGGTCGACTGCGCCGCAGGCGTCGTCGTTCCCGAACCGTGCCGGTGATGATGGCCGCCGCCGGCACCGTTGAAGGCTTTGGCCAGCGCCTGCTGCGCTGCCTGGATGTCGCCACTGGCCAGCGCCTGCCCGATCGTCGCTAGCGGGCTGTTGTCGGTGGGCGCGGTGGTGCTGCCGGTTGTCGTGCCCGTCGCTGTCGAACCGCTGCCGGCCGAACTGCCCAGTGCCTGCAGCGCCGAAAAGGCCTGTTGTGCCGAGCCGAGGTTGCCGCTCCTGATCGCGGAAACCAGGCTTCCAAAATCCTGCCTGCGCGTTTGCCAGGCGTTCATGGCAGCGCTGGAGGCTGCTCCACCCACTCTCATGCCCATGATCGGCTCCTTTGACCGGTGCGCCGGATCCTGTCCGACAGGGCACGGTTTTCGCCGAACATGGTTAACGATATCAGCCGGGCGGGTCCGTATCTGACCACCGCCTGCGATAATCCTACAAATTATTACACTGTATTCCCGCCGCTTTCGGCCGAGTGGCGGCGTGATGCGGTTGCACGCGGGCCGGGTCGAAACGCGGCCCGTAAAGCTGTTGCCCAATGGCCTGATGCAGGCGCGCAATTCCGGCAACGCGCGTTTCACGCCCCGCCACAGGGAAACGCGCCATGACCCGCCCGGGGCATGGCGCGCATCCGGTTTCGTGTCCTTGCCGGTCAGTCCACGTCGATGTTGAACAGCTTGACCGCGTTGTCCTGCAGGATCAGCTTGCGGGTGGCGGGGTCGAAATCCTTCATCACCTTGACCAGCTTGTCCTGCACGTCGGGATAGAGCGAGGTCGGGTGCGGATAGTCGGTCTGGAACATCACCTTGTCGCGGCCGATCTCGTCGATCAGCTTGTTGACGGTGGCGTTCTCGAACCAGAAGCTGACCCAGAAGTTGTCGCGGAAGTATTCCTTCGGCCGGCGCTTCAGGCCACGGTTGATGATGGTGTGGAACTCGTCGAGCTGGTGCTCCAGCCCGTCCAGCCAGAACGGCACCCAGCCCACGCCGCTCTCGATCAGGCCGACCTTCAGGTTCTCGTACTTGTCGAGGATGCCGGTGACGATGAAGTTGGTCAGCGTGGCGGCGCAGCCGATGAAGTGGATCATCGACGACAGCGGCAGGCGCTGGTCGAAACCCAGATGGTCCCACATCGCGCTTTCGGCATCGAGCGAGCCGTTGAGGTGGAAGGTCATGGCCAGGCCGGTGGCGTTGCAGGTCTCGAACACTTCTTCCCAGAACGGGTTGATGCCGCCGTCCGCCGCGAGGTAGCCCTGCGACAGGCGTTCGGGCCGATCGGGCAGGGTGATGCCCTTGATGCCCATGTCGACGATGCGCCGCAGTTCGGCGTTCATCAGCTTCCTGTCCCAGTAGGGCAGCGTGGCCATGCAGTTCACGCGGCCGCCCGACTGAACCATGCGATCGCGGCAGGCGTCGTTGTAGATCTGGGTGATGGCGACGGCGACCGCCTCGTCATCGAGCGCGACCAGCGAGCCAGCCTGGGTGACGCCGCCGTTCTGGAAGCAGACGTGGCCCCAGATGCCCATCGCGTCCATCGCCTCCAGCCGGGCGTTGAGGTCGAACGAGCCGGGATCGATCTCGTCATAGTTCTGGAATGCCAGGCGGCCCATCAGCTTGTTGCGGTTCCTGTCGATGACGTTGCCGCCCATCGAGCCGAAATCGCGGCCCATGCACACCCACTTGTCGGTCTCGCCGTGGCGTTCGACGTGCGGCATCCTGTCCTTCAGGCCGGCGGGGGCGTTATCGACCCAGAGGCGCGGCGGTTCGGTGTAATGGGTGTCGCAGTCGATGATCTTGATGCCGGCGAACATCGGATCGAGCCCGCGCGAGTTGGTGGCGGGATCGACCTGCTTGACGAAGCCGCCGGGGGCGCGGCCTTCGTCCAGCCAGTAACGCCGCGCGTCGTCGGCGCCGGCCTTGATCAGCGAGCTGGTGGGGGCTGTGGTTGCCATTGCATCTCTCCATGAACGGGCGATCCATGCGAGTCGGCACGAATCTAACAAGCGTTTGGTTATTGCCTCGTTGATGCGCTTGTCAAGCCTTGACGACGAAAACCGTCTCTGCCTATGCTAACCAAACAATCATCTGGTTATGAAATCCTCGCCCCGGAGTTCCGCATGAACAAGCCCCTTGCCGGCGTTCGCGTCCTTGAAGTCGCATCGCATGTCTTCGTCCCCATCGCCGGCGCCGCGCTGCACGAATGGGGGGCCGAGATCATCAAGGTCGAGCATCCGGAAACCGGCGATCCCTATCGCAGCCTGGTCACCGCCGGGCTGCATTCGCTGCACAACGGCGTCGATGCCAGCTTCCAGTTCACCAACCGGGGCAAGCAGTCGGTCGCGATCGACCTCAAGCAGCCCGAAGGGCGCGAACTTCTGTACCGGCTGGCAAAGCAGTGCGACGTGTTCCTGACCAACATCCGTCCCGATGCGCGCCGCCGCCTGGGCATCGATGTCGAGCATATCAAGGCGCAGAACCCCGACATCATCTACGTCCGCGGCTCCGGCTATGGCCCGAAAGGTCCCGACGTCCAGACCGGCGGCTATGATGCCACCTCGTACTGGTCGCGGCCCGGCATTGGCGAAGCCTTCACCCAGCCCGGCGCCACCGAACCGGCCATGCAGCGGCCGGCGTTCGGCGACGTGATGGGCGGGCTTACCATCGCCGGGGCCATTTCCACCGCGCTTTACCAGCGCAAGTGTACCGGCGAGGCGCCGGTGGTCGATGTCTCGCTGTTCGGCGTCGGCCTTTGGCAGCTCCAGCCCGACATCACCCACGCGCCGGGCAATGCCGGGCACCCCCCGAAGGTCTATGATCGCCGCAATAGCTGGAATCCGCTTTCGGGCACGTACCGCACGCGGGATGGCCGCTACATCAAGCTCAACATGCTCGACGCCGATCGCTACTGGGCCGATTTCTGCACGGTGATCGACCACCCCGAGCTGATCGACGATCCGCGCTTTGTCGATATGCCCGCGCGCAAGGCCAACGCGGCCGCCTGTGTCGATCTGCTCGACGGCATCTACGCCGGCAAGGACTATGCCGAATGGTGCCGGATCATGGCGGCAGCCAAGGGGGTGTGGGCGCCGATGCAGACTCCGCTGGAAGTGCATGACGATCCCCAGACCATCGCCAACGGCTATATCGCCGATGTCGAGATGGCCAACGGCACGAACCTCAGGCTGGTCACCGCGCCGGTGCAGTTCAACGAGCAACCCGCGCATCCGGTGCGGGCGCCTGAACTGGGCGAGCATACCGAGACGGTGCTGCTGGGTTTGGGCATTGGCTGGGAAGACATTTCCCGCCTGAAGGAATCGGGCGCGATCGGCTGAGCCGGGGCGCCGGGCGTCACGGCGAACCGGATGCACCGTTTGCGGAAAACGGCGCGCGCGCCTATCGGCTGAACCTGCCATCGGGCGGGCAGGGTGGCCTGAACAGGGGACGGAACTAGGCATGGCGCGACAGGTCAATTCCACCAGCCGTCCCGCCGAGCGGCCAGCCGCGACGTCGCCTGCGCGGCGGACCCGGCCGGCCGATCGGCGCGAACGCATCGTCGAGGCCGCGGCGGCGTTGTTTGCCGAGCACGGTTTCGAATCGACCTCGGTGCGGCAGATCGCCGATCGGGTCGATATGCTGCCGGGCAGCCTGTATCACCACTTCGCCACCAAGGAGGACATCCTTCACGAGATCCTCAAGGCGCCGATCGAGCGCAATGTGCAAAGCCAGGATGCCCTGCTGCGGATCGAGGGCAATGCCGAGCAGCGCCTGATCGCCAGCGTGCAGCACCGCTTCCGCAACTTCATCGAGCATTGGGACGTGAACGCGATCCTGCTCAACGACGGCGGGTTTTTCCGCAGCCGGCCCGAATTCGCTTATGTCCAGGCGGCCAAGACCCGTTCCTTCAAGCTGCAGGAGGCGATCCTGCTGGACGGGATGCGGGCGCGGCTGTTCCGCCCGGACATGGATGTCTACATGATGATCGGCACCATCGCGCGGATGCTGGCCGGGGCCGGCGGCTGGTTCCGCACCAGCACGGTGATCAATTCGGACCACCCCGATTCGTACACGTACGATCGCGTGGTCAATTTCCACGTCGATTGCGTGCTGCGGCTGGTGCGCGCCGCCGAACGCCTGAACGAGCCGATCGAGCTGGATTGAGCGCCCGATGGCAGTGGCGGGCGTTCGCTGGACGCAGCCTTGCACAACGATCTGCCTCGCGATAAGTAGTCACCACTTCACAACCGTTCGCCAATGCAGCGTCGGGCAAAAGTGCAGCGCGGCATCCCGATTGGGGGCGCCGCCGGGGTTCCGGGGAGGGGGGCGCATGAAAGCGATCGCGGGCAAGACGGCATTCGTGACCGGCGGGGCCAGCGGCATCGGCCTGGCGATCGGCCGGTCGCTGGCGGCGCGCGGTTGCCGCGTGGCGCTGGCCGACATCGACCGCGATGCGCTGGACGCGGCGGTGGCGGGATCGGCAGGCGACGTCATCGGCCTGCTGCTCGACGTGCGGGATCGCCAGCAATGGGCCGATGCACGCGCGGCGGTGGAAGCGGCGTTCGGCCCGGTCGGCATTCTGGCCAACAACGCCGGGATCATGAACGAAGGCAACAGCACGTTCGGTGACCGGGGATTGATCGACCAGTCGCCCGAGAGCTTCGACCGGATGATCGACATCAACCTCGTCGGCGTGTTCAACGGCATCCGCACGTTCGGCCCGGGGATGGCGGATCGGCGCGAGGGCCACATCGTCAACACCTCGTCCACGCAAGGGGTGATCACCAGCGCCAGCGTCGGCGCCTATTGCGCCGCCAAATTCGGTGTAGTCGCCATGTCGGAATCGCTGCGGCAGGAGCTTGCCCGGTTCGATGTCGGCGTTTCGGTGCTGTGCCCCGGGGTGATCGAGACCAACCTGGCCAACAGCACCAACCGGCTGGTGGGGCTGCCGGCGGTGGCACTGCCCAAGGGCTTCGGCATGGATGCCGCCCATGTGGGCGAGATGGTGGTGCAGGGCATCCTGGCCGATCGGCTCTACATCTTCACGCATGGCGAATATATCGTGCCGGTGGCGCAGCGCCACGCGCGGATGCTGGCGGCGCTGGCGGAAACGCCGATCTCGCCGCTGTTCAACCCCGCCGAACCGATCCCGGGCACGCCGGAATTCGCCGACAAGCGCGCGCGGATGCAGAACCCGCTGATGGCCGAAGCCCGGGGATGAAAGCCGCCGTCTGCTATGGCTCGCAGCAAGCCTTGCGGATCGAGGACCGGCCCGAACCCGAATGCGATGCCGGCTCGGTGCTGGTGGCGGTGGAGCGCTGTGGCATCTGCGGCAGCGAACTGCACCTGAACGACGGCCCGCCCCGCGCGTTTGCGGGCGGCATGGTGATGGGGCATGAGTTCGCCGGGCGGATCGTCGAAGTCGGCAGCGGGGTATCGGGCTTGCGCGTCGGCCAGCGCGTGGCGGCGTTTCCGGCGGTGGGTTGCGGGCACTGCGAGGCCTGTGCGGCGGGCAACTGGATTCTGTGTCCGGGGGCCACGCGCATCCTCGGCGGCTTCGCCGAATTCGCCCGGCTCCCTGCCGCTGCGGCGATCCCGCTGGGCGATGGTCTGACCGCGGCCGACGGCGCGCTGGTCGAACCGCTGACGGTCTCGCTCTATGGTATCCGGCGTGCCGCGATCCAGCCGGGGGATCGCGTGCTGGTGCTGGGCGCCGGGACCATCGCGCTGAGCGCGATCTACTGGGCGCGCCGGCTGGGTGCAGGCAGGATCGTGGCAATGTCGCGCTCGCCCCGCCGGGCCGGGATAGCGCAGGCGATGGGCGCGGATGCCTTCGTCGGCTATGGCGAGCACGAGCGCGCCGAAGTGGCCGAAGCGCTGGGCGGCGCGCCGGACATCGTGCTGGAATGCGTGGGCGTGCCGGGCATGGTGGCCAGGGCGATCGACCACGTGCGGCTGATGGGCAAGGTGCTGTCGCTGGGCTTCTGCGCCACGCCTGACCCGATTGTCCCCGCCATTGCCGGTTTCAAGGGCGTCAGCCTGCAATTCCCGGTCGGCTATTCGCGCCAGGATTTTGAATTTTCGGCGCGCACCATGCTGGCCGGCCATGTCGATCCCAAGGTGATGATCAGCCGTGTCGTCGCGCTCGACCAGTTCCCCGCCACGTTCGCGCGGCTGCTCGGCGCCAATTCGGAAAACAAGGTCCAGGTCGCCCTCGCGGTGGCGTGACCGGACGTGAACGGGAGGACCACACCATGAGCCAACGCAACCACGCCAGCGGCATCGCCATCGTCACCGGGGCCACCGGCGGCATGGGTTCGGCATCGGCACGCGCGCTGGCGGCGGCGGGCTATGCCGACCTGCTGCTGTGCGACATCGATGCCGACCGGCTTGCGGTGCTGGCCGACAGCGTGCGTGCGTCGGGCACCCGCGTCGCGGTACTCGCCGGCAACATCGCCGCTGCCGATTATCCGGCACGGGTCGTGGCCGCGCTGGACGGCCGGGGCATCGCCGCGCTGGTCCACACCGCCGGGGTCGGCCCGCGCGGCGGCGATCCGGCGGCGATCCTCGACATCAACCTTGCCGCCTCGATCCGGCTGGTCGATGCCTTGCGCGACCACATGGCCGATGGTTCAGCGGCGGTGCTGATCGCGTCGAATTCGGCCTATTTCCCGCTGCCCCCGGAAGCCGCCGCCGCCTGCCGCACCACCACCACCGCCGACGGCGTGGCGGCGCTGGCCGTGCATTGCCCCGATGGCATCGTTGCCTATCCCCTGTCGAAGTACGGCGTGATGCAACTGGTCAAGCGCGAGGCCAAGGCGTTCGGCGCGCGCGGCGCGCGCATCGTCTCGATCTCGCCGGGGGCGACCGACACGGCGATGGTGGCCAGCGAACGCGCGCACAGCCCCAACCTCGACACCATGCTCGCCAACCAGCCGGTGGCCCGGATCGCCCGGCCCGAGGAGATGGCCTCGGTCGCGGTGTTCCTGTGCTCACCGGGCGCCAGCTTCATCACCGCCACCGACGTGCTGGTCGATGGCGGCATGGTCAGCAGCTTCGGGTTCTAACCCGGGCTTCAGGCGCCACGGCTTCAGATCGCCGCCGCGACATCCGCCGCCGATCGCACCGCGCCAAGGATGTAGCCCACGCCCTGGCAGTCGCCGACCATGCGGGCATCGATGCCGGCGGCCACCAGGTCATCGTGCAGGCCGGTGTTGGTTTCCGCGCCCTTGGCGATGATGACGGTGTCGGCGGGCAGCGCCTGGGCGCTGCCGTCGGCGGCGGTGAAGGTCACCGCCTTGTCGCCGATCGCGATGTCGGCCGCCCCGGCGTGGAAGACGATGCCGTGTTCGGGCAGTTCGTCCAGCAGCACCGCGCGCCGTGCCGGGGAAAGCCCCCGGCCCAGTTGCGCAAGGTCGTCTACCACGGTGACATGGCGCCCGCGCTCATTGAGGAACTCGGCCAGTTCGATGCCGACCAGTTCGCCGCCGATGATCACCACCCTGTCGCCGATCGGCATGTAGAGCCTGCTGGCCTTGCGCACCGCTTCCGGGCTGTCGGTCAGGCCCACGGCGCGGGCGGCGCCCATCGCCAGTTTCTGGCCCAGCGTGGCCTTGCTGGTGCCGCCTTCGGCTTCCTCACCCAGCAGCATCGCGCGCAGCGACTGGCCGTCGTGGACGTGCGGCAGGCGCTTGCCCGTGATCTCCGGCGCGCGGCGGATCGCACCCGTGGCGACGACAACGGCATCGGGCGACAGCGCGTGGATCGTTTCCACCGTGGCGCGGGTGTTCAGCCGCACATCGATCTGCAACTGCCGGAGCTGCCGCTTCAGCCATTCGACGAAATCGCCATTCGGCGCATAGGCGATCGCGGCAATCCGGGCGGTGCCGCCAAGCTGGGCGGCGGCTTCCAGCAGGGTGACGCGGTGGCCGCGCAGCGTCAGCCGCCGCGCCGCTTCCATGCCGCCGGGGCCGCCACCGACGACCACCACCCGCTTCGGCCTGTCGGTCCGGTCGAGCAGCCCCGCCGTTTCATAGCCGAGATCGCCATTCACGGCACAGCGCAGCGGCGAGGCAAGCATCGCCTGCGAAAAGCAGGTGTAGCAGACGATGCACGGCCGCACCTGATCGCGCCCTTGCGCCAGCGCGTTGGCATAGTCCGGATCGGCCAGTTGCTTGCGGCCCATCGCCATGAAATCGAACTTGCCGTCGGCGATGGCTTGATCAGCCACTTCAGGGTCGATGCGACCGACAGTGATGACCGGGATGTTGATCGCAGCGCGGATCGGGGCGGCATAAGGGATCAGCTTGGCCGGTTCATGCGGCAAGTAGGAACTGATCAGCGCCTTGGCCACCGAGACGTCGTGGTTGGCGGTGGCGGTGATGGCATCGGCGCCGGCGGCTTCGGCCACTTGCGCGAAGTACACCGCTTCCTCGGTGGTGATGCCGTTGTCGGTGAAGAATTCGGCCGAATCGAGCTTGACCCACATCGGATAATCCGGCCCGACACGGGCACGCACCGCCTCGGTGATCTCGCGCAGCAGGCGAGCGCGGTTCTCAATCGAACCGCCATAGTCGTCGCTGCGGCGGTTGCTGCCGCGCGACAGGAACCCGGCGATGATATAGCCGTGGCCGCCGTGAATCTCGACCCCGTCGAAGCCCGCCTGCTTCGCCCGCAGCGCCCCGGCGGCGAACCATTCGATCAGTTGCGCGATTTCCGGCGCGCCGATTTCCTTGAACTTCGGCGGGCTGGTGATCTTCGCGCCCTGAGTCAGCGCCGCCTCGTCCGGGTAGAGCGCCCCGGCGAAGCCCTTGCCCTTGGGCGGCAGTGGCATCGACGGAATCCACACGTCGCGTCCGTCGATCATGTCGCGCGCGGCGTTCATGCCGCCGAAGTGGAGCTGCAGCGCGATTTTCGCGCCATGCTGCTGAACCGCCCGAACCAGCTTCCGTAGGCCCGGGATGTACTTGTCGTCGGACACCGCCACCTGGTTGAACAGTGCCGCGCCATTCGGCCATCCCACCGAGACCGCTTCGGTGATGATCATGCCGACCCCGCCCCGCGCACGCGCCTCGTAATACGCGATCAACGCGTCGCCGAAGTAGCCGCCGGGCAGCGCCAGGTTGGTGCCCATCGCGGTCTGCACCAGCCGGTTGCGGATTTCGAGCGTCCCGATTTTCCCCGGCGACAGCAGGTGCGGATATTTCGACATGGTCTTGCTCTCCCGATGATCTGTTCTGATTGTTCGTCAGGCCACCGCAGGGTCGGCGTGGCCGCGCACGATCGGCATCCGGCGCGCGCCGAAGGCATGGATGGCCTCGTCGTCGCCCTGCAATTCCACCGCCAGCGCCACGTGGGCCAGGCTCAGCATCAGGTTCATCAGCGTCCGCTCGGGCGGGGTGAACGATGCCAGTTCACGCGCATCGAGATAGTCCATCGCCGCCGGCGCCAGCTCGCCTGCAACGGTGTAGAACCGCTGCCGTTCTTCGGGCGTGCTGTTCAATCGCGCGGCGTCGCGCCCCGCCAATGTGCCGGCTGCCCAGAACGGCACGAACGCTTCCAGCGCGGCGAACCCGGCGGGCAATGTCGTCGCGTTGCTCATGATGCCGCTCCCGCTTGTTCCGCCTGCCAGTCCCGCACCGCCGCCACGGTCGCTTCGTACAAGTGCCGGCACATCACTTCCTGGCGCTGGAAATGGACATGCTCCAGCGCGCCGCTGTCCAGCCCCTTCTGTGCGGCGATCAGCGGTTCGACGTCCTCGGTGTGGATCTCGCGCGCGAACGCCATCGAGAATTCGCGCACCAGTTGTTCGGTCGCGGTGCGGTCCTCCCCGGTCCAGTAGAACCGGAACACCCCGCGCGACCGGTTGGCGCTGATCGGCATGACCACGTGGGTGAAGTGCATGCGCGGGTTGCCGAACAGGTAGAGGTTGGGGAAGAAGATGAAATAGTCGCGCTCATGCGGGCCGCCCGCTTGCCCGTCGGCCTTCACCTGCTCGGCCAGCTTGCCCAGCAGGTAGAACGCCAGCGGCTTGGGCTTGTCATCCGGCGGGGCACCACCGGGGCTGGTGTTCATCCGGTGCGGCCCGAACAGGTAGTAGCATTCGGGATAGTTGTACGGATTCGGCGTCGAATCGAGTGGCGGCGCGCCATTGGTGCGGCGATGGACGAAACGCAGGTGGTAATTCTCCTGGAAGTTGTCGAACGTCACCTTCCAGTTGGCGTCGATCTCGTAGACGTATTCATCGAAGGTGGTGGCCCCGGCCACCGGCAGCGTCTGCGCCATCTCGCCCATCGGCCCCAGGAATTCCCGCAGCGATTGCGCGGGTGCCGGATCGAGGTTGATGAAGATCAGCCCGGCGCAGACATCTACCGAGACGGGGCGCAAGTCAGCCTGCGCCTTGTTGGCCAGATGGAAGCTCTCGAAATCGGGGGCGGACAGCAGCCGGCCGTCGGTGCCGAACGTCCACATGTGATAGGGGCAACGGAACGTGGCGCCCTTGCCGCTGCACTGCCCCTGCACCAGTTGGGTGCCGCGATGGGTGCAGGCATTGTGGAACGCGCGAATCGTGCCATCCTTGCCGCGCGCGATGATCACCGAAGCGCGCGCCACTTCGATCTCGCGGGCGATGTAGCTGTTGGGTTCCGGTAGTTCGCAGACGTGGCCGACCTGCAACCAGGTGCGCTTGAAGATCGCCTCGCGCTCCAGTTCGAACCAGGCCGGATCGTGATAGGGCGCGGTAGGCACCGGCCCCTTGCCCAGCGCCGTCAGCGCCGCGTCGCTGGCCGGAATCCTGGCGTGTGTGTTCACCGACCGGGCCTCCCCTGCTTATTGATAGAGTAGTGGTTACTTCACTAATCGGGCCGGCGGCAAGCGCTAATTGCGCGGCGGCGATGGCGCTTGCCAGCGCGCACCGGCAAGGACATGAAGGCATGCCTTGCTGTTCCAGGGAATGCACCAATGCCTGCCGCCTCTCGTCCCGATCCTGCCGCCAAACCCGCGCGCCGCCGGTCGGGCCGGGAAGTCGTCGAACGACTCAAGGATGCGGCCAGCGAGGAATTCGGGCACAACGGTTTCAGCCGCGCCAAGACCGCCGATATTGCCCGGCGCGCCGGGGTCAGCGAAACGCTGCTGTTCAAGCACTTCGGCTCGAAGGCCAATCTGTTCAACGACACCGTATTCAACGCCATCGAACAGCATTTCGCGGCGTTTGCGGATTCGCACCCGATCGACACCGAAGGCAACCGCCGCACTGTCAGCACGCAGTACATTGGCGAAATGCAGGCCTTCCTGCGCGATCAGGCCGATGCGATCCTGCTGCTGGTCATGTCGAAGGCGTTCGAGCCGGAGGACGTCAACGGCATCGACAAGGTGGCGGGCCTGCACCGCTATCTGCAAAAGACGTCCGACATCGTCCGCTCGCGCACCGAAGGCACCCCGCGCGTCGATCCTGGCCTGGTCGCCTGCATCGCGTTCGGCGCGATCCTGTCGAGCGAGATATTCCAGGACTGGCTGTTCCCCGAAGGCTGGGGCAGCCCCGATGATATT
This sequence comes from Sphingomonadales bacterium, assembly GCA_018971065.1. The sequence continues at coordinate 16,494 of JAGWVC010000026.1, read as the reverse complement.
CACGCCGCCGTTGCCGAATTCGTGCTGGGCGGTTTGCAGGCCAGCCTTGCCCCGCGCTGAACCGCTGCCGACGGTTCAGGCCGCCCCGTTCAACGGGGCGGCATCCGCACCGCGCCGTCGAGGCGGATCAGTTGGCCGTTGAAATAGGTGTTGCGGCACAGTTCCAGCACCAGCGATGCGAATTCGTCGGGCTTGCCCAGGCGCTTCGGGAAGGGAATCGACTGGCAAAGCCCTTCGTAGATCGCGGGCGCGCTGGTCTGCACCGCCAGCATCGGCGGCGTGGCGAACGTGCCGGGCAGAATGGCGTTGACGCGAATGCCCAGGTCCATCAGGTCACGCGCCATCGGCAAGACCATGCCGTTCACGCCACCCTTGGCGCCGCCATACGGCACCTGGCCGATCTGCCCGTCCTGCGAAGCCGCCGACGAGGTGAAGATGATGCAGCCGCGCTCGCCATCCTCGTTCAGCGCGGCGGCATTGGCCATGCCCAGCGCCGCGATCGACGCGACCCGGTAGGACGCGGTGAACACGCCTTCGGCCGATCGCGCGACCAGCGCGGTGGCCATGCGCTTGTAGCCGCCGGTCGCCTTGTCATACGATACCGTCTTGCCCTTGGCGGCGACCACCGCGCAGTGAACGACGATGCGTTCCTGCCCATGCGCGGCGCGCGCCTTCGCAAAACCGGCCTCGACGCTGGCTTCGTCCATGATGTCCACCTGACAGAACAGCCCGCCGATCTCGGCGGCGAAGGCCTCGCCCGCCTCCTGGTTGATGTCGAACAGCGCCACCTTGACCCCGGACGCGGCCAGCGCCGCCGCCGTCGCACGGCCCAGCCCGGATGCGCCGCCGGTAACGACGGCGGAAATGCTGCTATCGATCTGCATGGTTCGTCTCCTGTCCGGTCAAGGTTGTCGGCTCGCGCGCATCAGTTGCGCCCGCCTGCCATGCCCTTGGCAATCACCTGCGCCTGGATTTCGGCGGCGCCCTCGAAGATGTTGAGGATGCGCGCGTCGCACAGCACCCGGCTGATCTCGAACTCCATCGCATAGCCGTTGCCGCCATGAATTTGCAGCGCGGCATCGGCGTTGCTCCACGCGGCGCGCGCGCCCAGCAGCTTGGCCATGCCCGCGTCGATGTCGCAGCGCTTGCCAAGGTCCTTGGTGCGCGCGGCGGCATAGGTCAGCTCGCGGGCCATCACCATGTCCACCAGGCTCATCGCCAGCTTGTCGGCGACGCGCGGGAAGGCGATGATCGCCTTGCCGAACTGCTTGCGGTTCAGCGCATAGTCCAGCCCCAGTTCCAGCGCGCGGCGGGCGACGCCGACGGCGCGGGCGGCGGTCTGGATGCGGGCGCCTTCGAAGGTGCGCATCAACTGCTTGAAGCCCTGGCCCTGCTCGCCGCCCAGCAGCGCATCGGCCGGCGCGCGCATCCCGTCGAACGACAGCGCATATTCGCGCATGCCGCGATAGCCCAGCACCTCGATCTCGCTACCGGCCATGCCTTCCGCCGGGAACGCATCGTCAGCAGTGCCGCGCGGCTTGGGTACCAGCAACATCGACAGGCCGGCATAGCCCTTCGCGTCCGGAAGCGTGCGGCACAGCATCGTCATCAGGTCGGAGCGGCTGGCATGGGTGATCCAGGTCTTGGCACCGTTGATCACCCAATCGCTGCTTGCATCCTGCGCGGCGCGGGTTTGCAGGGAACCAAGGTCAGAGCCGACGTCGGGCTCGGTGAACACGGCGGTGGGCAGCACTGCGCCGCTGGCGATCAGCGGCAGCCAGTGCGCCTTCTGCGCGTCGGTTCCGCCCAGCACGATCAGTTCGCCGGCGATTTCGCTGCGGGTGCCCAGCGATCCGGCGCCGATCCAGCCGCGCGAGAGTTCCTCGGTGACCAGGCACATCACCAGCTTGCCCAGGCCAAGGCCGCCGAATTCCTCGGGAATGCAGACGCCGAAGGTGCCAAGCTCGGCCATGTGCGCCACGGTTTCGTCGGGGATCAGGTCATTCGCAAGGTGCCACTTGTGCGCGTTGGGGATGATCTCGCCATCGGTAAAGCGGCGATATTGTTCGCGGATCGCGTCGAGATCGTGGTCGTGGAAGGTCTCGCTCGGCCACTGCCCGTCGGCCAGCGCCTGCGCCAGCGCGGCGCGGGTGGCCGCATGATCGCCATAAAGCGCTTCGGAACAACCCGCCGCCAGCGTGCGCACCGCATCGCCAAGGCCCAGATCCATTGGCCGGAACAGCTCGTTCTGGCCCATCGGCAGGCCGCCGATCAGTTGCGCCAGCGTTTCCGCGAAAGCCAGCCGCGCGACCATCGCATCCACCGGGTTGGCATCGCCATTGCGCTCCAGCCATTCGGCCACGGCTTCCAGCGCGGCAACGCTGGTCGCCACCCAGGCGAAGCCGTGGGCGGCGCGCTGCTCGCTGTCGATATGCGCGGTTTCCAGCCGGGCCCGCAGCGCGGCGAGTGCAGTGGCCCGGTATTCGCGGGCGGCGTCCAGGGCCGTGCTGAACATCATGCCTTCTCGAAAATCGCGGCAAGGCCCTGACCGCCGCCGATGCACATGGTTTCAAGGCCATAACGCGCGTCGCGGCGTTGCATCTCGCGGGTCAGGTTGGCCAGGATGCGGCCGCCGGTGGCGCCGATCGGGTGGCCCAGCGAAATGCCCGAGCCGTTGACGTTGAGGATGTCGTTTCGGCTGTCGTCCTCGCTCCACCCCCAGCCTTTCAGCACGGCCAGTACTTGCGGCGCGAACGCCTCGTTCAGCTCGATCACGCCCATGTCGTTCCAGCCCAGCCCGCTGCGGCGGAACAGGCGATCGACCGCTGGCACCGGGCCGATGCCCATGCGGCTCGGCTCACACCCGGCGGCGGCCCACGAGTGGAACCAGGCGATCGGTTCGAGGCCCAGTTCGGCCAGCTTGTCCTCGGCAACGACGAGGCAGGCTGCGCCGGCGTCGTTCTGCTGGCTGGCATTGCCTGCCGTCACCACGCCCTTTTCCAGCGGCCGCAGCGCGCCCAGCACATCCATGCTGGCGTCGGCGCGATAGCCTTCGTCGTGGTCGAACAGCACCGGCTCGCCTTTCCGCTGCGGCACGGGCACCGGGATCAGCTCATCGGCGAACAGCCCGGCAGCCCACGCGCTGGCGGCGCGCTGGTGTGAACGCACGGCATAGGCATCGCACTGCTCGCGGGTAATGCCATAGTCCTTCGCGCAGTTCTCCGCCGTTTCGATCATGCCGGTGATCACCCCGAAGCGGCTGATCGGCTGGCTCATCACCCGGCCGCGCGTCAGGCGGTCGTGCAGTTCCAGGCTGCCCGACTTCACGCCCTTGCGGATTTGCGTGGTGTAATGCTCGACGTTCGACATGCTCTCGACGCCGCCGGCGACGACCACGTCGGAAGCACCGGTCTGCACCATCATCGCCGCGTCGATCACCGCCTGCAGGCCCGATCCGCAGCGACGATCGAGCTGGTAACCCGGCACCTCGATCGGGTAGCCGGCGGCCAGCCACGACCAGCGGCCGATGGCGGGCGCCTCGCCGTTGCCATAGCCTTGCGCGAACACCACGTCATCGACGCGGGCCGGGTCGATCTTCGTGCGCTCGATCAGCGCCTTGATGGTCACCGCGCCGAGATCGCCGGCCGACATGCCGGAAAGCGCGCCGCCGAACTTGCCGACGGCGGTGCGAAGCGGGGCGACGATTGCGGCGCGACGAAGCTGGGTCATGCGGCGGTTCCTACGATGCGGGAGTCGACAAGGGCGGCGAATTCGCCCGATGAAAGGCCAAGGCGTTCGGTCAGCACCTGCTCACTGTGCTGGCCGTTGCGCGGCGCGGATGCGGGCGCGCCGCGTTCCAGTTGGGGGACGCTGGCGAACGAACCGGCGGCGGGATAGGCGACGCCGCTGGGATTGGACGCCTGCCCGAAGATCGGGTTGTTCCCCACCATTGCCGGGTCCTGCGCGGCTTCCAGCATGGTGCGATAGCTGGAGTGGACCACCCCGCCGGCATCGAGCGCGGCGGCAAGTTCGGCGTGGCTGCGAGCACCAACGGCGGCCTCGAAAATCGGAAACAGCGCATCGCGGTGCGCGAAGCGCAGGCCGTCGTCTTTCGCGAAGCTGATGCCACGCTGTGCTTCCACAGCCGTCACCGCCTCGGCAATGCCCAGCGCCGCCAGCAGGTTGCTCCACTGGCGCGGCGTCACCACCACCAGCATCGTCCGCACGCCATCGGCGGTGACGAAATCGCGGCCGAACAGGCCATAGACCGCGTTGCCCAGCCGGGGGCGGTTCTCGCCGCTGTACAGCACTTCGGCTATCCCGCCGAGGTTGGCGACGGTGCCGATCGCCACGTCCGAAAGCGGAATGCGCACTTCGCCGCCTTGCCCGGTGGCGCTGCGCCGCTGGATCGCCGCCAGCAGCGCGAACGCGGCATAGGCGCCGGTGAGCAGGTCCCACGCCGGCAGCACATGGTTCACCGGCTCCGGCCCCGGGCCGGTCATCATCGGATAGCCGACCGCGTTGTTGACCGTGTAATCCAGCGCCGGCGAACCATCGGCCCAGCCCATCACCCGCACCGTGACGAGATCGGCGCGGCCTTCGGCCAGCTTCTCATGGGCCAGGAAACCTTCCGCCGGGAAGTTGGTGAGGAACTGGCCGGTGGCCCGCACCAGCCGTTGCAGCAGCTCGCGCCCTTCGGGCCTGCCCAGATCGAGCGCGACCGATTTCTTGGCGCGGTTGAGGTTTTCCCAGTATAGCGAATCGTTGTTCGCCGTCACCGGCCAGCGGCGGAAATCCGGCCCGCCGCCGATCTGGTCCACCCGGATCACCTCGGCGCCCATCTGCGCGCAATACAGCCCCGCCGAAGGGCTGGCGACGAACGAGGACGCCTCGATGACCGACAGGCCGGACAGCAGGTCGTACATGCCGGTTACTCCCAGATGCCGGAATTGAACTCGCGCAGCATATGCTTGGCGATCTGCAATTGCAGGATCTGAGTGGTGCCCTCGTAGATGCGATAGACGCGGGCGTCGCGGAAGAAGCGCTCGGCATCGTATTCGGCCAGATAACCGGCGCCGCCATAGACCTGCACGCAGCGATCGACCGCGCGCCCGCACATCTCGCTGGCGAACACCTTGAACGCCGCCGCCTTGCGCAGCACGTTCTCACCGGCGTCGGCGCGGCGCGTCACGTCGGCCATCATGCATTCGGCGGCGTAGATCTCGATCTCGCAATCGGCCAGCATTTGCTGGATCAACTGGAAGTTGGCGATCGGCTCACCAAATGCCTTGCGCTCGGTGGCATAGCGGATGGCGGAATCGAGCGCGCGCTTGGCATAGGCCGTGGCCGCCGCGCCCACCGAGATGCGGCCGTTGTCCAGGCTTTTCATCGCATAGATGAAGCCCTTGCCGGTCTCGCCCCCCAGCAGCGCGCTGTCGGGCACATGCACGTCCTCAAGGATGATGTCGGCGATGGTGCTGCCGGCCTGCCCCATCTTCTTGTCGGTCTTGCCGATCGCAATGCCCGGTGTGTCCATCGGCACGATGAAGGCGGAAACATGCCCGTTCCGGGGCAGCGCCTCCTTGCTGGTGCGCGCCATGATCAGCGCGATCTTCGCGGTGGGCGAATTGGTGATGTAGCGCTTGGTGCCGTTCAGCACCCAGCCGCCATCCACCTTGGTGGCGGTGGTCTGCATGCCCGCCGAGTCGGAGCCGGAACCCGGCTCGGTCAGCCCGAACGCGGTGATCTCGCCCGCCGCGACACGCGGCAGCCATTCGGCCTTCTGTTCCGGGGTGCCGCCGTTCTTCAGCGCCGAGCAGAACATGCCGATGTTGATCGACACCGTGGAGCGGAACGCCGGCATTGCATAGCTGAGCGCGTGCACGGTTCGGGCATACTGGCTGATGTTCATGCCGGCGCCGCCGAATTCCTCGGGCGTGGTCAGGCCGAACAGGCCCATGTCGCGCATTTCCTGCACGATGTCCTCGGGCACGGCATCGGTTTCGATCACCGCCGCTTCCGCTGGCACCAGCCGTTCCCGCACATAGCGGCGCAGTTGCTCGATGAACTGTTCGAAAACGTCGGCGTCCATGCCGGGGTTGATGGTGGCCATGCCGGGCATCCCTCGAATTGCGAACCGTGCCGCCATAGGGCGGGAATCGGTGCGGGCGGTCAGTTCCGCCTGTCGGACGACGGTCTATCGCACGCGGCCGATATTTTCAACATCAAGAATTGATTTTCATATACATGAAAACTATGATGCCGCGATGACCGCTTCGGTACGCTCTGTCGCGCAGGCTTTCGCCATCCTTCGCCTGCTGGCGGAAACCAGCCCGCTCAGCCTGTCCGACATCGGCCGGGCGCTCGGCCTCAGCCCGTCGAGCGGGTTGAACCTGTTGCGCACGCTGGTGGACGAAGGCGTGATCGAGCGGGATGCCCGGGGGAAACGCTATCGGTTGACTCCGGAATGGGCCGCTGCCGACCTGTTCAGGGCGGGTCGCGCCCGCCATGTGATCGACAGCCTGCGTCCGGCAATGGTGCGCTTCGCCCGTCGCCACGCCACCACATGCGGCCTGTGGAAGGTCGTGCCGGGCAATCGCCTGCGGTTGATCGCCCACGCCCAGAGCGACGCGCCGATGCGCATCCAGTTGGCCGATGGCCAGCGCCAGCCGCTGGGGGGCGGGGCGGTCGGGCGCGCGCTGGCCGCCGCGCAGGGGCTGGACGATGCGGCACTGACGGCCCTGTTTGCGGGGCTGCGCTGGCAGCAGCCGGTGTCGCTGGCGCGCTATGTCGCCGAAGTGGGCGAGGCGCGCGAGCGCGGCTTCGCGATGGACGATGGCGCGGCCTTCGCCGGGGTATGCTCGGTGGCGGTGGCACTGCCGGAACCGTTTGCCGAATTCGCGGTCTCGGCCTCGGTGTTCTCGGGCGCGCTCACCCCTGTCGAAGTTACGGCGCTTGGCCGGGAACTTGCCGACATGGGTGCCGAATTGCGCGGCTGAACGGGCTTAACCGGGGGCGGGCCGCGCGTACCGCTCGCGCAGCCGCTGCTTGGCCAGCTTGCCGGTGGGCAGGCGCGGCAGGGCATCGACGAAGGCCACGCCGCGCGGCGCCAGTTGCCGGCCCAGCCGCTCGGCCACGAAGGCGATAATCGCCTCGGCCAGCGCCGCATCCGCCACCACGTCGGGCGCCGGCTCGATCACCGCCTGAACCACCTCGCCCAGCTCGTCGTGCGGCACCCCGATCACCGCCACGTCGGTCACGGCGGGGTGCAAGGCCAGCGCGTCCTCGATCTGCTGCGGGTAGATGTTGACCCCGCCCGAAATGATCATGAACGCCTGCCGGTCGGTCAGGTACAGGTAGCCGTCGCCGTCCAGCGTGCCAATGTCGCCAACCGTCATCCAGTGGCGATGCACCGGGTGGCACGATGCGCCGGTCTTGTCCGCCGCCTTGTGGTACACGAAGGCCGAGCCCGGCGGCGGCTCGCCATAGACCAGGCCGGGTTGGCCGGGGGCAAGCTCGCGGCCGTCGTCGTCGCAGATGTGCAGCGGCAGGCCGGTGCTGCGACCGACCGAACCGGGGTGCGCCAGCCATTCGGCACTGGATATGCGGGTGAAGGCGACGGTCTCGGTCGAGGAATAGTATTCCTCGATAATCGGCCCCCACCACGCGATCATCGCCCGCTTCACCTCTGCCGGGCACGGCGCGGCGGCGTGGATGGCGCAAGTGTGGCTGGAAAGATCGTGCCGCGCCCGCGCTGCTTCGGGCAGTTTCAGCAGGCGGACGAACATCGTCGGCACCCATTGGCTGTGGGTGATGCGGTGCCGTTCGACCAGCGCCAGCGCCGCTTCCGGTTCGAACCGGTCCATCACCACCACGGTGCCGCCGGCCTGGATCGTGCCCGTGCAGAAGGTGGACGGCCCGGCGTGATAGAGCGGCGCGGTGGACAGGTAGACGGTGCTCTCGGTGAAATCGAACGGCGCGGTGATCGCGGTGATCGCGGGGTTGCCTTGCGCGGGATGAATGCCGCGCAGCGGGCGGATGATCCCCTTGGGCTTGCCGGTGGTGCCCGACGAATAGTTCATCAGCGAGCCCAGCGTTTCATCGGGCAGCGGGGTGGCGGGCTGCGCGGCGCAGGCGGCATCGCCATCGGCAAAGCCGGGGATCGGCCCGCCCAGCGCCAGCGTCAGGCCGCAATCGGGGGCAAGCCGGGCAACCTCGGCCGCGATGGCGATGCCGGCCGAGGCGATCAGCGCCCGCGCGTCGCAATCGTCGAGGATATAGGCGGCTTCGCTGGCGGAAAGGTGCCAGTTGATCGGGGTGAGATAGAGGCCCGAACGCAGGCAGGCCCAGGTGACGACGAAGAACGCCGCGTTGTTCTCGCACAGCAGCGCGACGTGGTCGCCGGTCCGCAGCCCGGCGCCATGCAGCACGCGGGCCAGCCGGTTCGACGCCTCGTCGAGTTGGCGATAGCTGAGCGCCTGGCCGATCGCCGGGCAGATCACCGCCGGGTGGTCCGGCCGGGTGCGGGCATGGGTGCCGGGGTACACGGGTCTGGTTCTCCTCCGCGTGGCGCGCCGCCCGCAATCAACGGCAATTCGCGCGGGGATGCAAGCCACCTGCCGGCAAAAACTGCATTGCGTTGCAGGAAGTGCGGCGCGATACGGGGCGCAGCGGCCACGGCGGCCAATCGGGAGAAGGCGATGCGATTGTGGCATGGACTGGCGCTGCTGGCGCTGGGGGCGGCTTCCCCGGTGCCGGGCGCCGATGGCGACTGGACCGATTACGATGGCCCCGGCGCGACGCATTCCAGCCTGCTGGACCAGATCGACGCCGGCAACGTGGCGCGGCTGGGGCTGGCGTGGCACCATGACATCGATGTCGGCGGACAAAGCCTGACCGCGCCGGTGGAGGCGGACGGCGTGCTGTATCTGGCCGCCGGCGCCAGCACCGTGCTGGCGCTGGACGCGGCGACCGGGCGGCTGCTGTGGCAGGTGGATACCCACGCGCGCCAGAAGGCGGGCGTGGCGTTGCGCGGGGCATGGGGTTCGCGCGGGATTGCCTATGCACACGGTCAGGTGTTCACCGGCACGATGGACGGACGGCTGATCGCGCTGGATGCCCGGACCGGCAAGCCGCGCTGGTCGCGGCAGACGACGGTGCCGGGGGACGAGCGCTATATTTCCGGCGCGCCGTGGATCGCCGGCAATCTGGTGGTGGTGGGACACGGCGGCGCCGATTATGCCCCGGTGCGCGGCTATGTCACCGCCTATGACCAGAAGACCGGCCAGCAGGCATGGCGGTTCTGGACGGTACCGGGCAACCCGGCAAAGGGGTTCGAGAACCCGGCGATGGCGCTGGCGGCGAAAACCTGGACCGGCCCGTGGTGGAAGTTCGGCGGCGGCGCCACGGTGTGGAACGCGATGGCCTATGACCCGAAGTACGGCACGCTGTACATCGGCACCGGCAACGGCAGCCCGTGGAACCGCAAGATCCGTTCGCCGGAAGGCGGCGACAACCTGTTCGTCTGCTCGATCATCGCGCTCGATGCGAAAACGGGCCGGTACAAGTGGCACTATCAGGTCAATCCCGGCGAAAGCTGGGACTACAACGCCGACATGGACATCGAACTGGCCGACGGCATGGTGATCGACGGGCAGAAGCACGATGTGCTGATGCAGGCGCCGAAGAACGGGTTCTTCTATGTGATCGACCGTCGCACCGGCAAGCTGCTGTCGGCCAAAGCCATCGTGCCGATGAACTGGGCCAGCGGCATCGACATGGCCACCGGCCGGCCGATCGAGAACCCGGCGGCGCGGTTCCCCGATGGCAAGCCGACGATCGTCTACCCCTCGCCGTTCGGCGCGCACAACATCGAGGCGATGTCGTTCAATGCAAAGACCGGGCTGGCCTATATCCCGGCGATGGATCAGGGGCGGGTCTATCTCGATCCGCCGGGGCCGCTGCGCGCGTGGCGGTTCCGCGACGGGCAGCGCATCTCCAACGGCATCGGCGAAATTCCCGCCGACCCGAAGCCGCGCCCACCGCATTCGTTCCTGCTGGCCTGGGATGTCGCGAACCAGCGCGAGGCCTGGCGCCTGCCGCTGCAAGGCCCGCGCGGCGGCGGCGGCACCATGACCACCGCCGGCAACCTGCTGTTCCAGGGGCGCGGCGAAGGGCAGTTCACCGCGCTGGCGGCGGACAGCGGGCGCTTGCTGTGGCAGTTCGATGCGCAGACCGCGGTGATGGCGCAGCCGATCACCTACAGCGTGCGGGGGCGGCAGTTCGTCGCGGTGGTGGCAGGCTCGCGCTATCCCACCGCGCAAGGGTTCGCGAAAGGCGAATGGGACTATCGCGCCCAGCAGTGGCGGGTGCTGGTGTTTGCGCTGGACGGCAAGGACGGCATTCCCGCCTATGTCGCGCCCGATCGCGCATTGCCCGACGACGCGGGGTTCACGGTCGATCCGGCGCTGGCGAAGGCGGGGGCGGCGGAATATGCCGACCGTTGCGCCACCTGCCACGGCGCCGGGGCGCTGTCGGGCGGTGCCGCACCCGACTTGCTGCGCTCGGCCGTGCCGCTCGATCCCGCAGGCTTTGCCGGGTTCGTCCGCCACAGCCCGCTGGTGGAGCGGGGGATGCCAGCCTTCGCCGAGGTGAGCGAGACCGCGCTGGTCGGCGTGGCGCATTACCTGCGGCAGCGGGCGCGCGCGGTGGCGGCCGGGCAGGCGCGGCCGGTGGTGGACAAGGGCCAGTAGCGGGCCGCCAGTAGCCGGCCGATTGACTTGACCTTAAAACTGCACCACAGTGCAGTTATTCGCGCTGGCAGCGCGGGAAGCAATCACGATCAGGGAATTCGCGGGATGGCCGGAATGAGCAGGCGCTTGGGGTTCGCGGCAGCCGCCGCAGCATTGCTGGGCATGGGCGGGGCCGGGCTGTCCGCCGGGCCGGATGCCGCGCCGGTTGAGGGGCGCGACTGGTTCAGCTTCGGCGGTGACGACAATGGCGAGCATTACAGCCCGCTGGGCCAGATCACCACAGCCAACGTCGGCAAGCTGGGGCTGGCATGGTCGTACGATCTCGACACGTTCGACGGCTACACCGAACCGTTGGCGGTGAACGGCGTGCTCTACTTCGCGGTGGGCCACAGCGTCATCCACGCGCTCGACGCGCGCAGCGGCAAGCTCCTGTGGAAGTACGACCCCAAGGTCGCCGAATCCGAAGGCGCGCAGTGGCGGATGCGCGCCGGCTGGGGCATTCGCGGCATCGCCTTCCGCGACGGCAAGGTCATCACCGCCACGCGCGACGGACGCCTGCTGGCGGTGGACGCCCGCAGCGGCAAGCTGGCGTGGAGCGTGCAGACCCTGGACGAGCCGATCTCGCACGGTGCCTATATCGCCGGGCCGCCGCTGGTGGCGGGCGGTGTGGTGGTCATCGGCTTCGGCGGCGGCGACTATTCGGCGGTGCGCGGCTATGTCACCGGCTATGACCTCAAGACCGGCAAGAAGCTGTGGCGCTTCTACACCGTGCCCGGCAACCCCGCCAACGGCTTCGAGGACAAGGCGCAGGAGCAGGCCGCGAAGACCTGGAACGGCGACTGGTGGAAATTCGGCGGCGGCGGCGCGGTCTGGCACGCGATGACCTACGACGCCAAGTACGACCGCGTCTACATCGGCACCGGCAACGGCCTGCCGTGGAACGCCAAGATCCGCAGCCCCGGCGGCGGCGACAACCTCTACATCGATTCGATCGTCGCGCTGGACGCGAAAAGCGGCAAGTATGCCTGGCACTACCAGGTCAGCCCCGGCGACAGTTCGGATTTCGACAACGACGAGGACATGGCGCTGACCACGATGGTGGTGAAGGGCCAGAAGCACGACGTGCTGCTGCAGGCGCCGAAGAACGGCTTCTACTATGTGATCGATCGCGCCAACGGCAAGCTGCTGACGGTGAAAAACTTCGCGCAGGTGAACTGGGCCAAGGACGTGGACGAGGACACCGGGCGGCCCGACGTGAACCCGGAATCGCTTTATCCGGACGGCAAGCCGGCGATCGTCTATCCGTTCCCCAACGGCGCGCACGGCGTCCAGTCGATGGCGCACAGCCCGCAGACCGGGCTGACCTACATTCCGGTGATGGTGGGCGGCCGCGTCCAGATCGATCCGCCGAACATCAAGGACTGGAAGTTCAAGGACGGCATGTTCGTCAACACCGGTCTTGGCGCGCCGCCGCCGGGGCTGGTGGTGCCGCCGGCGCGCAGCACGCTGCTGGCCTGGAACCCGCAGACCCAGAAGAAGGCGTGGGAAATCCCGCAGCCGAACGTGTTCAACGGCGGCGTGCTGGCCACCGGTGGGCGGCTGATCTTCCAGGGGTTGAACACCGGCGATTTCGCCGCCTATGACGCCGCCAACGGCGAGAAGCTGTGGAGCTTCGACGCGAAGAACGGCATTCTGGCCGCGCCGATCTCCTATTCGGCGGGCGGCAGGCAGTATGTCACGGTGATCGCCAGCTTCCGCTCCAGCTTCGCCAACCAGCCCAACTGGGACTATCGCCAGCAGAAGCGCCGGGTGCTGACGTTCGCGCTGGGCGGGCATGGCAAGCTGCCGACGTTCGAACGCGTGGCGGAACCGATCGTTGACGATCCCGCCTTCGTGATCGATCCGGCCAAGGCGGCAATCGGCGCGGGCATCTTCAATGCCGGCTGCAACATCTGCCACGGCGGCGGCATGATCGCCGGCGGCGCCGCGCCCGACTTGCGCAAGTCGCCGATCCCGCTGGACAAGGACGCGTTCTATTCGGTGGTCCACGAAGGCGCGCTGATGAACCGGGGCATGGGCCGCTTCGCGCACCTCAGCGATGCCGAACTGGAAGGCCTGCGCCACTTCATCCGCCAGCGCGCCCGCGCGACGATGCCGACGAAGTGATGACCGAGCCGAGCAATGACCTGCTGGTTGAGCGTGAAGACGGCATTGTCATCGTCACGCTCAACCGTCCGCGCATGCGCAACACCGTGTCGTTCGCGATGTGGGAGGCGTTCGCCGACCTGCTGACCGAGCTGGAGGGCGACAGCCCGGCCCGCGCGCTGGTGATCCGGGGGGCGGACGGGTACTTTTCCAGCGGCGGCGACGTGAAGACGCCGCCGGCGCGGGGTGAAGGCGCGTTGAGCCGGGGCAAGCGGCTGGAAATGGGCCAGCGCGTGATCGGGCGCATCGCCGCGCTGCCGATCCCGACGATCGCGGCGGTCGAAGGTGGCGCCTGGGGCGTGGCCTGGGGGCTGGCGCTGGCCTGTGACGTGCTGATCGCGGGCGCGGCCGCGCAGTTCGGCGCGCCGTTCCTGAAGATGGGGTTGACCCCGGATGGCGGCGTGGCCTGGCAACTGACCCGGCAACTGGGCCGGCGCCGCGCGGCCGAGATCGTGTTCTCGGGCCGGGCGCTGGGCGCGGCCGAAGCGCTGGAACTGGGCCTCGCCAGCCGCGTCGTGCCCGATGGCACCGCGGTGGATGCGGCGCTGGCCTTCGCGCGCGGCATCGGCGAAGGCAACGTCCAGGCGGCGGAACTGGCCAAGCGGATGCTGCACGAGGCGGAGGCTTCGACGCTGGCGCAGGGCTTCGCGCTGGAACTGGCGTTCTGCCAGATCACCCAGGCCAGCGACGAGGCGGCGCGGGCGCGGGCGGCGTTCATCGCCGCCGCCGAAGCCCGCAAAGCGGCGAAAGGCTGACACGATGCGCTTCGACATGCGCGAACTGGACCTGGGCGCGCGCTACAAGCTGGTCAATTCGACGATCACGCCCCGGCCGATCGCGTGGATCACCACGGTCGGCGAAGCGGGCCTGGTCAACTGCGCGCCCTACAGCTTCTTCAACGCCTGCGGGGTTGAGCCGCCGATGGTGATGCTGGGCCTGCTGAAGGACATGAAGACCGGCGGCTACAAGGATACCGCGCGCAATATCGCCGCGAATGGCGAATTCGTGGTGAACCTTGTCGGTGAGCCGGACGTGGCGGCGATGAACCTGTCCAGCGTCGATGCGCCCGCCGATGTTTCCGAGATCGACTATGCCGGCATCGCCACGCTGCCCAGCGACGTGGTGGCGCCGCCGCGCATCGCCAGCGCCCCGGTCAGCTTCGAATGCCGCAAGCTGGAACTGCTCGACATCGGCAGACTGCAATCGGTGCTGATCGGCGAGATTCTGGTCGCGCATATCCGCGATGAATTCGTCACCAATCCGGCGAAGTTCTATCTCGATACGCCGGCAATGCGGTTGCTGGGCCGCACGCACGGCGGCGGCTGGTACGCACGCACCAGCGACCAGTTTTCGATCGACCGACCGGCATATGACCCGGCGCGCGCCGAAGCGACGCGGGGCAAGGGGGGAATTCCGGAATGACGCAAGCCGTGGCCGGGGACCGGCAATACCCACGCCGCGCGGTGGCGTGGCTGGCGGTGGTGGTGCTGTTCGTGCTGTACATCCGCAGCCTCGCGGACCGCTACCTGATGGCGCTGATGGTCGATCCGATCAAGCACGACCTGGGGTTGAGCGACACCCAGATCGGCCTGCTGCAGGGGCCGGCGTTCGCGGTGCTTTACGCGCTCTGCGCGATCCCGGTGGGGCTGATGCTGGACCGGCACCGGCGCCGCTGGGTGCTGTTCGGCTGCATCGTGGTGTGGAGCCTGGGCGCGGGGGTGTGCGGCCTTGCTGGCAGTTTCATCGCGCTGGCAATGGCGCGATCGCTGGTCGGCGGCGGCGAATCCGGCTTCACCACCGGCGCCTATTCGATCATCGGCGACACGTTCCGGCCGCAGGAAGTCTCCACCGCGATGTCCGTGTTCGTGATGGGCGGGGTGATGGGCGCGGGCATCGTCTTCCTGCTGGGCGGGCCATTGGTGGGCGCGGTGCTGCAGGGGGCAACTTCGCACTGGCCGATGATGGCCGGGTTCAAGCCGTGGCAGCAGGCGTTCCTGATCACCGGCTTTCCGGGGGTTTTGACCGCGTTCCTCGTGTTCCTGTTCCCCGAGCCTTCGCGGCAGAAGTCTGTGGCGGCTTCGGGCGGCGGCTATGGCGAGGCGCTGGCGTTCATCCTGGCGCACCGGCGCGCGTTCGGTGGCATCATCCTCGGCATTGGCCTCGTTTATTCGGTGACGATCGGCCTGCAATTGTGGAGCCCGGCGTTCCTGGGCCGCGTGCACGGCTGGAAGCCGGCGCAGATCGGCATGTGGATGGGCGTGGCGCAGATGGTGCCGGCCGCCACGCTGCCGATCCACGGGCGGATGGTCGATCGCTGGTTCTCGCGCGGCAAGGGCGATGCGCATCTGGCGTGGTGCCTCGCGACGATGGCGATTGCCGGGCCGTGCGCGATTGCCGCGTATCTGGTGAGCAGCCCGCAGGTGACGGTGGTGCTGTTCGGCGCGTACATGATGCTGATCATGTCCACCGCCTCGATGGGGCCGGCCGCCGCGCAAGTGGTGACGCCGCCGCATTTGCGCGGGCGGGTTTCGGCGGTCTTCGTGCTGGTGACGGGCTTGGTCGGCATGGTGCTGGGCAACCTGCTGGTCGGGCTGTTCACCGATCATGTGCTGGGCGATCCGAAGCAGGTCGGCACCTCGCTGGTGCTGCTGGTCGCCATCGTGTTGTCGCTGGCGGCGGTGCTGCTCGCGCTGGGGCGTGCCGAGATGCGCGCGATGGTTGCAAACAAGGAATGATTTCGTGAACGTATTCAAGTCGATCCCGCAACCGCCGCTGCCCGCCGCCTATCGCGCGCGGTCGCTTCACCTGATCGACGGGAAACTGGTGGAACCCAGCGGCGGCCAGTGGTTCGATTCGGTCGATCCGTGCACCGGTGCGGTGATCGCGCAAGTTGCCGAAGGCAATGACGAGGATGTGAATCGCGCGGTGGCTGCCGCAAGGGCCGCGTTTGAGGGACCGTGGAGCCGGTTCAAGCCCAGCGAGCGGCAGGCGTGCCTGCTGAAGCTGGCCGATCTGGTCGCGGCCGAGTTCGACGATATCGCGCTGGTCGATACGCTGGAGATGGGCCGCCCGATCACCCCGTCGAAAAACTTCGTCAGCATGGTGACGCGCGCGCTGCGCCATTATGCCGGGCTGGCAACATCGGTGCGCGGGGCTACCGCGCCCAATTCCTCGCCGGTGGAACTGCTGTCCTACACCCTGCGCGAGCCGGTGGGCGTGGTCGGCGTGATCATCCCGTGGAACGGGCCGGTGTTCTGCGCGGCGTGGAAGTGCGCGCCGGCGCTGGCAGCGGGCTGCACGGTGGTGATGAAGCCATCCGAAAAGGGCTCGCTGACCCCGCTTCGCTTCGGCGAACTGTGCCTGGAAGCGGGCATTCCGGCGGGCGTGGTCAATGTCGTCACCGGGCACGGCGCGGTGGGCGCGGCGATTTCCAGCCACCCGGACGTGAACAAGATCACCTTCACCGGCTCGTGCGGCACCGGGCAGAAGATCATCGCCGCCGCCGCCGGCACGGTGAAGCGGGTGACGATGGAACTGG
>JAGWVC010000186.1 GCA_018971065.1 Sphingomonadales bacterium | reverse complement strand
GTTGCGTCTAGCCGAATCGGCTTGCCTTGGAAACCGTTATGAACGAACTAGTACATAAAATTGGGAGAAGTCCATGAAAAGAGCTCTGGCGCTGCTGCTCGCCGCCCTCTCCACCGCCGCGCCAACAATCGCCGGGGCCGCGCCCGATGGCGACTGGCCGACTTATGGCCACGACAAGGGCGGCCAGCGCCATTCCCCCCTCACCCAGATCACGCCGGCCAACGTCGCCAGCCTGGTCCCCGCCTGGGTCTACCACATGAAGCCCCCAGCCGATCCGGCCGCCACCGACGCGAACGCCGAAGCGCAGCGGATCGCCGAAGGCGGCGCCTTCACGCGCCGCCGCTCGCGCTTCGCCGGATCGCAGGCGACGCCGCTGGTGATCGATGGCCGACTGTACCTGTCCACCCCCTATGGCCGCGTGGTCGCGCTCGATCCCGCGAGTGGCAAGGAACTGTGGGCTACCGCCATCCCCGGCCCCGGCCAGCCCAGCCTGCGCGGCGTCGAATACTGGCCCGGCGACGGCCAGACCGGCCCCCGCATCGTTTTCGGCACCCGCGATGGCCGGCTGATCGCGCTCGACGCTGCCACCGGGGCGTTCGCGCCAGGCTTCGGCGTGAACGGCGTGGTCGAGATGAAGACTGCCGAGATCCTGAACGGCAGCGAAGCCCGCTTCTATGGCATGACTTCGCCGCCGATCGTCCACGGCAACCTGATCATCACCGGCTCTGCCGTGCAGGAATTCCCGCCCAAGGGCGCCGCCGGCGACATTCGCGCCTGGGACGCGCGCACCGGCGCGCTGGTGTGGACGTTCCACACCGTACCCCGTGCCGGCGAACCCGGCAGCGAAAGCTGGGCGCCCGGCAGCACTGCCCAGCGTTCCGGCGTCAACGCCTGGGGCTTCCTGACGCTGGATGCGGTGCGTGGCATCGTCTATGTGCCGCTGGGCGCGCCGGCATTCGACCGCTACGGCGGCGACCGCCACGGCGCCAACCTGTTCTCCACCACCCTCGTCGCGCTGGATGCGCAGACCGGCAAGCGCCTCTGGCATTTCCAGGTGATCCGCCACGACATCTGGGATGGCGATCTGGAATCGCCGCCGCTGCTGCTGGATGTGGCCGGCCGGCCCGCCGTCGCGCTCACCTCGAAAAGCGGGCTGCTGTTCGTGCTTGACCGGGTTACCGGCAAGCCGATCCATCCCGTCGCCGACCGGCGCTTCCCGAAAAGCGATGTCCCCGGCGAGCAGGCCAGCCCCACCCAGCCGATCCCCACGATCACCCCGCCACTGGCGCGCACGACGTTCAGCCTGAAGGATGTTGCCACCCTGACCCCCGAGCTGGAGCAGAGCTGCAAGGCGTGGATCGCCGCCAATCACATGAAGCCCGGCGGGCTATACGTGCCGGTGGGCTTCAACGCAGTGACGATCAGCTTCCCCGGCCTGCAGGGCGGCGCCAACTGGGGCGGCATGGCTTATGATCCGGACAGCGGGCTGCTGCTGGTCAACACCAGCGATCTTGGCCAGGTTACGTCGCTGGTGCCGTCGAAAGGCCCGCTTCCCTATGAGCGCGGCCCTGTTTCCGGCCGTTTCCAACTGGAAGGCACCAGACTGCTTTGCCAGCAACCGCCGTGGGGGCGCCTGTCGGCCGTCGATGCGAAAACGGGCAAGCTGGTCTGGCAGGTGCCGCTGGGCGTGACCGACAGCCTGCCCGAGGGCAAGCGGCTGACCGGCCGGCCGAACATCGGCGGTGCCATCACCACCGCGTCGGGCCTCACCTTCATTGGCGCCAGCGACGATTCACGGTTCCGCGCCTTTGCCACGCGGACCGGGCACTTGCTGTGGGAAACGAAGCTGGACGCGTCCGCGCACGCCACCCCGGTCACTTACACCGCTGCCGGGCGCCAGTTCGTCACCGTCACCAGCACCGGCGGCAGCTTCCTCGACAGCCCGCTGACCAGCGACACCGTCACCGCCTTCGCGCTTCCGGAGAACGCCCGATGATCCGCCGCCTGCTTCCCGCGCTCG
>JAGWVC010000122.1 GCA_018971065.1 Sphingomonadales bacterium | reverse complement strand
TCCACCAGCCCCCAGCACTGCCCGCGCGCGTGCAGCAGGTTCAGGAATTCCGACATCGACCAGTGCATCGGGCGCGGCATGGCGGGCAGTCCGATCGTCAGTCCGCCGGGCGGTAATGCAGTT
Source organism: Sphingomonadales bacterium (assembly GCA_018971065.1). The sequence goes on along the minus strand of JAGWVC010000122.1, from coordinate 10,358 downwards.
CTCCGGCAATCCGCATCGGCCCGCCGCCGCTGTCGAGCGGATGATGCACGCCGTCGATCACCGGCACCACCGCGAAATCATAGGGGCTGACGCCATCGAGGCAGGCCAGGTTCACCGCATAGAGCGTGGGATCGAACCGTCGCTGATGGTGGGTATGGATGCCGCAGCGCGGGCAGAAATGGTGCCGCGCCGCGCCGGTGTGGAACTGGTAGGTGGCGATCACCTCGGCGCCGGCCGTCACCCGCAGGTCGGCCAGCGGCGCGAAGGCCATCACCGCGCCTTTCATCGCGCAATAGGTGCAGTTGCACCGCACCGGCTTGTCCAGACCGTCGGCCAGCCGCACGGCAATGCGCACTGCGCCGCAATGGCACCCACCCTCACGCCATTCTTGTGCTTTGCTCATCTGCCTTCCCGGGCCTTTCGTGCCTGCCGCGCGCCTTTGCCACGCGCCTTGGGCAGTGCTAGCAGACCGCAAGGGGAGCGCGCCAGCATGGCCGGACGGAAATGACGCTGACTCAGGCCACGGCGATTGCCCTGGGCTTCGTGCTGTGCCTGTTCGCCGTCGCCGCGCTCGTCGAAGGCCGTAGCGGGCGCCGGTTGGTTGAGCGCGCGCGGCTGCGCCATGCCGCCTATACGCTGGCGCTGGGCGTCTACTGCACCAGTTGGACCTTCTACGGCGCGGTCGGCAGCGCGGTGCGCGAAGGCTGGAACTATCTGGCGATCTATCTGGCCCCGGTGCTGCTGCTGCTGCTGGCGCCGCGCTTCCTGATGCGTCTGGCCGAAGCGGTGGCCGAGGAAGGCGCCAGCACCGCGTCCGATTTCATCGCCGCCCGGTTCAGCCACGATGCGCCGCTCGCCCGGCTGGTCACGGTGACGGCGCTGGCCGGCAGCGTGCCCTATATCGCATTGCAGTTGCGCTCGATCGGCAACGCGCTGGCGATTGTCTCCGCGCAGCGGGTCGAATTGCCGGCGATGGTTGCCGCCGCCGCCTTGCTGGCGCTGTTCGCGATGCTGTTCGGCGCACGCCGCTATGAACTGGCCGGCCGTAGCGAGGGATTGCTCTATGCGATCTCGCTCGATTCGGTGATGAAGCTGGCGGCGCTGGCGCTGGTTGCGGGCTTTGCCGCGTGGCTGCTGGTCAACGCCGCGCCGGGCGATGCCGCGCAAGGCTGGGCGGAGCTTGCCGGAAGGTTCCGCCCGCAGCAGCTCACCCTGGAATTCGCGGTGATCGCGCTGATCTCGGCGGGCGCGGTGATCGTGCTGCCGCGCCAGTTCTACATGGGGCTGGTCGAGGCGCGCGCGCCTTCGGACCTGCCGCGCGCGCGGTTCGGGCTGGCGGCTTACATCGCGGCGATGGCGCTGCTGGTGCTGCCCATCGCCGCCGCCGGTCTGGCGCTGCCCGGCACCGATGCCCGGCCCGATCTGTTCGTGCTCCAGCTACCGCTGGCGGCCGGCTCGTGGTGGTTCCTCGCGGTGGCGCTGCTGGGGGGTGTCGGCGCGGCGGCCTCGATGGCGATCGTCGATGCCACCGCGTTGGCGACGATGGTGTCGAACGACCTGCTTTCGGGCGCGATCATCGCGCGTGCCGCCACCGGCGCGCCCGGGGCGATCGGCGCGCGGATGCTGGCGGCGCGGCGCCTGTCGATCCTGGCGATCATGGCGGCGGCGCTGGCATGGGCCGAACTGGTGCCCTCGTCGCAGTCGCTGGCGTCGATCGGTCTTGTCGCCTTCGCGGCGATGGCGCAGTTCACGCCGATGCTGGTGCTGGCGGTCTATGGGCGCGGGCGCGATCCGGTCTCGGCACGGATAGGGTTGATCGCGGGTCTGGCGCTGTGGGCGTGGACGCTGGCGCTACCGCCGGTGCTTCCGCCCGGCTGGCGCGATGTGCTGGCCGGCACCGTGATCGATCCGCTGCGCCTGTTCGGCATCGGCAAGGCGCCGCCGCTGGTCCACGGCGTCGGCTGGAGCCTGGGGGTCAACCTGGCGCTCCATGCCCTGTTCGCGGCGCGCAATGTCCCGCGTGACCAGTTGCCGTCGCTGGTGCGCGGATCGCGCCATATCAATAACCTGGGCGATCTGTCGGCGCTCGTTGCCGGCTTCGTCGGGCAGCAGCGCGCCGCTGCCGAATTTCCCACCGCCCGCCGCGCCGATCCGGTCGATCGCCGCGCCATCCTGCGCGCCCGGTCGTTGATCGGCACGGTGGTCGGCGCCTCGTCGGCACGCACGCTGATGGCGTCGGCGCTGGCCGGCGGACAGATGGACGTCAGCGCCGTCACCCGCCTGCTGGGCGAGGGCGGACAGTCGCTGCGCTTCTCGCGCCAGTTGCTGGCCGCCACGTTCGAGAACATCGACGCGGGCATCTGCGTGATCGACGGCGAGCAGAACCTGGTCGCGTGGAACAGTCGCTATGAGGAGCTGCTGCGCTTTCCGTCCGGCATGGTGCGGCTGGGCGTGCCGATCGTCGAACTGATTTCGCTGCTGGCCCGTCGCGGCGATTACGGTGCGGGCGATCCTGATGCATTGGTCGCCACGCGCATCGGCCATCTGCGCGGCGGTCGCGCCTATGACCACGAACGGCGCCGGCTGGACGGAACCGTGCTCAAGACCACCGGCGGGCCGATGCCCGGCGGCGGCTATGTGATGAGCTTCCTCGACGTCACCGCCGAAGTGCGCGCGCGTGACGAACTGGAACGCACGCTGGCCGAGCTGGAGGCCCGCGTTGCCGCGCGCACGCACGATCTGTCCGAAGCGAACCGCCGCCTGGCCGAGGCCGACCGCGACAAGACCCGTTTCCTTGCCGCCGCCAGCCATGATCTGTTGCAGCCGCTGCACGCCGCGCGCCTGTTCACCGCCGCGCTGAAGCGCGAGGTCCGCCCGGAAGGTGCGCCGCTGGCGGCGCGGGTGGACAGCGCCATCGTTGCCGCCGAGGACCTGTTGCGCGCGCTGCTCGACATTTCCAAGCTCGATGCCGGCGGCATCGTCCCGCACCCCGAGCCGGTGGTGCTGGCGCGGTTCCTTGGCGAGCTGGTCGCCAGCCTTCAGCCGATGGCGGCGGCACGCGGGCTTGTCCTGCGGCTGGGCCATGCCCCCGGCAGCGTCCACACCGACCCCGGCCTGCTGCGCTCGCTGGTGCAGAATTTCCTGACCAACGCGCTGCGCTATACCGAGCATGGCGGCGTCGTCGTCGGCGTGCGCCGGCGCGGGGACATGCTGCGGATCGACGTGGTGGACAGCGGCGTCGGCATCGCGCCCGAACAGATCGACAGCGTGTTCGGCGAGTTCACCCGGCTGGGGCAGGTGGAGGCCGAAGGGCTGGGGCTGGGCCTGGCGCTGGCCAATCGCCTGGCCCGGCTGCTGGGTGCCGAAATCGAGGTGTCGTCACGGCCCGGCCACGGCAGCCGTTTCAGCCTGGTGCTGCCGGCGCTGGCTGACGCCGGTCACGCCCTCGCCGCCGCGCCGGCGCAACCCGCCGGCCATGCCGTTCTGGACGTGCTGGTGGTCGATGACGACCCCCGCGTGGTCGAGGCGACGGTGGCGATGCTGCAGGCTGAGGGCCACCGCGCCCACGCCGCCGCCGACATCGCCTCCGCCCTGCCGTTCAGCCGCCGCGTCGATGCCGTGCTGGCCGATTACCGGCTGGCGGGCGGCGAGGACGGATTGTCGCTGATCGCGGCGATGCGCGCCGAGATGCCGGGGCTGCCCGCCGTGCTGATCACCGCCGAAGCCACCAGCGATGTGCGGGCGAAAGCGGCGGCGCTGGCGGTCCAGGTGCTGGCCAAGCCCGCCGCGCCCGATGCGATCGCCGCGTTCCTGGCGCGCGCTTCAGTGCCGCAGGTCCAGCCCTAGCGATCGCGCCACCAGCGCCGCCTGGGTACGGTTGGACACGTCCAGCTTGCGCATGATCGCGGTCATGTGCGCCTTCACCGTCGCCTCGCTGATCGCCAGCGAATGGGCGATCTGCTTGTTCAGTTGGCCGTCCAGCACCGCCAGCAGCACCTTCAGCTGCGTCGGTGTCAGCCCGGCCACATCCTGCCGGATCGCGTCCAGCGGTGCGTCGCGCGGCGGTGCCGTCACTTTCGCCACGCCCCCCAGCACTTGTGCAATCGCCGCCTCGATCACCGCCAGATCGCTGTCCTTGGACAGGAATCCCACCGCCCCGAACGCGCGCGCTTCCTCCGCCGGGGCGCTGCCCTCGGCGCTGGATATCACCAGGATCGGCACTCCCGGCCGTTCGGCGTGAAGCAGCGCGATTCCCGAATAGCCGACCGCGCCGGGCATCTTCAGGTCCAGCAGGATCAGCCGCAGGTCCTCGGCCTCCATCGCCGCGCGCGCGGCGGCGGCCAGCGTCCCCGCCTCGACGATCCGCGCCGCCGGCAGCACCCGCGCCACCGCCAGCGCCAGCGCCTGCCGGAACAGCGGGTGGTCGTCGGCAATGAGCACGGATTGGGTCACGGCATTCAGCTATCCGCCAGTTGCGGCCGGTTCGCCACCAGATGATCGACCACGGCCGGATCGGCAAGCGTCGAGGTATCGCCCAGGTTGGAAAAATCATTCTCGCCGATCTTGCGCAGGATGCGACGCATGATCTTGCCGCTGCGCGTCTTCGGCAGTCCCGGCGCGAACTGGATCACGTCGGGCGTGGCGATCGGCCCGATCTCGCGGCGCACCCACTGCACCAGCTCGCGTCGCAGCGCCTCGTCGGGTTCGACATCGGCGTTCACCGTCACGAACGCATAGATGCCCTGGCCCTTGATCGCGTGCGGCATCCCGACAACCGCCGCTTCCGCTACCCTGGCGTGCGCCACCAATGCCGATTCGATCTCCGCCGTGCCCATGCGGTGGCCCGAAACATTGATCACGTCGTCGATGCGGCCGGTGATCCAGTAATAGCCGTCGGCATCGCGGCGGCAGCCGTCACCGGTGAAATAGGTGCCGGGAAACGTGCTGAAATAGGTCTGGAAGAAGCGCTCGTGGTCGCCCCAAACCGTGCGCATCTGGCCCGGCCACGATTGCCGGATCACCAGGCAACCGTCGCCCGGCCCGTCGATTTCCTTGCCGTCGTTGTCCAGCAGCGCCGGCGCCACGCCGAACATCGGCCGCGTCGCGCTGCCGGGCTTCAGCGGGGTGGCGCCGGGCAGCGGGCTGATCATCACCCCGCCGGTCTCGGTCTGCCACCAGGTATCAACGATCGGGCAGCGCTCCTCGCCGACCACGCGGTAGTACCATTCCCACGCCTCGGGGTTGATCGGCTCGCCCACGCTGCCCAGCACGCGCAGGGATTGGCGGCTGGTCTTGCGCACCCACTCGTCGCCTTCGCGCATCAGCGCGCGCAAGGCGGTGGGAGCGCCATAGAAGATCTCCACCCCGAACTTGTCCACCACCTGCCAGAACCGGCTGGCATCGGGAAAATTGGGCACGCCCTCGAACATCACCGTGGTCGCGCCGTTCATCAGCGGGCCATAGACGACATAGCTGTGACCGGTCACCCAGCCCACGTCGGCCGCGCACCAGTAGATCTGCCCGGGCCGGTAATCGAACACGTACTCGTGCGTCATCGCCGCCCACACCGCATAGCCGCCGGTGCTGTGCAGCACGCCCTTGGGCTTGCCGGTGCTGCCGCTGGTGTAAAGGATGAACAGCGGGTCCTCGGCGCCCATTTCCTCCGCTGCACACTCGGCCGGGTGCGATGCGGTTTCGGCCCAATCGATGTCACGGCCCAATTGCATCGGCACATCGGCCCCGGTGCGGCGCAGCACGATCACGCTATCCACTTCGGGACAATGCGCCAGCGCCTCGTCCACGTTCGCCTTCAGCGGCACGCGCTTGCCGCCGCGCAGGCCTTCGTCGCTGGTGAGCACCACGCGGCTGCCGCAATCCTCGATCCGCCCGGCCAGCGCCTCGGGGCTGAACCCGGCGAACACGATCGAATGAATCGCGCCGATCCGCGCGCAGGCCAGCATCGCCACCGCCGCCTCGGGCACCATCGGCAGGTAGATCGTCACCCGGTCGCCGCGCGCCACGCCGCGCGCCTTCAGCAGATTGGCCAGCCGGCAGACCTCGCCGTGCAGCTCGCGATACGTGATGCGCCGCTCGGGATCGCGCGGATCGTCCGGTTCCCACAGGATCGCCACCTGCTCGCCGCGTTCCGCCAGATGGCGATCGAGGCAATTGGCGGCCAGGTTCAGGGTACCATCGCCGAACCAGCGAATGCCGAAATCGGCCGCCGCGAAGCTGCTCTGCGAAACCTGGGTGAACGGCCTGATCCAGTCGATCCGCGCCGCCTCCTCCCGCCAGAACGCATCCGACTCCTCGATCGAACGGCGGTATTTCTCGGCATAGCCGGCGGCATCGATCAGCGCACCCTCGGCCCAGGCCGACGGCACCGGGTACACGGTCTCGCCCATGCCCTCATCCTTTTCCCAAGTCATCAGTCGGCCGGCGCGCCTTCCCGAACAACGCCGGCCTGCATGGACGGTAGCGCCCGCCGCGCCCGCGTGGACCCCCGACCAAGGTCGCATATCCCGCGACCTATGTCGGGCTGTAAGACCATCCCCGCCATGCCGAAGATCAGCATGATCCGGGAAATGGGAATTCCCGGGCATGGAGAGGGAACAGACATGCCGTTCAATGGGAAGCATCGCGTGCTGGCCGTGGCCCTGCTGGGCGCCACCGCGCTGGCAGGAACCCCCGCAGAGGCACGCGGCAAGGCGCGCCACGCCCAGCCGTCCGCCATCGAGACGCGGCTGGCGAAGATGGAAGCCGAAATCGCGCAGCTCCGCAGCGATCTGGCCGAAGCCCGCGCCGGGCAGGCCCAGGCCGTCGCCGTCGCGCAGGCGGCCAACACCGCCGCCGAAGCCGCCGGCACCACCGCGCTGGCGGCCAGCAATGCCGCCGCCGCCGCCAATGCCACGGCGGTCAAGGCCACGACCGGCCTCGCCACGCTGGAAAAGAAGCCCGCGCCCGAAGGCTTCCGCGATGGCGGCAGCACGGTGCGGCTGGGCGGCTACCTGAAGCTGGTTGCCTCCAACAGCCACTTCAGCAACGGCTCGGTTGCCACCAACACGCTGGGCCGCGATTTCTACCTGCCGCAGACGATCCCCACCACCGTCGGCGGCAAGGGCTTCACCAGCCAGGACTTCACCGCCAAGCAGGCGCGGTTGTGGCTGAACCTCGACACCACGGTCGCCGGCCATGTCGTCAAGGGCTACCTCGAGACCGATTTCCAGACCACCGCCAGCGCCGCGCAGAACGTCACCGGCGGCGGCTCGCAGCGCACCACCAACGGCTATACGCTGGCGCTGCGCCGCGCTTACGTCACGCTGGACCGGTTCACCTTCGGGCAGGACTGGACCACGTTCCAGTACACCGCCGCGCTGCCCGAGACGACCGACTACGTCGGCGGCGCCGAAGGCACGGTGTTCGTCCGCCAGCCGCAGGTCCGCTACTCGGCGCCGCTGGGCAAGGGGCTGACCCTGCATGTCGCGGCGGAAAATCCCGAATCGGCGATCATCACCGCCGGCAGCACCGCCACTCTCGAATCGGGCACCGATCACATGCCCGATTTCACCGCCCGCCTCGCCTGGACCGGCAAGCGCGGCGAGCTGTCGCTGGCCGGTCTGGTCCGCCAGGTGCGCGGCGAAAGCACCGGCGCGGCGCTGGTCAACAACGTCACGACGGCGGGCGCCACCGGCACCGGCGTCACCGCCACCGGTGTGGGCGCCAGCCTGGGCGGCAAGCTGTTCCTCGCCGATGACAAGTCCAGCGACCTGCGCTTCATCGCCACCTACGGCAAGAACATCGGCCGCTATGTCGGGCTGAACTTCGCGCCCGACGCGGTCTACAACCCCGCCACCAACCAGCTCACCGATGTCAGCGTGTTCGCCGCGCTGGTCGCCGCGCGCATCGCGCTGGCGCCGCAGTTGCGCGTCAACGTCATGGGCAGCTACCAGCACGTCGGCTACGACAAGGCGCTGGCCGCCGCGCAGACCTCGGGCCTGAACAAGCAGGCGTGGAGCATGGCAGCCAACCTGTTCTATTCACCGGTCAAGGCGGTCGATCTCGGCATCGAGTACCGTCATGGTGAGCGCACCGTGCTCAACGCGGCAACGGCGACGGGTGATGCCAAGGGCACGCTTGACCGGATCGAGCTGGCTGCGAAATACAGCTTCTAAGAAAAACAACAGGAGAGGGACAACCTGCAATGGACCTGCATCTGCATGAAACGCCCGAGCATTATGCCGGGCTGCCACAACACCACAAGGCCACGCACGACGAGAAGCTGATCATCACCGCGTCTTCGCTCGGCACCGTGTTCGAGTGGTACGATTTCTACCTCTACGGCCTGCTCACCGCGATCATCGCCGCGCAGTTCCTCACCGGGCTCAACCCCACCACCTCGTTCATCATGGCGCTGCTGGTGTTCGCCGCGGGTTTCATCGTCCGCCCGTTCGGCGCGCTGGTGTTCGGCCGCATCGGCGATCTGGTCGGCCGCCGCTACACCTTCATCATCACCCTGCTGGTGATGGGGCTTTCCACGTTCCTGGTCGGCTGCCTGCCCACTTACAAGACCGCCGGCGTCGCTGCGCCGATCATGCTGGTGGTGCTGCGCATGTTCCAGGGCCTGGCGCTGGGCGGCGAATACGGCGGCGCCGCCACCTATGTTGCCGAGCATGCGCCCGACAACAAGCGCGGCCTCTACACGAGCTGGATTCAGATCACCGCCACGGCGGGTCTGGCGATGGCCCTGCTGATCGTCATCCTTGTCCGTTCGCCCACCACCGGCGTAGGCGAAGAGGCGTTCAAGGCCTGGGGCTGGCGCATTCCCTACCTGCTTTCGGGCCTGTTCCTGGTCGTCGGCCTGTGGCTGCGCCTGAAGCTGCACGAATCGCCGGTGTTCCAGAAGATGAAGGACGAAGGCACCGCGTCGAAGCGCCCGCTGGGCGAAGCGTTCGGCGAATGGGGCAACGTCAAGATCGTGCTCACCGCGTTCTTCGGCGCCATCGCCGGGCAGGCCGTGGTCTGGTATACCGGCCAGCTCTACGCGATGTTCTTCCTTGAAAAGATGTTGAAGATCGACGGGCTGCAGGCCAATACCCTGCTGATCACCGCGCTGCTGATGGCCGCGCCGTTCTTCCTGTTCTTCGGCTGGCTGTCCGATCGCATCGGCCGCAAGCCGATCATCCTGGCGGGCTGCCTGCTGGCTTCGCTCACCCTGTTCCCCACCTTCCACGCGCTCACCAACGCCGCCAACCCGGCGCTGGCCAAGGCGCTGGCTTCGGCACCGGTGAAAGTGGCGGCCAACCCGGCCGAATGCTCGTCGCAGTTCGATCCGGTCGGCACCAACAAGTTCGACACGACAAGCTGCGACATCGTCAAGAACGCGCTGGCCAAGGCGGGGATCAACTACGATAACATGGCCGCCCCGGCCGGCAGCCTCGCCACCATCACCGTGGGCGACAAGTCGTTCGTCGCGCCCGACCCGTCGAAGGTCAGCGGGGATGCGAAGAAGAAAGCCATCGCCGCCTTCACCGCCTCGGTGGTCGGCGCCCCTGCCGTCGCTGCCAAGCCCGCCGCCGATGGCAAACCGGCGGTTGCCGCCAAGCCTGCCGTCGTCGGTGAACTGTCGAAGGTCGGCTATCCGACCAAGGCCGATCCGGCGCAGATCGACAAGCCGGTGGTCATCGCCCTGCTGTTCTACCTCGTGCTGCTGGTGACGATGGTCTATGGCCCGATCGCGGCGATGCTGGTCGAACTGTTCCCCAGCCGCATCCGCTACACCTCGATGTCGCTGCCCTATCACATCGGCAACGGCTGGCTGGGCGGGCTGCTGCCGGCAATCGGCTTCGCGATGGTCGCTGCCAACGGCAACATCTACCACGGCTTCTGGTATCCGGTGATCGTCGCCGCCGCCACGTTTGTGATCGGCCTCGTCGTCCTGCCGGAGACTTACAAGCGCCGTATCGACTGAACCTGCCTCTCCCCCGGGGCCACCCGCCGCGCTCCTTTCCGGGGGCGCGGCGGCACGGGGGAAACCAACCGGAGCACGACGCGATGAGCACGACCCAGACCGACCTGACCACCCGCACCGGCATGGTGCTGTCCGTGCGCCCCGCCGGCGAGGCGGACGCGCCGGCGCTCACCGCGTTCTTCGATCGCGTCTCGGACGAGGATCGCCGCTTCCGCTTTTTCGCCGCCGCCGCGCATGTCAGCCATGACCAGCTCGATGCGCTGATTCATGCCGATCACTTCCGCTCTGAATCGTTCCTCGCGTTCGATACCGCCAACGGCGAACTGGTCGCCTCGGCGCTGCTGGCCTGCGACAACGCGCTCGACACCGCCGAAGTCGCCGTCTCGATCGC
>JAGWVC010000025.1 GCA_018971065.1 Sphingomonadales bacterium | reverse complement strand
GACGGGTGGAAATCGGCGGTCTGCAGCGTGACGAAGTGGTGCGACAGGCCGTGGGTGGCAAGGCAGTGGACCAGCCCGCGCTGGCTTTTGCCGGTGGCGACGCCGAGCAGCCAGCCCTTGGCCAGCAGCGTATCGAGCAGCGGGCGGATGCCGTCGAACAGCGGTTCGGTGAGGCGGCCTTCGGCGCGGGCGGTGCGGAATGCCAGCTTGTAGCGATCGACCAGTTCGGTGCGCAGGCCGGCGTCGGCATCGGGCAGCAGGATGCGCATCGCCTGCGGCAGGCTGAGGCCGACGGCGCGGCGGATGGCGGCGCGATCGGGCGCGGCGAGCGACACTTCGGCGAAGGCCTGTTCCATTGCCGCGCAGATGTCGGCCTGGCCATCGACAAGGGTGCCGTCGCAATCGAACACCGCGAGACGGGTCACGGCTTGCGCGGCCGGGGTTTTGCGGCGGGGCGGGCGGCGGGACGGCCAGAGACCTTTCCAGCGGGCTTTCCGGCGGGCTTGGCAGCGAACTTGCCGGCGGGTTTTGCGCCCGGTTTGGCACCCGGCTTGCCGGCGCGCTGGCCGGTGGGCTTGCGGGTGGCGGCATCACCGCCGTCGACACGCTTGCGGCGTTCACCCCGGCGTTCCTTGCGGTATTGCTTGGCGTGGGCCTTGGCCGCGGTCTTGAGTTCGGCCTTGGTGGGTTCGGGCGGCGGGGCGAGCGGGCTGTAGCCTTCGGATTCGACGAAGCCCATCTGCGCCAGCGTGGCGGCGAAATGTTCGGGCAGCGGCGCGGTGATGTCGAGCGTGCCGCCTTCGGGCAGGTCGATCATCAGGCGCCGGGCGTGGAGGTGCATCTTGCGGCTGATGCTGCCGGTGAGGAACGCATCGGGGCCGCCGTACTTGCCGTCGCCGATGATCGGGTGGCCGATGGCGGCCATGTGGACGCGAAGCTGGTGAGTGCGGCCGGTGAACGGTTGCAGTTCGACCCAGCAGGCGCTGTTGCCGGCGCGATCGATCACCCGGTAGCCGGTGCGCGAGGGCTGGCCGTGTTCGGAATGATCGACCATCATCTTCTCGCCGCCGGTGCCCGGCTGCTTGGCGAGCGGGAGTTCGATCATGCCTTCGTCCTGCGGCACCCCGGCGACCAGCGCCCAGTAGACCTTGCGCGCGGTGCGGCCCGAGAAGCGCTTGGAGAACCACGCGGCGGCATTGGCCGAGCGGGCGACGAGGAGGACACCCGAGGTATCCTTGTCGAGCCGGTGGACCAGCTTGGGGCGGGGCGAATCCTCGCCGGCGAAGGCATCGAGCAGGCCATCGACGTGCTGGAAGGTGCCGGTGCCGCCCTGGGTGGCGAGGCCGGGCGGCTTGTTGAGCACCAGCGCCGAGGGCGTGGTGTGAAGCAGCATCGAATCGGCCAGCTCGCGCTGTTCGGCGGTCAGCGGTACGCGGGCGCGGGCGGCTTTCGGGCCTTTGATGGCGAGGCCGCCAGGCGGCACGCGCAGGACCTGCCCGGCCATGACATGATCGGCCGGATCGGCACGCTTGCCATCGACGCGGATCTGGCCGGTGCGCGCCCAGCGCGAGATCGTTGCGAAGCCGATGTCGGGCAGGTGACGCTTGAACCAGCGATCGAGCCTGATGTCGTGATCGTCCGGCTGGACGGTGAATTGGCGGACGGCATCGGTCATGTGAAATTCCGGACAAGGGCAAGCCCGGCGAACAGGCCGGCGAAACCGGCAAGCAGCGACGTGCCGACGTAGAGCGCGGCAAGCCCGAGGCTGCCGCGTTCGACGAACAGCGCGAATTCGAGCGCGAACGAGGAAAAGGTGGTGTAGCCGCCGAGCACGCCGACGCCGAGCAGCAGGCGCCAGTGTTCGCCGCTCCACGCGCCGTCGGGATTACCGTGCCGGGCGAGCCAGCCGGCGAGCAGGCCCATGACGATGCTGCCCAGCACATTGGCGGTGAGCGTGGCCCAGGGGAACGCGCTGGCGGTGACGGGGCCGACCGCGGCGACCCAGGCACGCCCGGTCAGATAGCGCGCCCACGCGCCGAGGCTGCCGCCGACGGCGACAAGCAGCGAGGACGCGGCAAAGGTGGGCGGGGTGCTCATCCGGCAAGCCCCTAGCGGGAATTGCGCGGCATTGCCACCATGTCAGGCGCCGGCCCTCAGGCAGGCGGCTTTTCGAGGATGGCGAGCGACTGCCAGAATGCGCCGTGGTGGGTGGTATCGTCGCCGGCGGTGAAGCGGGGTTCGCCGAACCCGAGGCGCGCGGCGAACAGCCGTATCCAGTCGCGGTGCAGGAAAGCGTTCAGATGGACGATATCGTTGCCGCGCCGCTGGTTGTGGACATTGCGATCGAACACGCCGTGATGGGCGGGGTCCTCCAGCTCGCAGAACGAGAACACCAGCCGGCCGCCGGGCTTCAGCGCGCGGAAGATGTCCTCGAGATAGATGTAGCTTTCCTCGGCATGAAGGTGCGTGAACACCGAGGCGCAAAACACCATGTCGAGCGAACCGTCGGCGGCGGCGATCCGCAGGTCGCGCACGGTCAGGCCGGTGAACGGAGGGCAGGTGCGGGTGAGTTCGACGATGAGCTGCGGCACGATGTCGGCGCCGGTGTAGTGGCCGGTCCAGCCGCTGCGCAGCAGCGCCTGCGCGGTTCGGCCGCAGCCGCAGCCGAGATCGTAGAGCGCCATGCCATCGACCAGCCCGTGGTGTCGCAACACGCCTACCTGCATGTCGCCCTGCGCGCGGAAGGTGTCGAGGTCGGGCGATCCGATCGCCTGGGCCAGCGCCAGCGCCGGATTGCCGGGGTGTTCGGCCAGCTTCGTCTTCACCAGCCGGGTGTAGTTGACCACCGAGTGCCGGTTGACGCGGGTTGTTTTCGAAAGCCGGCGGATTCGGGGCCAAATCGATCGAAGCATGGCGGCGCAGCCTTGAAAGCCGGAGGAAGGGGCCGGTCGGGCCGCTCAGGCGAGCGGCTTGGCCATGACGACCAGCGACTGGCCGAAGGCGGGGTGGTGGGTGGCATCGGCGCCATCGGTGAAGGCGGGCTGCTCGAACCCGATCTTGCGCGCGAACGCGCTGATCCAGTCGCGATGCAGGAACTGGTCGAGGTGGGAAATGTAGCGGCCGTGCATCATGTTGTAGACCTTCTTGTCGAAAATCCGCTCCTGATTCGGATCGCCGAGTTCGAGGAACGAGAACACGAGGCGGCCACCGGGTTTCAGCGCGCGGAAGATGTCCAGCATGTAGATGTAGCCTTCCTCGGGATAGAGGTGCGTGAACACCGACCAGTGGAACAGCATGTCGAGCGAGGCATCGGGCGCGGCGATGGTGAGCCGGGGGTTGACCACGGCTTCGTAGCCCGGGCAGGCGCGGCCGACTTCGGCGACGAGTTCGGGGATGATGTCGGCGCCCTTGTAGGTGCCTTGCCAGCCGGCGCGCCGCAGCGCCTGCGCGGTGCGGCCGCAGCCACAGCCGAGATCGTAGATCGACATGCCGTCGGCGAGGCCGTGGTGACGCAGCACCGCCAGGTGGATTTCACCCCAGAGGTGGAAATTGTCCATGTCGTGCGAGCCGACCGACTGGGCCAGCGCGAGCGGACGATTGCCGGGATGCTCGCGCAGCTTGCGGCGCACCAGCTTGCGATAATCGCGGATGGCGTGAGTGGAGACGGCGCCAGCGGGTTGCCCGGCGAGGCGTTTCCACAAGGCATTCCAGTTCGGTGTCATCATCGATTTCCGCTTGCTTGCAGGGGGCGTTTGCCAGCGCGGGGCAAGGCTTGGCAAGGGCAAGGGGCGATTCCGGGGTCACCGCACGGCGATGCTTGCCAAGCGTGGGGGCTTCTGCTAGCCGCACCGGGCTTTGGGCCGACCCCGTGGGGATTCGGCGCATTTCTTGTTTAAATTGTTCAGGTGAATCCCCGTGTCGCATAGCGGGGCTCTCGCCGGTCCTTCGTGAGGTGTTTCGGTTTATGCAGATTCTCGTCCGCGACAACAATGTCGACCAGGCTCTCCGCGCGCTCAAGAAGAAGCTGCAGCGTGAGGGCGTGTATCGCGAGATGAAGCTGCGCCGTCACTATGAGAAGCCTTCGGAAAAGCGCGCCCGCGAAAAGGCCGCTGCCGTGCGTCGCGCCCGCAAGCTGGAGCGCAAGCGGCTGGAGCGCGACGGCGCCAAGTAGGCCGTTCGGGGTGGGTAAACGCGTGTTTGCCCACTTGCCCCGCCAACCCGGTTGGGCCATTAGGGCGCGGCTTTGATCCGCGCCCTTTTTGCGTCCGCGAGCCGGGCCGGATTCCAGATTCTGACTTGAGGACCGTTCGATGACCGAGATCACCCGCGTGCCCCTGCAGCCGATTGCCAAGGGTTCGATCACCAAGCTGTGGGCCGGCGTGGCCGCCGGGCTGCTGGTGGCCGGCGGCATTGCCTGGGCCGCCAATCCGCCGATGGTGGCGGTGAAGACCCTGACCGCCGGTGCCGGCGCTTCGCCGACGATGGAGGACGTGGTCAAGATCAACTATGTCGGCAAGCTGAAGAGCGGCAAGGTGTTCGACCAGGGCCAGGGCGCGGTGATGCCGGTGGCCGGCGTGATCCCGGGCTTCAGCCGCGCGCTGCAGCAGATGCAGAAGGGTGGCAAGTACACCGTCAATATCCCCGCCAAGCTGGGGTATGGCGCGGCCGGTGCCGGCCCGATTCCGCCGAATTCGGACCTGGTGTTCGATATCGACCTGATCGATTACATGAACGCCAAGCAGTATCAGCAGCAGATGATGATGATGCAGCAGTTGCAGCGGATGCAGGGCCACGGTGGTGCGCCGGGCGGCGTGCCGGGTGGCGTGCCCGAGGGCGCGGTGCCCGAAGCGCCGGGGCAGTAAGGCCCGCCATGTCGGTCGATACGGCAACGGTCGCGAAGATCGCCTCGCTGGCGCGGCTCAAGGTTACCGACGCGGACCTTGCGGCGATGGTGCCCGAGCTGAACGGCATCCTGGCCTGGGTGGAGCAACTGGGCGAGGTGGACGTTACCGGCGTGGAGCCGATGACGGCGGTGATCCCCAACCTGCTGCGGCTGCGTGATGACGTGGTGAATGCCGATCCGCTGACCGGCGGCGGCATTCGCGACAAGGTGCTGGCCAATGCGCCGGCCGCCGAGCACGGCTTTTTCGGCGTGCCCAAGGTGATCGAGTGAAAATGCACGCATTTTCAGTCGATCATCCTGAACAGCGGATCGAACCTGCTTCGATCCGCGACCGTTTCAGGATCTGAAAACAATGACTCAGCGCGTCCACGCCCACCTCTGGTCGGGCCGAGAAATGGACCCTGAAACAAGTTCAGGGTGACGAACAATGACTGATCTGACTGAACTGACCGTTGCCGAAATCCGCGACGGTGTCGCTGGCGGCGCGTTCAAGGCCGTGGAAGTGGCCGAGGCGTTCAACGCCAATGTCGCCGCCGCGCAGGAGGCGCTGAACGCGTTCATCGTGACCACGCCCGAGAAGGCGCTGGAAGCGGCGGCGCAGGCCGATGCCGACCGGGCGGCGGGCAAGCCGCTGGGCAAGCTGGCGGGCGTGCCGATCGGCATGAAGGACCTGTTCGCGACGCAGGGCGTGCAGACCACGGCGGCCAGCCATATCCTGGAAGGGTTCACGCCCCAGTACGAATCGACGGTTTCGCAGAATCTGTGGAACGCCGGTGCGGGGATGCTGGGCAAGCTGAACCTTGACCAGTTCGCGATGGGGTCTTCCAACGAGACGTCGGCGTTCGGCAACGTCATCAGCCCGTGGCGACGCTGGGGCGGGGATACGGCCGCGCTGGCGCCGGGCGGGTCTTCGGGCGGGTCTTCGGCGGCGGTTTCGGCGCGGCTGTGCCCGGCGGCGACCGGGACCGACACCGGCGGTTCGATCCGCCAGCCGGCCGCGTTCACCGGGATCAGCGGCATCAAGCCGACCTATGGGCGCTGCTCGCGCTGGGGGATCGTGGCGTTTGCCTCGTCGCTGGATCAGGCCGGGCCGATGGCGCGGACGGTGCGCGATTGCGCGATCATGCTGGAGGCGATGGCCGGGTTCGATCCGAAGGATTCGACCAGCCTGGAGATGCCGGTGCCGGCGTGGGAAGCGGGGCTGAACGCGGACTTGCGCGGCAAGAAGGTGGGCATTCCGCGCGAATACCGGCTGGATGGCATGGATGGCGAGGTTGAGGCGAGCTGGGAGCAGGGCATTGCCTGGCTGAAGGATGCGGGCGCGGAGGTGGTGGAGATTTCGCTGCCGCACACCCAATACGCGCTGCCGACCTATTACATCATCGCGCCGGCCGAAGCGTCGTCGAACCTCGCGCGCTATGACGGCGTGCGCTATGGCCTGCGCGACCTGCCCGATGGCGCGAACCTGCAGGAGATGTATGCGGCGACGCGCGCGGCCGGGTTCGGCGCCGAGGTGAAGCGGCGCATCCTGATCGGCACGTATGTGCTGTCGGCCGGGTTCTACGACGCCTATTACACGCAGGCGCAGAAGGTGCGGACGCTGATCGCGCGCGACTTCGAGCTGGCGTTCAAGGAATGCGACGTGATCCTGGTGCCGACCACGCCGAGCGCTGCGTTCGCGCTGGGCGAAAAGAGCGCCGATCCGCTGGAGATGTACCTGAACGACGTGTTCTCGGTGCCCGCCAGCCTGGCCGGTCTGCCGGCGATGAGCGTGCCGGCCGGATTGAACTCGCAAGGGTTGCCGCTGGGGTTGCAGATCATCGGGCGGCCGTTCGATGAACAGGGCGTGCTGAACGCGGGGCTGGCGATCGAAGCCCGTGCGGCGTTCGGCGCCAAGCCGGAAAAGTGGTGGTGAGTTTTCTGAGCGAGTTCCTTGGTGGGCTCGTTCAAGACATTGTTCGTGATGGAATTGTGTCGGTGATCTGCAATCGCAAAGCGAAGGCAGCACCCGTGAATCCGGAACGACAGAAAATTTTGGCTAAGCGAGCGCGAGATCGCGCGAACAGGCGAAAGAACCGATGAGCGAATATCGCATCCAGGGCGCAACCGGTGAGTGGGAGGTCGTGATCGGCCTCGAAGTCCATGCGCAGATCACCACCAACGCCAAGCTGTTCTCGGGCGCGGCGACGGCGTTCGGGGCGGAGCCGAATGCGCAGGTTTCGCTGGTTGACGCGGCGATGCCGGGGATGCTGCCGGTGCCGAACCGGGAATGCATCCGGCAGGCGGTGCGCACTGGCCTTGCCATCGACGCGGCGATCAACAAGTGGTCGCGGTTCGATCGCAAGAACTACTTCTATGCTGATCTGCCGCAGGGCTACCAGATCAGCCAGTTGTTCCATCCGCTGGTGGGGGAGGGCGCGATCGACATCGCGCTCGACGACAAGAACCCCGAAGATACCAAGCGCATCGGCATCGAGCGCATCCATGTCGAGCAGGATGCCGGCAAGCTGATGCACGATCAGCATCCGACGATGTCGTATGTTGACCTGAACCGGTCGGGCGTGGCGCTGATGGAGATCGTCAGCCGTCCTGACATGCGGTCGCCGGCGGAAGCGGGGGCCTACCTGTCGAAGCTGCGGACGATCTTGCGCTATGTCGGTTCGTGCGACGGCAACATGGATCAGGGCTCGATGCGCGCCGACGTGAACGTTTCGGTGCGGCGTCCGGGCGAGGAATTCGGGACGCGGACCGAGACCAAGAACGTCAACTCGGTGCGGTTCGTGATGGCGACCGTCGAGCACGAGGCGAACCGGCAGGTGGACGTGCTGGAGAGCGGCGGCAAGATCGTGCAGGAAACGCGGCTGTTCGATCCGGACAGCGGCACGACGCGGAGCATGCGCAGCAAGGAAGACGCGCACGACTATCGCTATTTCCCCGATCCGGACCTGCTGCCGCTGGTGCTGACCGACGACTTCATCGCGGAATGCCGGGCTTCGCTGCCCGAACTGCCCGATGCCAAGCGGCACCGCTATGAAAACGCGCTGGGGCTGACGCCTTATGCCGCCGGCGTGCTGACCGCCGAGGTGGAGACGGCACGCTGGTTCGAGGCGCTGCTGGCCGAGGCGGCGCGTGCCGCCGGCAAGCCCGAGGCGGAGCTGGCGAAGCAGGCGTCGAACTGGCTGATCTCGGAATTTTTCGGGGCGCTGAACAAGCTGGGCAAGTCGCTGGCGGACAGCCCGATTGGCCATGAGGCGGCGGCGGAGCTGCTGGCGCTGGTGGCGGACGGGACGATTTCGGGTTCGATCGCCAAGCAGGTGCTGGAGAAGATGCTGGCCGGTGAGGGCAGCGCGGCGCAGATCGTCGAGCGGGACGGGCTGAAGCAGACCAGCGACACCGGCGCGATCGAGACCGCGATTGCCGGGATTCTGGCCGCCAATGCCGACAAGGTCGAGCAGTACAAGGGCGGCAAGGAAGCGCTGTTCGGGTTCTTCGTCGGCCAGACGATGAAGGCGATGCAGGGCAAGGCCAACCCGCAGGTGGTGAACGAACTGCTGAAGAAGGCGCTTGCCTGATTGCGCCAAGTGATTAACTTTCCTTCGGAAATTTCCGGGGGTTGGGGATGCGCTGGATCATTGGGTTGTTGGCGGGGCTGGCATGGACCGGTGCGGCCAGTGCCGAAACCGTGGGCAATGCCGGGGTGATCGCGCTGCACAGGGCGGGGTTGGCCGGGGAGGCGATTGCCGCGAAAGTGCGCGGGGGGCCGTGTGATTATGACATATCCACCGCCGGGCTGATCGCGCTGCGCAAGGCCGATGTGCCGCAGGCGGTGATCGTGGCGGTGATCGAGCGGTGCAATCATCTTGGCCCGGCGCAGGCGAACGGGCGTCACGCGCCGGGGCTGTTTCTGGTGACCGGCGACATGCGCGAGGTGGCGCTGCATCCGGCGGCGCAGTCTTCGATAAAGGTGACGGGGAACGGGTCGATCCTGTTTCCCAGCATGGCGCGGCTGGTGTTGCCGCAGCCGGCGGCGCAGGCGACGGGCGGGGCGCGGCCGAGCTTCCTGTTCGCGTTTCCGGAGAATGCGCGATCCGCAGCGGATTTCGGGGAGCCGGGGGCGGATGCGGCGCAATCGCCGAACGAGTTCAGCCTGGTGCGGTTTCGAGTCGATGGCGGCGTGCGGCAGGTGACGATCGGGCGGGTGCAGCCTTATGTCGAGATCAGCGGCATCGATCCGAAGAACACGCTGCCGTTCGCCGTCAGCGATCTGGGCGGGGGGATGTTCCGCGTGGAGATGCCGCAGGACCTGCCGCCGGGGCAGTACGGCTTCATCCTGATGGGCGAGCGCGAGCGGCGCAAGGGGACGCTGTTCCGCATCTATGACTTCGGGGTGGGGGGCTGAGCGGCGAAGCGCCGCATGCGTTTCCAACCTGCGGGTCCGGGTTGCGGCAGGGGAATAGCATATGAAGTGCGCGTTGCAAAAAGTCCTGCCCGATCTTGCGACGTCAGTATGTACCGTCAAGAAAAGGACAGTCGTTGACCTTCGGTCGCCTTCGGCTCGACAAGCTCAGGACGGACGGATTTTCCATATGCGATAGCGCTGCGGGGAGCAGGGGGGATGATCCCCCTGCCAATTCCCTTCCCTTCAGGCGCGGGTGCCGGTGAGGGCCATCGCGCCGAACATGCCGGCGACGATCTTGCCGGTCAGCGTGTCGCCTTCGATCACCGCTTCGCCGTCGAGCGCCATCGGCATCGGCGTGGTCATCGCCATCTTCCAGGTGAGCGTGTTGCCGTTGATCTGGCCGGATTCGGTGGCGAGTTCGCCCATCATCGGGTTGGTCAGCCTGCCTTCGAAGGCATTGCCATCGACGGTGACGGTGAACGCGCCGGTCTGGTCGCCCATCGGCGTCTTGACGGTGACGTTCCAGGTGCCTGCTGCGCTCATTTGCCCTGCTCCGTGCTGGTGGGTTCGATGTATTCGACCGGAAGGCCGATATCCTTGAGTTGCGGCGCGATGATCGCCTTGTCGCCGACGACGACGAATATCATGCCTTCGGGCTGGAGGTAATCGCGCGCGGCGGCGTTCAATTCGGGCGCGCCGATGGCGCGGTAGCGGCCCGGTAGGGTGACGTAATAATCATCCGGGCGGCCGAGACGTTCGTTCTGGGTGATCGCGGACAGGACCTGCGCGTTGGTTTCGAAGCGGTTGGGCAGGCCACGGATGTTGCCGTCGGTGACGCGCTGGACTTCCTCCGCCGTCACCGGCTTGGCGGCGGGCAGTGCCTTCATGTCGGCGATCAGCGCCTTCAGCGAATCGCCGGTCCGGTCGGACTGGACGGGGGCGAACAGGTTGAGGCTGCGCGGGCCGAGCGGCTGGCCGATCCAGGTTTCGACGCCGTAGGACCAGCCCTTGTCCTCGCGCAGGTCGCTGTTGAGGCGCGAGAGAAAATCGGCGCCCATCACCTCGTTGGCGAGCGCCAGCGCTTCCTTGCCGGGGGTGCGGCCGGTGATGGGCAGGACGCGGCCGCCGACGATGACCGATTGCGGCGATTGCGGGCGATCGAGCACGACGATCCGCGCGCGCGGGGCGGGGACGGCGGCGTCGATCGCCTTGACCGGGGCGGGGGTAGCGGGCGCGCGCCAGTTGCCGAAGCGGGCTTCGAGCAGCGGCAGGAGCTGGGCCAGGGTGATGTCGCCGACGACGGTGACGCGGGCGAGATCGGGGCGCAGCCACTTGTCATGAACGGCGCGCAAGGACGCCGGCGACATCGCCTTCAGCGATTCGGCGGTGCCGAGACCGTCGCCGGGTTGGGCATAAGGGTGGCCGGCGCCGTAGAGCAGCGGGTTGAGCGAGCGCAGCGCCAGGTTCTGCGGCGAGGCGAGCGCTTCGGCGAGCGCGGCGAGACGTTGCTGGCGGACACGTTCGACATCGGGCGGGAGAATCGCGGGGTGGCGGACGATGTCGGCCATCAGGTCCAGCGAGGGACCGAGGTTGGCGGCGAGCGCGGTGAGGGTGACAGTGCTGGTGTCCATCGCCGCGCCGGCGGTGATGCTGGCGCCGAGGCGTTCCTGCTCCTCGGCCACCTGGGTGGCGGTGCGGACGCGGGCGCCGTCGGCGGTGCCTTCGTCGAGCACGGCGAGCATGGCGTTCTGTGCGCCGGGGCTGTCGAGCGAATCGGCGGCGGCGCCGGCGTCGAAGCCGAGCGCGACGGTGACCTTGGGCACGGCGGTGCGGCGGGCCAGCGTGACCGGGATGCCGTTCGAGAGTTTGGCGTGTTCGATGACGGGGAAGGCGAGGGCGCTGACCGGGGCGACCGGCGGCGCGGTGCGCGGGGCGGATGCGGCGAGCGGCGGTGCGGGTCGCTTGGGATCGGCGGGCGGAGCGGGGTGGCCGGCTTCGTCGCCCCAGCCGCCGAGTTGGTCGCCCGCCTGCGTGCGGGCGCCCGGGCTGACCGCGAGATTGAGCGCGGGGCGGGACAGCCACTTCTGCAAGGCGGCGCGCACTTCCTGCGGGGTGACTGCGGCGGTGCGGGCAAGCTGCGCCTTGTAGTGCGCGGGATCGCCGGCGTAGAGCAGGCCTTCGGCCAGCGTGGAGCCCTTGCCGCCCATGCCACCGACCAGTTCGAGCGCGCCGATTTCCTGGCTGACCGCGACGGTGGCGGCGCGCTGGACTTCGTCGGCCGTGGGGCCTTCGCGGACGAGGCGGCGTATTTCGACGTCGAAGGCGGCTTCGGCTTCGGCGCGGGGGACGCCGGGCTTCACGTCCATCTGCGCGGAGAGGAAGCCGAGCTGTTCGTGGCTTTCGTTCTCGGCCTCGACATGGACGGCGAGCTGGCGGCCGCGCACCAGCGCGTTGTCGAGCCGCGAGCTGGCGAGGCCACCGAGGACGCGCATGCCGACATCGAGCGCGGGGGTTTCGGGATCGTCTTCGCCGGGGCCGGTCCAGATGCGGTAGAGCCGGGTGGTGGCGACGCGATCGGCGAGTTCGGTGGTGACGGTGGCGGGCAGCGTGACCGGGCCGGCCTTGACCGGGCGGACGGCGGGGCCGGACTTGATGCTGCCGAAGTACTTTTCGACCAGCGGTTTCGCGGTGGCCATGTCGATATCGCCGGTCAGCACCAGCACGGCGTTATTGGGGCCGTAATGATCGGTGAACCACTGGCGCACGTCGGTCAGCGTGGCGGCGTCGAGGTCGGCCATCGAGCCGATGGTGGTGTGGCGATAGGGGTGGCCGATGGGGAACAGGCCGTCGCCCATCGCATATTGCACGAGTCCGTAAGGCTGGTTGTCACCCTGGCGCTTCTCGTTCTCGACCACGCCGCGCTGCTTGTCGAGCTTGTCCTGGGTGACCGCGCCGAGCAGGTGGCCCATGCGGTCGGATTCGAGGAACAGCGCCAGTTCGAGCGCGCCTTTGGGCACGGTTTCGACGTAGTTGGTGCGATCGTACCAGGTGGAGCCGTTGGTGGCGGTGGAGCCGGCGCCTTCGAGCGGGACGTCGAAGCTGGGGGCGTTTTCGGAGCCGCCGAAGAACAGGTGCTCGTAGAGGTGGGCGAAGCCGGTGTGGCCGCGCGGTTCGTGCTTCGAGCCGACGCGGTAGTAGGTGGTGACGCCGACCACCGGCGCCTTGCGGTCGGTGTGGACGATCAGCCGCAGGCCGTTGGGCAGGGTGGCGGTTTCGTAGGGGATATCGACCTTCTGGACGAGCGCGGCGAGCGGGGCGGGCTGCTGCGCGGCGGCGGGGATGGCGAGGGCCAGCGCGAGCAGCGAGGCGGCGTGGGCGAGGGGTTTCATGGCATGATCCTGTCGGCGCGGCGGCAATCGCCGTAGACGGCGGTGGGGGTGACGACGAGGTGGTCGTAGCTTTGCACCAGCGCGACGCGGCGGCAATTGGCGGCGACATAGGCCTGGACCGCATCCCAGGTGCGGCGGTTGACCGGGAAATTGCGCGGGGCGAGCGTGGTGACGACGGCGCCGGGGTGGCGGGCAAGGACGCGGGCAACTTCGGCATCGGTGTCGAGGTGCGAGACGTTGCGTTCAATCAGTTGGTTGAGGTGATGCGGGAACACCAGCGGGCTGGGGAACGGGCGCCCGGTCATGGCGTAAAGGAGGACGGGGCCATCGTACACGAACAGCCCCCTGCCACCGTCATGATGAACGACAGCCGAAGCAAGTGCGTCGGTGGAGGCGATGGCGTGGCGATTCCACGCGCGGTCGAACGGGTCGTACCAGGTGAAGGCATTCAGCACGACGAGCGCGAAGGCAACGGCGGCGCCGTTGGTGCGGGCGAAGGCGAGGCCGGCGGCGCAGGACAGCGGCACCAGCCAGGGCAGCGCATAGTGCGGGAAGAAATTGGGGACGACGAGCACGCCGACGAGGCCGGCGAGCAGCCAGCCGATCAGGAACGGGCGGGCGGGGTGCGGGGCGGCGAGGCCCCATAGCGCGAGGGCAAGCGGGATGGCGATGCGGACTGCGAGCGAGGCGGCCTGGTGGGTCTGTTCGCCGGGCAGCAGGGGCGCCTTGGCGAGGTTCGCGGTGATCATCGCGTGGTAGAATTCGGGCCAGTGGCCGAGCATGGCATAGGCGGCGGTGATGGCCAGCATCGGGGCGGCGGCGATGACGCCGAGCTTCAGCGCGGGGGCGAGCGGCGACTTGCCCTGCCGGTGCAGGGTCCACAGGCCGAAGCCGAGCAGGAAGGCCGATTCGAACAGCGTGGTCTGCTTGACGGTGAGCGCGCAGCCGCACAGCGCGGCGGCGATGGCGAGGCGCGACGTCTGGCCGAAGGCGTGAGCGCGCCAGACCAGCCAGGCGGCGAGCGCGATGGCGAAGTTGTAGAACACCGGCGCCTGGCCGGACATGCCGTCGAACGGGCCGAGCGCGAACAGGTAGGCGAGCGCGGCCAGCACCCCGGCGCGAATCCCTGCGCGGGGGGGCGCCCATTCGAGGACGAGGCGGAACACGACCAGCGCGGTCATCGCGGCGGCGGCGGTGGCGGCGAGCTGGTAGGCGATGACGTTGTGCGAGACCGCGGCGATGGCCCAGTAGATCGCGAAAAGGCCGAACGGCTTGCGATCCCACACATCGACGTAGGGCAGCAGGCCATCGTGCATCCGTTGGCCGACGAGGGCGTAGAACGCGTCGTCGGCCAGCAGGTTGGGGTTGCCGAAGGTGCTGGCGCGCAGCAGCAGGGCGACCGCGCAGAATGCCGCCAGCAGCGTGAATACCAGCTTGTTCGGCAGTGGCGGCGGGACGCCCTGCTGCTCAGCCACGCCGGAAGATCTGGCCCGAATCGAACAGCGAAATCTTCCAGTCGCCATCGGCGTCGCGCGTGCATTCCATGCGGACATCCGCCACGGCGAGCGGGTCGCAGTAGTTTTCGAACGGCGGCGTGCCGGTGGCGGCGAAGAACACCAGCAGGAAGCCGACTTTCGCGTGGGTTTCCGAAGCGAACGAGACGCGCAGCGAGGTGATGATGTGGCGCATGACCGGGGCGCCGCCGGCGGCGAGCAGCTTGGCCTTGCGATCGCGGTAGAACTGCGCGGCGGCGGGCAGCCCTTCGCGCCATTCGCCGCCGACGAAGTAGCGGACGTCATCCGCCAGCACGCCCGCCTGTTCCATGTTCAGGCCGTCGTTGATGTCGAGCTCGTCACCCCATTCGTAGATGACCTGCTTGACCGCCAGTACCGCTGCTGCCTGTTCGGGAGTGAATTTTGCCACGAATGCATCCTTTTCGTTTCGCGGAAAGACATATGCCCGACGCGCGCGGACGGGAAGGGGGCATTCGTGGCCGGAGCCTTACGGCATGACGTAGATGGCTTCGAGGTCAGCCGCCGCGGCAACGTGGCCGGGCTTTTCATGGCCGGCGATGGTGGTGCGGTGCATGACGCGGCCTTCGTCGGTGTAAGGCACGACGCGGTGCATGACGCCCTGGTTGTTCCAGATGACGAGATCGCCCGGGGTCCAGTTGTGGCGATAGACGTATTGCGGTTGCGACGCCCACTGCTGGAGGCGGGTGAGCAGCGCGCGGCCGTGCGGCCCGGGCATTCCGACGATGCCGTCGGCATGAGTGCCGATCAGCAGCGACTTGCGGCCATCGTCATGAGTCCACACCAGCGGCTGGTCCATCTGCGCGGCCATCGTCTGGTAGCGCTTGAGGCGTTCGGGCGGGACGATGCCGTTGACCGGGCGCACGGCAGCTTCGACGGTGTGGATGACGTGGAGGTTTGCGATTTCGGCCTTCTCGTCGTCGGGCAGGTCATCGTAGGCGGCGTAGAGGTTGGCGAACTCGGTCGCGCCGCCTTCGGCGCTGAGCGCGCGGGCCGAAAGCACGGTGGCCTTGGGCAGCGGCTGGTCGATGGTGACGCCGTCGATGTGCCAGAAGAACGTGCCCAGCACATAGTCACGCTCGGTGTTGAGCTGCTTGTCGAGCGTGATCTTGTAGACGTCCTGCGCCGAGGCGTCCGAACCGGGGACCTGGCGGGTGAAATTGACGCGTTCGCCGAGGCTGTCGGTGAAGGCGAGCTGTTCGGCATCGCTGGCGTGAAGCTGCGGGAAGACGAGGACGCCGCGTTCTTCGAGCTTGTGGCGGACTTCGGCGATGAAATCGGGCTTGGCGAGGTCTTCGCGGGTGATGTGGAAAATGCCGCCGATCCTGTCCTTCGCGTTCTCGTACCGGTATGCCATGCTGCTGGTCCTTTTCTCCCGGGGCGGATTTTCCGCCTCTTGGTGATTGAACGCAAGCGGTAGCGCAATGTGGGTGCGCTGAACAGGTGGTTAGCAGCATGATGGGCTGGAAATGATTTTGGGTGTGGTGCTGGCAGGCGGGCAGGCGCGGCGGTTCGGCAGCGACAAGGCACTGGCGGTGCTGGGCGGGCGGACGCTGCTGGAGCGGGCGGTGGACCGGCTGGCGGGCTGGTGCGGGCGCGTGGTGGTGGTGGGGCGTGAGATCGCGCCGGTAGAGACATTGGCGGACTGGCCCGCGCCGGGGATGGGGCCGCTGGGCGGGCTGGCGGCGGCGCTGCGGCTGGCGCGGGACGAGGGATACGACGCGGTGCTGTCGTGCGGGGTGGATGCGGGGTTGTTGCCCGATGACCTGCCGGTTTTGCTGGGGGCGGGACCTGCCTATGTGGCGGACCAGCCGGTGATCGGGCTGTGGCCGGTTTCGGCGTGCGATGCGATCGCGACGATCCTGCATGGCGACGGCAAGCATTCGATGAAGGCGCTGGCGGCGGCGGTGGGCGCGCGGGCGGTGGACCTGCCGGGGGGCACGGCGAACATCAATACGCGGGCGGACCTAGAGTCGGTTTCGTTCAGATTGCATCGAAACCGACTCTAGGATCTTTCTGTTTCCGTGATTTCCGAGTCGTGAAATGTTCCATTTCACTTGAAATCACTCGAGCGGCGCTGCGCGATGGCATGGAGTTGGACTGATGCGGTATGTGAGTTTTGTCGGGGCGGACGGACGGGCGAGCTACGGCCGGCTGGATGGCGACGCGGTTGTCGAACTGGGCGGTGCGCCGGACCTGAAGGCGGCGCTGGCAGGCGGATTGGCGGGGCTGGTCGAGGGCGAGCGGCTGGCGCTGGATGCGGTGACGCTGCTGCCGCCGATTCCCAACCCCGGCAAGGTCCTGTGCGTGGCGATGAACTATGGGGCGCATGTCGCGGAAATGGGACGCGAAGTGCTGGCGCATCCGGGCATCTTCACGCGGTTTGCCGATACGCTGGTGGCACATGGCAGCCCGCTGGTGAAGCCGCTGGCGAGCGATTGCCTGGACTATGAGGGCGAACTGGCGGTGGTGATCGGCAAAGGCGGGCGGCGGATCGCGGTGGCGGATGCGTTCGCTCACATCGCCGGGTTTTCGGTGTTCAACGACGCTTCGGTGCGCGACTGGCAGCGGCACAACAGCCAGTTCATTCCCGGCAAGAACTTTCCCGGCACCGGCGGGTTCGGGCCGGCGCTGGTGACGCTGGACGAGATCGACGACCTGCCGTCGCTGCGGGTGCAGACGCGGCTGAATGGCGTGCTGGTGCAGGACCAGCCGGTCAGCGACATGTTGTGCCCGGTGGCGGAGATCATCGCCTATCTGTCGGAATTCACCGAGTTGTCGCCGGGCGACGTGATCGCCACCGGCACGCCGTCGGGCGTGGGCGAGAAGCGCCAGCCGCCGCTGTACATGAAGGCGGGGGACCGGGTGGAAGTGTCGATCGGCGCGGTGGGGATGCTGGTGAACGGGGTGGTGGACGAAGTATAGGCAGGCCTGGTTTCGTGCCTTGCATTGGGCTTGAATGCCTCATCCGGGCCGCAAGAACAAGTACAGTCGTTGACCTTCGGTCGCCTTCGGCTCGACAGGCTCAGGACGGACGGAGATCGAGAGGCGGGAAGCCGGAACGGGGTTAGAGGCAGGCTTCCAGATAAGCCTGATCGAAGCCGAACTGGCGGGCCTTTTCCAGCGTGTAGGGGCGCAGGCCGGAGGGGCGGTATTCGCCGATGATCTTGCCTTCCTCGGTCTCGTCCAGATACTCGAACTTGAACAGTTCCTGGGTGACGATGACGTCGCCTTCCATGCCGATCACTTCGGTGATGTTGGTGGTGCGGCGCGAGCCGTCGCGCAGGCGCTTGACCTGGACGATGATGTCCACCGATTCGGCGATCTGGCGGCTGATCGCTTCCTTGGGGATCTTGATGTCGCCCATCAGGATCATGTTTTCCATACGGCCCAGAGCCTCGCGCGGCGAGTTGGCGTGAAGCGTACACATAGAGCCGTCGTGGCCGGTGTTCATGGCGGCGAGCAGGTCGAAGCATTCGGCGCCGCGGATTTCGCCGAGGATGATGCGATCGGGGCGCATACGCAGCGCGTTCTTGACGAGATCGCCGATGGTGATGGCGCCCTGGCCTTCGAGGTTCGGCGGGCGGGTTTCCAGCGGCAGCCAGTGCGGCTGTTGCAGGCGGAGTTCGGCGGCGTCCTCGATGGTGAGCACGCGTTCGCCTGGCTCGATCATCTTCGACAGCGCGTTGAGCATCGTCGTCTTGCCCGAGCCTGTGCCGCCCGAGATGACGATGTTCATGCGGCAGGCGCCGGCGATCTTCAGCGCGGTGGCCATCTTCTCGCTCATCGAACCGTAGTCCTTGAGCATGTCGATGGTGATCGGCTTCTCGGAAAACTTGCGGATCGAGATGGCGGTGCCGCGCAGGCTGAGCGGCGGGATGATGACGTTGACGCGGCTGCCGTCGGGCAGGCGGGCGTCGGCCAGCGGGGTGGTCTGGTCAACCCGGCGGCCGACCTGGTTGACGATGCGCTGCGCGATCTGGAACAGGTGCTGTTCGTCGCGGAACTGGATCTGGGCGAGCTGAAGCTTGCCCTTCTTTTCGATGTAGGTCTGTTCCGGCCCGTTGACCATGATGTCGGACACGTCGGGGTCGGACAGCAGCTCTTCCAGCGGGCCGAAGCCGAGCAGTTCGTCGATCAGCACCTTTTCCAGCGCGAACTGTTCGCGGCGGTTGAGGGTGATCTTCAGTTCGGCGAGGACTTCGAAGATGATCGGGCGGAATTCCTCGGCCAGTTCATCCTTGGTGAGGGTGGCGGCGGCTTCGGGATCGACGCGTTCGAGCAGGCGCGGCAGCACCTGTTCCTTGATCTTGTGGACCGAGGCTTCGAAGCCTTCGGCCTGCTTGGGCGCTTCGGCGACCGCGTTGGCGCGATCGTCGAGGCGGCTCATCGCATCGCTCTTGGGCGCGTCGAGGCTGTCGGGCAGCGGCGGGAACTGGTCACCGCCGCCGGGCTGGGCAGCCTGCGACGGGTCGGCGCCGCCGGGGCCTTTCATCGGCCTGGCCACGCCGAACTGGGGGCGCGCACCCGGTGCCATCCCACCCATGCCGTTGCGTCGACCGAATGCGCTCATGGTAACCCGATTCCATTTCCAGAGGTCCGACGGGGGATACCCGTCGCCACCATCGCAACGTCATAGGGGCGAAGATTTGACGATTTGCTAATGCTGTTTGCGCACCCGGTTTTCGGCATGATCCGCGTGAACAGGTCGAGCTGGCGCTGCTGGAACGGCCAGGCGCCGGCGTGGCGGTAGCCGGCGGCGAGGGCGCGGGCGAGCACGGCTCCACTGGCGTGGTTGGGCAAGGTGACCGGTTGGGCCGAGGTGATGACGGCGGTGGGCTGGAGGGCCATGATTCGCGCGACTTCGGCGGCGGGATCGACCGGCAGGGCGCGGGCTTCGAGCGCGTTGTTGAGGTGATCGGGGTAGGCGAAGCGGGTGAGCGGGGTGGTGCCGGTCAGCGCGTGGAGCGCCAGCGGGCCGTCGTGGATATAAAGGCAGCCCGCAGGGATGGCGCGGGCCATCGCGGCGAGGGTGGCCTGTTCGGCGCGGGCGTCGGCGGCCTTGGTCAGTGGGTTGAACGTGGCGGTGAGCCAGGCGAGCAGGCCGGCGAGCAGCAGCGGGCCGGTGCGGGTGGCGAACAGTGGCAGCGCGATGACGATGACCGCCGGGACCAGCGCGGCGTAGTAGTAGGTGTAGACCGTGGTGGACAGGAACAGTCCGGCCACGCCCGCCAGCAGCCAGCCGGTGACGGGGCGCCACTCGCGGCGAGGGCCGAGGCGGCGCTGGATCAGCCCGCCGGCGGCGAGTGCGGCGAGGGGAGCGAGATCGGTGAGCTGGCGCGGCAGGGTGATGGCCAGCGGCAGCGCGGCGCGGTGGCGGATCGAGGTGAAGTTGGCGAACAGCCAGGCATCGAACTGGCCGTGCGCGGCATAGAGCGCGGCGGCGGCGAGGGTGGGGGCGAGGCCGAGCGCGGCGAAGGCAGCGGCGCTGGCGGCGAGTCGGGGCAAGGGCAGGTGGCGGCGGTGGAGATCGTGCAGGGCGAGCGTGCCGAACCACAGGCAGGCGGGCAGGGCCGAGTACTTGACCTGAAGCGCAAGGCCGCCGAGCGCCATTGCCGCGAGGTGGCGGTGCAGCGCCGTGCGGGTTTCGGCCGAGGCGCGGGCGTGGAGGGCGAGCAGCGCCATCGCGGTGACGAGCGGGGTGAGGAAAATCTCGCTCTGGCCCGAGTGGCTACCGTAGATCGCCATCAACGGCGGATAGAGCGCGGCGGCGAAGGCGGCGGTGGCGGGCGGGGCAAACCGGGCGGCGAGGCGGAAGGTGAGCCAGCCGCCGGCGAGGCTGGCGAGCAGTGCGGCCGATTGGTAGGCGATGACGCCGGGGCCGAGCAGCGCGTGGGCGGCGGCGTAGATCGCGAACAGGCCGAGCGGCTTGCGGTCCCACAGGTTGACGTAAGGCAATTCGCCCGCGAGCCAGTGGCGGGCGATGAGGCTGTAGAGCTGTTCGTCGTAATCGGCGGCGGGGTGGCCCCAGAACGGCAGGCGGGTGGCCAGCGTGAGCGCGACGACCAGCGCGAGCCCGCAGGCGACGCGGGCGGATCGCACAGGCTTGGCGGTGGTGGCCATTCGCGCTCCCGGTGTGTAGGCAGGGGGCGGTTTAGGCGATGATGGTAAACGAGTTATGGCACGGCGGAAGTGGACCGATGACGATTACGCGGCGCTGGAGGCCGACGAGGCGGCGCCGGCCGAGCCGTGCTGGCTGTGCGGGCGGCCGCTGGGCGAGACCATCGACCGGCATCACCCGGTGCCCAAGAGCAAGGGCGGCAAGGGCGGGCAGGTGCAGATGCACCCGATCTGCCATGCGACGCTGCACCTGAACTTCACCAACGCGCAGCTTGCCAAGATTGGCGACGATGTGGAGCGCTATCGCGCGGAGCCGGAGATGGCGAAGTTCCTAGCGTGGGTGGCCGACAAGGACCCCGACTTTTACGTGCGGACGGCGAAGGCCGGCGACAAGGGGCGGCGCGGGCGATGACGCGGCGGCTGCTGACCGTCGATGTGTTCACCGCCGTGCCGTTGCTGGGCAATCCGGTGGCGGTGGTGCTGGACGGCGACGGGCTGGATACCGCGGCGATGCAGCGGTTTGCGGCGTGGACCAACCTTTCCGAGACGACATTCGTGGTGCCGCCGCGTGATCCGGCGGCGGATTATGGCTTGCGGATATTCACGCCGGCCGAGGAACTGCCGTTTGCCGGGCATCCCACCCTGGGAAGTGCTCATGCGGTGCTGGAGGCGGGGATTGCCGTGCCGAAGCAGGGCAAGCTGGTGCAGGAATGCGCGGGCGGGCTGGTGGAGATTGCGGTTGAAGCGCAGGGCCTCGCGTTCCGGTTGCCGCGCTTTGCGGTGAAGGATGCGCCCGAGCCGGCGCTGGACTGGCTGGGCGATGGGACGGTGTGCGGGTCGGCGAAGGCGATCGACGTCGGGCCGGTGTGGCTGGTGGCGGAACTGGCGAGCGCTGAGGCGCTGGCGGCGCTGGAGTTCGATCGCGCGGCGTTCGGGCGGTATCAACTGGCGCATGGCATGACCGGGGTGACGTTGTTTGCCGTTCAGGGCGACGGCCTGCTGGTGCGGTCGTTCTTCTGGAACGGGGCGAGCGTGATCGAGGACCCGGTGTGCGGCAGCGGCAACGCGGCGGTGGCCGTGTATCGCATGGATGCCGGGCTGGGCGACGGGGCATGGATCGCGAGCCAGGGGCGGCAGGTGGGGCGCGATGGGCGTGTTTCGGTGCGGGTTACCGATGGTGCGGTGTTCGTTGGCGGTGAGTGTGTGACGTGCGTGAGCGGCGTGGTCGCGGCGGGGCTGGTTTAAGGTCGGTCCGGGCGGCGTCCACTTCGCGCCTTTGCGGCTTCGCGTGAGTCGCTTTTTATCTCACGCGAAGCCGCGAAGACGCGAAAAGGGGAACGACATTAAAAAGGCCGCCCGGAGGCGGCCTTGATGTGTTGTGGTCGGCAGGCTTAGCCTTCGACGTGTTCCGCGAGGACGGTGAGCCCCTTGGGGGTGACTTCGGCGAAGCCGCCCTGGACGAAGATTTCTTCCGGGGTGCCGCCGTCGGTCCGGTAGACCTTCACGGCGCCGTCGCGGACGGTGGACATGAACGGCGCGTGGCCTTCGAGCACGCCGAATTCGCCTTCGGTGCCGGGGACGACGACCATGTGGACCGATTCCGAGCGGACGAGGCGGGCCGGGGTGACGAGTTCGAAGTGAAGGGGCATTTTTCAGTTCCTGATGCGAGGCCGGGAAATGGGGCGATCCTGCGACTGCCCCGATCCGTTATCAGGCCTCTTCGGCCAGCTTCTTGGCCTTTTCGATCGCTTCGTCGATGCCGCCGACCATGTAGAACGCGGCTTCGGGGAGGTGATCGTATTCGCCATCGACGACGGCCTTGAACGACTTCACGGTGTCCTCGATCTGCACGAACTTGCCGGGGATGCCGGTGAAGACTTCGGCGACGTGGAACGGCTGCGACAGGAACTTCTGGATCTTGCGGGCGCGGGCGACGGTGAGCTTATCTTCTTCGCTCAGTTCGTCCATGCCGAGGATCGCGATGATGTCCTGCAGTGACTTGTACTTCTGCAGGGTTTCCTGGACGCGGCGCGAGGTCTCGTAGTGTTCCTGGCCGACGACGCGGGGTTCGAGAACGCGCGAGGTCGAGTCGAGCGGATCGACCGCCGGGTAGATGCCGAGTTCCGAGATCGCGCGGTTCAGCGTGGTGGTCGCGTCGAGGTGAGCGAACGAGGCGGCCGGCGCCGGGTCGGTAAGGTCGTCCGCGGGGACGTAGATCGCCTGCACCGAGGTGATCGAACCCTTGGTGGTGGAGGTGATGCGTTCCTGCAGCGCGCCCATGTCGGTGGCGAGGGTCGGCTGGTAGCCCACGGCCGAGGGGATACGGCCGAGCAGAGCCGACACTTCCGAACCGGCCTGGGTGAAGCGGAAGATGTTGTCCACGAAGAACAGCACGTCCTGGCCTTCCTGGTCGCGGAAGTATTCGGCCATCGTCAGGCCCGAGAGCGCGACGCGGGCGCGGGCGCCCGGGGGCTCGTTCATCTGGCCGAAAACGAGCGCGACCTTGGAGCCTTCCGAGGTGGCGTTGCCCTCGGCGTCCTTGGCGATGACGCCGGCGTCGAGGAATTCGTGGTAGAGATCGTTGCCTTCGCGGGTGCGTTCACCGACGCCGGCGAACACCGAGACGCCGCCGTGGCCCTTGGCGATGTTGTTGATCAGTTCCTGGATGAGCACGGTCTTGCCGACGCCGGCGCCGCCGAACAGGCCGATCTTGCCGCCCTTGGCGTAAGGGGCGATGAGGTCGATGACCTTGATGCCGGTGACGAGGATCGCGGCTTCGGTGGACTGGTCGATGAATTCGGGGGCCTTGGCGTGGATCGGCGCCGAGAATTCGCTGTTGACCGGGCCGCGCTCGTCGATGGGTTCACCGACGACGTTGAGGATGCGGCCGAGGGTCTTGGGGCCGACCGGCACGGTGATCTGGGCACCGGTGCTGGTGACGGCCTGGCCACGGGTGAGACCGTCGGTCGAGTCCATCGCGATGGTGCGGACGGTGTTTTCACCGAGGTGCTGGGCGACTTCGAGCACCAGCTTGTTGCCGTTGTTGTCGGTGGTGAGCGCCGAGAGGATCGCGGGAAGCTCGCCTTCGAAGGTCACGTCGACGACGGCGCCGATGACCTGGCTGATCTTGCCGTTGGTGGTCTGGTTGAGGACTGCGGCGGTGGCCATGATGTTTTCCTTGCCTTCTTACGTCGTCGTCAGAGCGCTTCGGCGCCGATGACTTGAGTTGATGCTACAGCGCTTCCGCGCCAGCAATGATCTCGATAAGTTCGGTGGTGATCGCGGCCTGGCGGCTGCGGTTGTACTGGATGGTCAGCTTGTTGATCAGGTCGCCGGCGTTGCGCGTGGCGTTGTCCATCGCGGTCATCGACGCGCCCTGTTCCGACGCCATGTTTTCGAGCAGCGCGCCGAAAAGCTGGGTCTTCAGGTAGCGCGGCAGCAGCGCGGCGAGGATTTCCTCCTCGTCCGGCTCGTACTCGACGACGGCGCCGCTGGTTTCAGCGACGGCGGCCTTGGGCGCGGGGACCGGGATGATCTGCTGCTCGGTGGGTTCCTGCAGCAGCGCGCTGCGGAACTTCGAGTAGAACAGGTGGGCGACGTCGAACTTGCCGGTTTCGTACAGTTCGACCAGTTCGGCGGCGATGCGCTCGGCCTCGGCGTAGCCGGGTTCGCGCACGTCCGTCGTGTCGAACATGGCGAGCACCGCCTTGGGGTAGTTGCGGCGGATCACCGGGCGGCCCTTGCGGCCGACCAGGTAGAACAGCACGGTCTTGCCCCGGGCTTCGAGTTCGCGCGCGGTGGTGAGCGCCGCCTTGACGATGTTCGAGTTGAACGCGCCGGCGAGGCCCTTGTCCGAGTTGGCGACGACGAGCAGGTGGACCTGGTCGCGGCCGGTGCCGGCGAGCAGCTTCGGCGAGCTGTCGCTGACGACGATGCGGCTGGCGAGGCTGCCCATGACGTCAGCCAGGCGGCTGGCATAGGGGCGCGCGGCCTCGGCCGCTGCCTGCGCCTTGCGGAGCTTGGCGGCGGCGACCATCTGCTTGGCCTTGGTGATCTTCTGGGTCGATTTGACCGAGTTGATACGACCTTTGAGTTCCTTGAGTGAAGCCACTCTGACGGTTCCTCATTCCATTCTGGGCGGAGAGGGGAAGGCCCCTTTCCCAACCCTCTCCCCCGGGGGGAGAGGGCTAACGCGATCAGGCGAACTGCTTGGCGAAGGCCTGCAGCGCCGCGACGACTTTGCCCTTGGCTTCGTCGCCAAGCGCCTTGGTGTCGCGGATCAGCTTCAGCGTATCGGCGTGGCTTTCGCGCATGAAGCCGAGCATTTCGGCCTCGTAGCGGGTGACGTCGCCGACCGGGATGCCGTCGAGGTAGCCGTTGGTGCCGGCGAAGATCGACACGGTCTGTTCCTCGAACGGCAGCGGGCTGAACTGGGGCTGCTTGAGCAGCTCGGTCAGGCGGGCGCCGCGATTCAGCAGCTTCTGGGTCGAGGCGTCGAGGTCCGAACCGAACTGGGCGAAGGCCGCCATTTCGCGGTACTGCGCCAGTTCGAGCTTGATCGAGCCCGAGACCGACTTCATCGCCTTGGTCTGCGCGGCCGAGCCGACGCGGCTGACCGAAAGGCCGACGTTGATGGCCGGGCGGACGCCCTGGTAGAACAGGCCGGTTTCGAGGAAGATCTGGCCGTCGGTGATCGAGATCACGTTGGTGGGGATGTATGCCGAGACGTCGCCGGCCTGGGTTTCGATGATCGGCAGCGCGGTGAGCGAACCGCCACCCAGCGAATCGTTCATCTTCGCGGCGCGCTCAAGCAGGCGGCTGTGGAGATAGAACACGTCGCCCGGGTAGGCTTCGCGGCCCGGCGGGCGGCGCAGCAGCAGCGACATCTGGCGATAGGCGACGGCCTGCTTGGAAAGGTCGTCATAGACGATGACGGCGTGCATGCCGTTGTCGCGGAAGTATTCGCCCATCGTCACGCCGGTGTAGGGCGCGAGGTACTGGAGCGGGGCCGGTTCCGACGCGGTGGCGGCGACGACGATCGAGTATTCCATCGCGCCGTTTTCTTCGAGCTGGCGGACGATCTGCGCGACGGTCGAGCGCTTCTGGCCGACGGCGACGTAGATGCAGTACAGCTTCTTCGATTCGTCGTCGCCCTGGTTGGCGCCCTTCTGGTTGATGAAGGTGTCGATGGCGACGGCGGTCTTGCCGGTCTGGCGGTCACCGATGATCAGTTCGCGCTGGCCACGGCCGACGGGGACGAGGGCGTCGAGCGCCTTCAGGCCGGTCTGCACGGGTTCGGAAACCGACTGGCGCGGGATGATGCCGGGGGCCTTCTTCTCGACGCGCATACGGGCGTCGGCGACGATCGGGCCCTTGCCGTCGATCGGGTTGCCGAGGGCGTCCACCACGCGGCCGAGCAGGCCCTTGCCGACGGGAACGTCCACAATCGTGCCAGTGCGCTTGACCTGGTCGCCTTCCTTGATCTCGGCGTCCGAGCCGAAGATCACGACGCCGACGTTGTCGGCTTCGAGGTTGAGGGCCATGCCCTTCACACCGTTCGAGAACTCGACCATTTCACCGGCCTGAACCTTGTCGAGGCCGTGGATGCGGGCGATACCGTCACCGACCGAGAGCACCGAGCCGACTTCCGAGACCTGGGCCTCGGTGCCGAAGTTGGCGATCTGGTCCTTGATGACCTTCGAGATTTCTGCGGCGCGGATATCCATGATGAACCTTTCCTGGAACCTTTGGGGAGGGCGTGGGCCGGTTTCGGCTTAGCCCTTCATCGCTTGCGCGAGAGAATTGAGACGGGTGCGGATCGAGCTGTCGATCTGGCGCGAGCCGATGCGGACGACGAGGCCGCCGAGAATCTCGGGATCGACCGAGGCCGTGATCTTCACTTCCTTGCCTTCGCGGGCCTTGAGCTTCGCGGCGAGGGCCGAGACCTGTTCGTCCGAAAGCGGGTGGGCGCTGGTGACTTCGGCCGTGACCTCACCCCGCTGGGCGGCGGCGATGCTGGCGAAGGCGCGGACGATTTCGGGAAGCGCCGAGAGGCGACCGTTCCCGGCGAGAACGCCGAGGAAGTTCTTCGTCAGCGGCGAAAGGCCGATGACGCCGGAGACGGCGTCCATCGCCCGGGCGGCATCGGCGCGGCTGACGCGGGGGTTGCGAATCATGCCGGCCAGATCAGGCGTGGCGGTGATGGCGGCGCCGAGCGATTCCAGATCGGATTCGACGGCGGTGACGGCGCCCTGTTCAGCGGCCAGGTCGAACAGGGCGGAAGCGTAGCGGCCCTGCAGGCTGGCGGTTATGCCGGCGGAATTATCCACGCGTGTCGGTTCCCTCTTAACCGGATGCCAAAATGGCGGGTGAGGGGAAACAGGTGCGGCGGCGGCAAGCGCACGCCACAAGTTCCCGAAGCCCTCGAACGGGGGCGCGCATAGCGAGTCATTTCCCCTAGTGCAAGGCCGGAGGACGAGACTCTGCAGACGGGATCGCCGCGGCGGGGGTTGCGGGTTTGAAAGCAGGATGCGGGACGCCGGGATGGGGCGGGCGTGACAGGGTTGCCAGGCAAAGAGGAGACTGTGATGTACATGCCGACCATGACCGCCCCCGTGCCCGAACCGATCGACGACGAAGCTGCCTGGGCCGCCGTGCGCGCGCGGGACCGGGGGTTCGACGGGCGGTTCGTGTTCGCGGTGGCGACGACGGGGGTATATTGCCGGCCATCGTGCGCGGCGCGGCGGCCGCAGCGCGCGAACGTGCGTTTCTTCCCCGCGCCCGCGCAGGCGCGCGAGGCGGGGTTTCGGGCGTGCCGGCGCTGTTCGCCCGATGACACCAGCCGCGAGGAGCGCGCGGTGCTGGCGGCGATTGCGGCGATACGCAGCGCGGAACAGCCGCTGGCGCTGGCGGCGTTGGCGGCTGAGGTGGGGTATAGTGCGGCGCATTTCCAGCGGGTGTTCGTGGCGGCGACCGGGCTGTCGCCGGCGGGTTATGCGCGGGCGCTGCGGGCCGAGCGGGTGGCGGAAGCGTTGTGCGACGAGGGCAGCGTGACCGGGGCGATTTATGCGGCGGGCTATTCGGGACCGTCGCGGTTCTATGCGGCGAACAGGGAGCGACTGGGAATGGCGGCTTCGGCGTGGGTGAACGGTGGCCGGGGGGTGCGCATCGCCTGGGCGGTGGCGGCGACGAGCCTGGGCGACATGCTGGTGGCGGCGACCGGGAAGGGCGTGTGCCGGGTCTCGTTCCATGAGGGCGAGGCGGAGTTGCGGGCGCGGTTTCCGCAAGCGGACCTGCACGCGGGCGGCGAGGCGTTCGCGGCGCTGGTGGCGGACGTGGTGGCGGCGGTGGAAGTGCCGGGGGACGGGCGCGAGATACCCCTGGATGTGCAGGGCACCGCGTTCCAGGAGGCGGTGTGGCGCGAGTTGCGGCGGATACCAGCGGGGGAGACGCGCTCCTATGCCGAGATTGCGGCGGCGGTGGGCAAGCCGGGCGCGGTGCGGGCCTGTGGCAGCGCCAATGGGGCGAACAATGTGGCGGTGCTGATCCCGTGCCATCGGGTGATCCGCAGCGATGGGTCGCTGGGCGGCTATGCCTATGGCCTGGAGATCAAGCAGGCGCTGCTGGAACGCGAGCGTTCGACGCAGGGCTGACGGGGGCCGACCGGCGGCGATTGACCCGGGCGGGGCGGCGGCGGATGGTCATGCGTTCTTGCCGGGGAGCCTTCGCATGATTCGGGTTGCACGCTTTTTTCGCCATCCGGCGATGCTGACGGCGGCGGGGTTCCTGCTGTTCATGCTGGCCTACATGCTGACCGGGATCGCCGCGAGTTCGGCGAAGGTGCTGCGCAACACGCCGGTGCAACTGCTGATCGTGCTGGCCTGTGCGGCCGGCGGGGTGGCGCTGTATCGCTGGTTCGAGCGCACGGTGGAGAAGCGCGAGGGCGTGGAGTTTGCCTTGCCTGGGGCCGGACGCGAGCTGGGTGCGGGGCTGCTGCTGGGGTTCGTGCTGTTTTCGGCGATGGCGGGAATCGTCGCGCTGCTGGGCGGGCTGGAAGTGGACGGGGTGCGAGGGCTGGGGCGGCTGTGGAGCATGGCGTCGCTGGCGGTGGCGTCGGGCCTGTTCGAGGAGCTGATCTTTCGCGGCATCCTGTTTCGCCGAATCGAGCAGGCCGGGGGAAGCTGGGCCGCGCTGGCGGTGACGTCGGCGTTCTTCGGGCTGGCGCATATCATGAACCCGGGGGCGACCTGGTTTGCGGCGGTGGCGATCGCGTTCGAGGCGGGAATCCTGCTGGGCGCGGCGTTCATGCTGACGCGGCGGCTGTGGCTGGCAGTGGGCATCCATGCGGCGTGGAATTTCACGCAAGGCTGGGTGTTCAGCGTGCCGGTTTCGGGCGGCAAGGCGCCGGAGGGGCTGCTGCTGGTGCAGCGGCACGGGCCGGAGTGGCTGACCGGCGGCGCGTTCGGGCTGGAGGCGAGCGCGGTGGCGATGGGGGTGGCGACGGCGGCCGGCTGCGTGATGCTGGGACTGGCGGCGAAGCGCGGGGCGTTCGTGGCGCCGATGTGGAAGCGCGCTGGTTAGCTATTTGCTTGCCGGGGAGTTCGCCTCGGGGAGAGCGAACAACTGCGCGGCGAACAGGATGACCGCCTCGCGTCCGTCGGCGGCCGAGGTGGGGGCGGTGATCACCGACTTGCGGTCGAAGCTGCCGTTGACGTCCATGACGAAGCCCTTGCGTTCGGGAAAGTCGATGCGGCCGACGGGCTTGCCGTCACGGGTGATGGCATAGCCGGTGGCGACGCGGCGGTGGTAATCGGCTTCGGACAGGTTGAAGCCGGTGGGCAGCGCCTCGTAGAGCGCGCCCGCGTAGCGCATCCTTGCCTTCAGCACCTTGTACATGGCGGGATCGTCGCGGCTGATCATCAGGCCGGTGCCGCCCGAGGGCGCGACATTGGGGACCTGGGCTTCGAGCGTGAAGGCGGAATCGGCATCGGGGCGGTCGGCCGGGCAGGCGTAGGCGCTATTGTCGGTGGCGTTCCACAGACCGTAGACCATCTTGCTGGTGACCGCGCAGGTGCCCCGCAGGACCGGCGTTCCGTCGGCATGGGCAAACTGGAAGGTGACGGCGACGCGGAGCTGCACCTTGCTTTCGACGAGCACGAACGCAGAGAAGTCTTTGACGGTGAGTTCGGTCTTCGAGGAGAACAGGTAGTCGCCGGCGGCGAAGCTGGTTTCGTAAGGGCCTTTCGCCTTGCCGAGCGCGAAGGATTCGACCGGGACGGCGTAAGTGGGCGCGGGCGCCGGGGTTTGCGCGTGTGCGGCGGCGGGCGCGAGGAGGGCGGCAGCGGTGAGGATGTGGCGCATGTGGTTCGACCCCGGTTGGTTCGGCGGGGTGGAAGCGGATGGCGCGCGGATTGTCAAATCGTGTTTTGGTGGAGAGGGTTAGGGGGGAAGGGGTTCGCGCAGAGGCGCGGAGGAGCAGCGGTAATCGTCGGGGCTCATCAGAGGCCGCTCCGGGAAGGGGTTCGCGCAGAGGCGCGGAGGAGCAGAGGGGGTGGCGCCGGGTTGCAGGTCTTGCTTGCGGATGCGAGCGCTTGGAATATTGGCGCGGCATCTCTGCGGGCTCTGCGGAACTCTGCGTCTCTGCGTGAAACGGGGTCTGGCGTGGGCGTTGCGGGTGGGGCGAATCCCCTCCGTCATCGCTGCGCGATGCCACCTCCCCGGCCCGGGGAGGATGGGCGTGGGGGTGCGGTCGCGGGCGAGTGCGACGTTACGCCGGGGGGAATTTGCTGGCTGAGAACATCAGGCCGGCGTTGGGGCCTCCGGCCCGGTTGATCGGGGGCGCGGGGCGTTTGATGGTGGCATCGCTGGAAGCCGAAAACCGGTAACCACTTTTCGGCGCGATGCTCCACTAGCTGCTTTGACGTGCGAACAGTCCGGTTGAGGACAGCGTGTGAAAGCCGGACGTGGCCCTGCGGACCGGGCGGGAAGGCGATAGGGCTCGCAAGTGGCGCCTTCCGGGGTGGCGCGAGGCCAGCCCGATCCGAATGGGGACGTTGCTCGCGCGGCACGTTGCTCCACTGGGAGTGCGCCTTGGCCCGCAACGCCGACCTGAAACACCGGATGCCGCCTTCGCGATGGCGGACCGGATGGATGCGGGTTATAACCTATATGGTATATTTGTCAAGGTGTTCGGTCAGGGCTTCGCCAGTGGGCCGGACGGGAAGTGGCTTGTTCACAATGCCCGATTTCCCTGACTGTCAGCGTGTTGCGGTTGCTTCAACTTTTGGCTCCACAACCAGATGGTTACGAGCACACCGCCGACAGTGCCTGCCATTCCATTCCAGAACGAGCGCACGACAAGATGGTCCTGGCTGGGGTCGCCGGGGGTGCTGACAATGAGCAGCAGCACCAGCAGCGAAGATAGCGCCAGCAGCGAGAGCGACAATTTCGTGAGGCGGGAAAGGCGTGCGACCGTCAGTCCGCCGGCGACAAGCGCCACAAGGAAGGTTCCGGCATCTGCGATTGAGCCGAGAAACTGGTCGTGGCCGAGCCATTCCCAATGGCTCCAGTAGACGACAGCTTCGCCTTGCAACCAGGCCATGATCGCGATGAGGAGCAAATTGACGAGGATACCGGCTGAAACTGCTGCGCACCTTCGAATCATCGCGTCCTCCCGACCCTGTCGTTACATTTTTCCATTATAGTTTAATAAAATCAATCTTTTAATAATGTACCGTTCAAATAATTCGGCCGACTTCTTCGAGTAAGTCTGGCGTCGCAAAACGAGTCGGGAATGTCGGCGGGGATCAACTGGGACATCGGCGAAGATTCACTCTGCGCCGCGCGCCTCACACGAAGCTGTAGGGGTCGATGTCGATGCCGACGCGCACGGCGTTGGGCAGGCGGATGTCGCGGAGCCATTCGCGGATCAGGTCCTGCACTTGCGCACTGCGGCGGGCGTTGACCAGCAGGCGGTAGCGGTAGCGGCCGCGCAGCAGGCTCATCGGGGCGGGGGCGGGGCCGAGGATCATCACGTCATCGACGTCGGGCTTGCGGGCGCCGATCAGGCGGGCGGCGTCGCGGGCTTCGGCTTCGTCGGGGCTGGAGACGATGATCGCGGCCCAGCGGCCGAACGGGGGGGCGCCGGCTTCGCGGCGGGAGGCGGCTTCGGCGGCGTAGAACGCGTCGCGGTCTCCGGCGGCCAGCGCGGCGATGACCGGGGCCTTGGGATGGCGGGTCTGGATGAGGACTTCTCCGGGCTTTTCGCCGCGGCCGGCGCGGCCGGCGACCTGGGCGATCTGCTGGTAGCTGCGTTCGCCGGCGCGCAGGTCACCGCCTTCGAGGCCGAGGTCGGCATCGACGACGCCCACCAGGGTGAGTTCGGGGAAGTGGTAGCCCTTGGTGACGAGCTGGGTGCCGACGATGACATCGACCATGCCGTTTTCGGCCGAGTAGACGAATTCGCCGATGCGTTCGGGGGTGTTGAGCGTGTCGGAGGTGGCGAGGACGATGCGGGCTTCGGGCAGGAGTTCGCGCACTTCGTCGGCGATGCGTTCGACGCCGGGGCCGCAGGCGACGAGGCAGTCTGGCGTGTGGCATTCGGGGCAGGCCTGCGGGGTCGGTTCCTCATGCCCGCAGTGGTGGCAGGCGAGGCGGCGCGAGAGGCGGTGTTCGACCAGCCACGCGCTGCAATTGCCGCACTGGAAGCGGTAGCCGCAGTGGCGGCAGAGGGTGAGCGGGGCATAGCCGCGCCGGTTGAGGAACAGCAGCGACTGTTCGCCCTTGAGGAGGCGGTCCTTGAGTTCGGCGACGAGTGGGGGGGAGAGCCAGCGGCCGCGTTCGGGCTGGTCTTGGGTGAGGTCTACCACGCGGATGTCGGGCATGGTGGCGCCGCCGTAGCGGGCGGGGAGATCGAGCTTGTGATAGACGCCGGCTTCGGCGAGTTGCAGGCTTTCGAGCGCGGGGGTGGCGCTGGCGAGGATCACCGGGATGGACTCGAAGCGGGCGCGGATGACGGCGACGTCGCGGGCGTTGTAGCGCACGCCGTCGTCCTGCTTGAAGCTGACTTCGTGGGCTTCATCGACCACGATCAGACCGAGGTTTGCGTAAGGCAGGAACAGGGCGGAGC
Organism: Sphingomonadales bacterium; assembly: GCA_018971065.1. Next base: position 11,151 of record JAGWVC010000025.1, on the reverse strand, counting down.
GGGCGCCGACGACCACGGATGCGCCGCCTTCGGCGATCGCGCGCCATGCCCTGCGGCGTTCGGCGCTTTTCAGGCTGCTGTGCCAGAGGATGGGGGCGACGCCGAAGCGCAGTTCGAAGCGGCGCAGGAAGTTTTCAGTGAGAGCGATTTCGGGGAGAAGGACGAGGGTTTGCTTGCCCAGCCGGATCGCTTGCGCGACGGCTTCGAAGTAGCATTCGGTCTTGCCCGAGCCGGTGACGCCGTCGAGCAGGAACGGGGTGAACTGGCGCTCGTGGACGGCGCGGGCCATGATTTCTGCGGCGGCCTGCTGTTCGTCGGCGAGTTCGGGCTGGGCGTGGGCGGGGTTTGGCGCGGGGTAGGGGCGGTCGAGATCGACCTGTACCGGTTCCATCAGGCCGGCGGAGACGAGGCCGCGCAGGACGGCTTCGGTGACTTTTGCGATTTCGGCGAGTTCGCGCAGCGTGGCCTGTTCGCCTTCGAGGGCGGCGAGGGCGAGCTGGCGTTGCGGGGTGAGGCGGACTTGGGTGGTTTCGCGGATTTCGGGGGCGGCCAGCCGGTATTCGGTCATGGTGCGGCCGCCTTGCAGCGCGGCGGTGCTGGACAGCGCCATGCGCGCGACCTGGGCGAGGGAGGCGCAGTAGTAGTCTGCCGTCCACTCGATCAGGCGGCGTAGCGGCGTGGACAGCGGGGGGACGGGGAGGACCTGGAGGAGGGGTCGCAGGCGGTTGTCGCCGACGGTTTCGCACGCCAGGCGTTCAGGCTCCCAGACCACGCCCAGCACTTGCCGGGGGCCGAGCGGGGCGACGACGACCGAGCCGGGCTGCACGTCCATGCCGTGCGGCACGCGGTAGTCGAGCGGGCCGAGGGCGGCGTTCATCACGAGGAGGCGGCAGCGGGTCATGCGAGGCTGCCTATATGGGGGTTGGGCTGCCGGGTAAAATGGGTATAGCGGCGGTTCGAGATTCGTATCCCCGGAGTGCCCCATGAAGTTCTTTGCCGACACCGCCGAAATTGCCGACATCAAGGATCTGGCGGATACCGGGCTGCTGGATGGCGTGACCACCAACCCCTCGCTGATCGCGAAATCGGGGCGGGATTTCATCGAGGTGACGCGGGAAATCTGCGGGATCGTCTCGGGGCCGGTCTCCGCCGAGGTGGTGGCGCTGGACCACGCGGGGATGATGCGCGAGGCGGAAATCCTGCGCAAGATTGCCGACAACGTCTGCATCAAGGTGCCGCTGACCATCGACGGCCTGAAGACCTGCAAGGCGCTGACCGGCGACGGCACGATGGTGAACGTGACGCTGTGCTTTTCCGCGAACCAGGCGCTGCTGGCGGCGAAGGCGGGGGCGACGTTCGTTTCGCCGTTCGTGGGCCGGCATGACGACAACGGCTTCGACGGGATGCAGCTTATTGCCGACATCCGGCTGATCTATGACAACTATGCGTTTGCCACGGAAATCCTGGTGGCGAGCGTGCGGCATGGCATTCACGTGCTGGAAGCGGCGAAGATCGGCGCGGACGTGATGACCGCGCCGCCTGCGGTGATCAAGGGGCTGGTGAAGCACGTGCTGACCGACAAGGGCATCGAGGGGTTCATGGCGGATTGGGCCAAGACGGGCCAATCTTTGTAAGGTTGCTGTCTTGTCTGATGAAACGCCTCTCGATCGGTTCAAGTCCGCGCTGACCGGCGCGTCGCGGGCGCTGGCGCGCGATGCCGAGCTGGAGGTGGCATGGACCGCCGATGCGCCGTCGCAGACCGGCAAGACGCTGCGGGTGCCGATGCCCAGCCGGTCGGTGCCGCGTGAGCAGGCGATGGCGGCGCGCGGGGCGGCCGACGCGATGGCGCTGCGCGAGCGGCACCACAATGCCCAGATGCACACCCGTCATGCGCCGATCGAGCCGATGGCGCGGGCCTGTTACGACGCGGTGGAGCAGGTGCGTTACGAGGCGCTGGGGGCCAATGGCTATGCCGGCATCCGCGACAATCTGGACGCGGCGATGGCGGTGCGGATCGGCGCCGATCCGATCACGCGGGCCGAATCACCCGAGGGCGTGCCGGTGCAGACCGCGCTGTCGCTGCTGTTGCGCGAGGCGTTGACCGGTCAGGCGGTGCCGCAAGCGGCGCGGGCGGGCGTGGACATGCTGCGGCCGTGGATCGAGGCGGCGACCGGGGACGACTTTGCCAATCTGGCGCGGACGCTGGACGACCAGCGCGCGTTCCAGGACCTGGCGCTGGCGATGCTGGGCCATCTGGAACTGACCCGCACCGACGCGCCGCCGCCCGAGCCCGAGGACAGCGACGAGCAGGGCGGCGAGGACGAGACCGAGGAAGAGGAGCAGGGCGAGGATTCGGGCGAGCCCGAGCAGCGCGGCGAATCGGCCGGCGAAATGCAGGAGGGGGACGAGAGCGACGAGCAGGAATCCGATTCCGAAATGCGCGAGGACGACGGCGACGGGGATGGCGACGCCGACGACGGCGAGGGCATGTTGCCGGTGCGGCCGAACCGGCCGTGGGGCGACCTGTCCGACAAGTTCGACTACAAGGTGTTCACCGAGCAGTACGACGAGGTGGTGGCGGCCACCGACTTGTGCGACGACGAGGAACTGACCCGGTTGCGCGCCTATCTGGATGCGCAGTTGAAGGGCTTGCAGGGGGTTGTCACCAAGCTGGCCAATCGGCTTCAGCGGCGGCTGATGGCGCAGCAGAACCGTTCGTGGGATTTCGACCAGGAAGAGGGTCTGCTGGATGCGGCGCGGCTGGCGCGGGTGGTGATTTCGCCCGGGCAGTCGCTGAGCTACAAGGTGGAGCGCGACGTCGAGTTCAAGGACACGGTCGTCACGCTGCTGCTGGACAATTCGGGATCGATGCGCGGGCGGCCGATCTCGATCGCGGCGATCAGCGCCGACGTGCTGGCGCGGACGCTGGAGCGCTGCGGGGTGAAGACCGAGATCCTGGGCTTCACCACCCGGGCGTGGAAGGGCGGGCAATCGCGCGAGGCCTGGCTGGGCGGTGGCAAGCCGAGCCACCCGGGGCGGCTGAACGATTTGCGCCACATCGTCTACAAGCAGGCCGACGAGCCGTATCGGCGCGGGCGCAAGAGCCTGGGGCTGATGATGCGCGAGGGGCTGCTGAAGGAGAACATCGACGGCGAGGCGCTGATCTGGGCGCACAACCGGCTGCTGGCGCGGGCCGAGGACCGGCGCATCCTGATGGTGATTTCCGACGGCGCGCCGGTGGACGATTCGACGCTGTCAGTGAATTCGGCGGGCTATCTGGAGCAGCACTTGCGGCGGGTGATCGACTGGATCGAGAAGCAATCGCCGGTGCAGCTGGTGGCGATCGGCATCGGCCATGACGTGACGCGGTATTATCGCCGCGCGGTGACGATCATGGACGTCGAGCAACTGGGCGGGACGATGATCGAGCAGCTAGCCGGGCTGTTTGACGACGATTGACGGTTGTGCCGATATTTGCCCCAGGTCGGCCTGCAAACGGCGGTCTTCTGCGCTTCCGGTGCTCACGTACTGAAAGTACGCTGCGCGCCGGTTCTCGAAGCCCGCCGTTTTCGGCTCGCCCTGAGACAAATCTCGACACAACCTTGGCATGTTTGGCGAGGAGTAGTTGATGTCCGTTATCGAAGCCGTTGCCGCGCGTCGTTCGATCCGGGCCTATCTGGACAAGCCGGTGCCGCAGGCGCTGCTGGAGAAGGTGCTGGCGGCGGCGCAGTTTTCGCCTTCGGGGTATAATTTCCAGCCGTGGGAGGCTGTGGTACTGGCGGGCGCGCCGATGCGGGACTTGTCGGCGCGGATGCTGGCGGCCAGCCCGCAGGAGCCGGCCGAGTATCAACTGGTGCCGAAGGGCATCGGCGAGTTGTACAAGGCGCGGCGTGACGAGACGGTGGGGCATCGCATGGATGCGGCCGGCATCGCGCGGGACGACATGGCGGGGCGCGAGGCGTTCGCGCGAAACAATTTCCGCTTCTATGGCGCGCCGGCGGTGTTGCTGACGTTCATCCCGCGGGTGATGGGGCCGCCGCAGTGGTCCGACGTGGGGATGTGGCTGCAGGGCGTGATGCTGGGTCTGCATGGCGAGGGGCTGGGCACCTGCGCGCTCGAATCGCTTTACGTGCATGGCCGCTTGATCAAGGAATGCGTGGGGGTTGCGGACGAGACGCATCTGTTCTTCTGCGGGCTGGCGATCGGCTGGCCGGATGCGGCGGCGCCGATCAACCGCTTCGAGCGGACGCGGGCGCCGCTGGGGGACGTGGTGCGGTTTGCGGGATTTTGAGAGGGGAATTGTTATGACGATGTCGGTGAGCAAGGCGGTGGCAAGCCGCCGCTCGATCCGGGCGTACAAGGATACGCCGGTTGCGCTGGAGACGATCACGCGGGTGCTGGAAAAGGCCCGGATGGCGCCATCGGGGTGCAACTTCCAGCCGTGGGATGCCACGGTGCTGACCGGGGCGGCGCTGAAGGACCTGCAGGACAAGTTGCTGGCCAGCGCGCCCGACGATCCGCTGGAGTATGATTTCTCGGCGCCGCAGGCGCGCGAGAAGTACAAGGCGCGGTTCAACGCGCTGGGCGCGGCGATGTATGGGGCGATGTCGATCGGCCGCGACCAGAAGGACGCGCGGGTGGATTTCACCCAGCAGAACCTGACCTCGTTCGGGGCGCCGGTGCTGCTGCTGGTGCATTTCCCCAAGCTGATGCTGGCGCCGCAGTGGAGCGACACCGGCATGTGGTTGCAGACGGTGATGCTGCTGCTGCGCGAGGAAGGGCTGGATTCGTGCCCGCAGGAGTGGATGGGGGTCTATGGCCGCACCATCAAGGCGCATCTGGGGCTGGATATGGACGATACCATGCTGTTCTGCGGGCTGGCGATCGGCGAGCGCGACCCTTATGCGCCGGTGAACAATTTTGAGCGCGAGCGGGTGCCGCTGGCCGAGAACATCACGTTCCTGGGGTTCTGACCTGCCGGTGACGGCATCGCTGCTCTGGGTGCCGTTCACGCTGGCGGGATCGTGCGCGCAATTGCTGCGCAATTCGGCGCAGGCCAGCCTGACCGCGCGGATCGGCACGCTGGGGGCGACGCAGACGCGGTTCGTGTTCGGGCTGCCGTTCGCCGCGCTGTACCTGGCGGTGCTGCTGGCGGTGACCGGCGCGCGGGTGCCGCATTTCGGCGCGCGCGCGCTGGAATGGACGGTGGTGGCGGCGCTGAGCCAGATCGGCGCGACGGCGATGATGCTGGTGGTGATGGGGCGGCGCGCGTTCGCGGTGGCCTATGCCTATATCAAGACCGAACCGGTGATCGTGGCGCTGACCGGGGTGGTGCTGCTGGGCGACGTGTTGCCGTGGCTGGCGTGGGTGGCGGTGGTGATGGTGACGGCGGGCGTGCTGGTCGCCTCGGTGAAGCCGGGGGACTGGGGGAAGTTGCTGGGCGAGGGCGGGATGATCGGCGCCGGGCTGCTTTCGGGCGGGCTGTTCGGGCTTTCGGCGATCGCGGCGCGGGGGGCGGCGCTGGCCTTGCCCGAAGGCACCGCGATGCTGCGCGCGTTCTGCGTGCTGGTGCTGTCGCTGACCTTGCAGACGGCGTTGCTGGGGGCGTTCCTGCTGCTGTTCGACCGCAAGGCGTTTGCGGGATCGGTGCGTGAGTGGCGGACCAGCCTGGGCGCGGGGTGCGCGGGGGCGACGGCGTCGGCGTGTTTCTTCACTGCCTTCGCGCTGGGGCCGGCGGCGAATTCGCGGACGTTTGCGCTGGTGGAACTGCCGCTGGCGGCGCTGGTCTCGCGGCGGATTTCGGGGCGGGTGCTGAAGCGGCACGAGGTGACGGGGCTGGCGGTGATCATGCTGGGGGTGGGGTTGCTGTTGTTCAGCCACGCTTGACGTTTGCGCGTGCGGGCGGCAGGCGCCGGGAATGAGCGATGCGCATCCCTTGAAGCTGTTCAACAGCCTGACCCGCCAGATCGAGACGTTCCAGCCCGTGCATCCCGGTGAGGCGCGGGTCTATACTTGTGGGCCGACGGTCTACAACTATCCGCATATCGGCAACATGCGTGCCTATGTGTTTGCGGACGTGTTGGGGCGGACGTTGTCGTTCAAGGGGTATAAACTCAGCCACGTCATCAACATCACCGATGTGGGGCATCTGACCGACGATGCCGACGCGGGCGAGGACAAGCTGGAGAAGGCGGCGAAGGCCAGTGCCCAATCGATCTGGGACATCGCGCGGCATTATACCGAGGCTTATTGGGCGGACATCAAGGCGCTGAATATCCGGCAGCCGATGGAGTGGTCGATCGCCACCGATTATGTGCCGAAGATGATCGCGTTCGGCGAGCGGATCGCGGCGAAGCACTGCTATGAGCTGGAGAGCGGGCTGTACTTCGATGTTTCGACCGTCGCTGATTACGGGCGGCTGGCGCGGGCGGCCACCGAGGAGGGCGAGGGGCGCATCGAGGCGGTAGACGGCAAGCGCCATCCCGCCGACTTTGCGATCTGGCGCAAGACTCCGCCGGGCGAGAAGCGGCAGATGGAATGGGATTCGCCGTGGGGCAGGGGTGCGCCGGGGTGGCATCTGGAATGCAGCGTGATGAGCGGCGAACTGCTGGGCTTCCCGTTCGACATTCACACCGGCGGGATCGACCATCGCGAGATTCACCACCCGAACGAGATTGCGCAGAACCAGGCGTTCTGCTGTGCCGGGGGGCTGGATGTGCCGGGCAACAGCGGCGCGAAGCTGTGGATGCACAACAACTTTCTGGTCGAACGATCGGGGAAGATGTCGAAATCTTCCGGTGAGTTCCTGCGGCTGCAACTGCTGATCGACAAGGGGTATCATCCGCTGGCGTACCGGCTGATGTGTTTGCAGGCGCATTACCGCAGCGAGCTGGAGTTTTCGTGGGAAGGCTTGGGCGCTGCATGCACGCGGTTGAAGCGGCTGGTGATGGCGGTGGCCAACGCGGGTGCCGGGGCGGGGACGCGAGTCCCCTCCACCGCCGTTCCGGCGGTCCCCCTCCCCGTGCCGGGGAGGATGGCGCCGTTCATGGAGCGGTTCGATGCGGCGCTGGCGGATGATCTGAACACGCCGACAGCGCTGACCGTGCTCGAGGAAGTGGCGGCGCTGAAGAAGGTGGATGCGGGCGAGAAGCTGGCGGCGATCGCGGCGATGGATGCGGTGCTGGGGCTGGACCTGATGGCGATCGACCGGACTGCGTTGCGGCTGAAGCCGAAGGGCGCGGTGATCGGCGAGGATGCCATCGAGGCGACGCTGGTGGCGCGCAAGGCGGCGCGGGCGGAGAAGGACTTTGCCACGTCGGATCGGCTGCGCGATGAGCTGGCGGCGCGGGGCGTCGAGGTGATGGACGGCGATCCGCTGGGGTGGGAGTGGAAACTGGGCGAATGATCGGGCACACTCGCCGCTGACCGGGGAGAGTGCCGATGCCGATTGTTGCCTTGCTGCTGGCTGCTGCCACGCCGGTGGAGACCGTGGCCGCGCTTTATGCGCCGTATGCGCGGGCCGAGATGAAGGGGGATGCCGGCGACGGGCACTGGTCGGCGGAGACCGGGGCGCTGGTGAAGCGGTGGAAGCAAGTGACGCCGGCGGACGAGGTGGATGACCTCGGCGATTTCGACTGGCTGTGCCATTGCCAGGACTGGGACCACAAGGCGTTCCGGGCGCGGGTGCAGGGGCAGCGGATGATCGGGCCGAACCTGGTGGAGCTGCGGGTGCGGGTGACGCTGGCGCATCGCAACGAGGTGGGCGAGCGGCTGCTGCTGAAGCGTGAGGCGAAGGACTGGCGGGTGGACGACGTGTTCGCTACCGACCTGCCGCGCGGGCTGAAGGATGGGCTGCGGCGGACGATTGCCGCGGACTTGCGGAGGAAGCGGCGGTGACTGTCGCGGTGCTCAACGCGTTCGTGCGGCCGTTGCTGGAGGGGCGCTTGCCCGATTGGGTGGAGGCGCGGTGGTTCGGGACGACCGAGGAATTGTATGCGCTGGCGCCGGGAGCGGAGATCGGCTGGTTCGATTCGTTCGACCTGCCTTCGACGTATGAGGCGACGCGGCGGGCCGGTTCGCTCAAATGGCTGAACACGCTGGCGGCCGGGGTCGATCCGTTTCCGCTGGACCTGCTGCGGCAGCGCGGCGTGGTGCTGACTAATGGCGCCGGGCTGAACGCGATCACCATTGCCGAATATGCGCTGATGGGGATGCTGGTGATTGCCAAGGGCTATCGCGCGGTGGTGCGGGCGCAGGAGCGGCGCGAGTGGCTGTTCGAGGCGCCGGGCAAGATGGAGCTTTACGGTAGCCGCGCGCTGGTGGTGGGCGCGGGCGGGATCGGCGGGCGGGTGGCCGAATTGCTGCGGCCAATGGGCGTTGAGGTGACCGAGGTGCGGCGGCGGCCTGCTTCAGGCGTGCTGGGCATCGACCAGTGGCGCGGGGCACTGGGCGGGTTCGATTGGGTGATCGTGGCGGTGCCGGCGACGCCCGATACCGAGAAGATGATCGGGGCGGCCGAACTGGCGGCGATGAAGCCCGGCGCGGCGATCCTGAACTTCGCGCGCGGGGCGGTGCTGGATCAGGACGCGCTGGTGGCCAGCCTGGAGAGCGGGCACACCGGCGCGGCGTTCCTGGATGTGACCAGCCCCGAGCCGCTGCCGGCCGACCATCCGCTGTGGGGGTTCGACAACGTCCACATCACCTCGCACTTGTCCGGGCGGTCGCAGGAGACGCTGTTCCGGCGCAGCGCGGAGCGGTTTCTGGACAACCTGGGGCGGTGGCGGCGCGGGGAGGCGCTGGTGTCGCGGGTGGACCTTTCGGCGGGTTACTGATCCTCCACCAGTAGCAGTTCGGCCTCGATCACCAGCCGTTCGGCCGGTTCGGCTTCGTGCAGCATTCCGGTCACCACCGCGTCGGCGACGATCTGGCGGGGGATGGCGAATTCATGCTCGGGCAGGGCTTCGGCGAAGCGGTCGCCCGCGATGACGCCGTGCGCGCCGGGGAAGGCGAGGGTGATGGTGTGGCGGCTGCCGATGAAGGTGACGCTGGCCCACGGGCGTTCGGCGTGGCTGACGAATTCGGCGTGGGAGCCGGCCAGGTCGAGCACGGCGTTGAGCAGTTGCGCCCAGGGGCGGCGGGCGCGGGGCGGGCGGCCGGTTTCGGGGGCGGGGGTGGCGAGCGTGGCGGCGGCGGCGAAGGCGTTCATGGTCGGGGATTCCTTGGCTGGTGTGCGGGCGGTCAGGCGGGAACGCCGTCGAACGCGTGATTGTTCATGAAATGTTCTATGCGTGCGGCGAGGGCGCGGCGCGGGGTGCGGCCGTTGCGCATGTCGGCGACGAGGCGCGGATCGTGGGCGACCAGCCGTCCGAACTTGGTCCACGGCATTCCGGTGTGGCGAAGGAACCTCTCGATCTTGGGCAGGAGCATGGGCGACCCTTTCTGTTCGTTCGTCTGTGACCGTATCTGGCGAACGTGAATTGGCATTTGGACAGGCCCGGCGGGGGGCGTTGCGAAGCGACTCACCGGGCTTGTGTTCCATATTTGTTCCGTGTAAATTCCAACATGTCTAGGAAAAATCTTATCTAATCAGCGATTCGCGTCGCATGAGGTCGAAAATGGCGGAAATCTGCGGAGACGATTGCATGGTGTCGGGTATGGCGCCGGGTGCGGATGCGCGGGCGCGGCTGGTGGCGCTGGCGGCGGCGCGCAAGGTGGGGCTGGCGGCGCTGTCGACGATGCTGGGGCGCAATGCCGCCTATCTGCAACAGTTCGTGCGCAAGGGCAGCCCGCGCAAGCTGGAGGAGGGCGACCGGCGGACGCTGGCGCGGTATTTCGGCGTGGCCGAGGCCGAGCTGGGCGGGCGCGGCGAGGACGGCGATCCGGCGGCAGGCGATTGGGCGGCGATACCGCAACTGGCGGCGGCGGCTTCGGCCGGGCCGGGGGCGCTGGGCGCGCGCGACGCGGCGTGCGGGGCCTTGCGGTTTTCGGCGGCGTGGCTGCGCGGGCAGGGGCTGGACCCGGCGCGGCTGTCAGCGATTGCGGTGCGGGGCGATTCGATGGAGCCGGTGTTGCGCGACGGCGACGAGATTCTGGTGGATTGTACGCCGGGCACATTGCCCGGGCGGGCGATCCACGTGGTGCGGCTGGGCGATGCGCTGCTGGTCAAGCGGCTGGAGCCGCGCGGCGGCGGGCGGGTCGCGCTGGTGAGCGAGAATCCGGCCTATCCGCCGGTGGACGTGGCGGCGGAGGACCTGGTGCTGGTGGGGCGGGTGGTGTGGAAAGGCGGCCGGGTGTGAGGGGCGGCTTGATTATGCGGCGGCGAATCGCCATTCGACGGGTATGAGCGAAACAACCCAACCGCCGCTGCGGGCCGGCATCGTGCCCGTCACCGCGTTCGAGCAGAACTGCACGCTGATCTGGTGTACGAAGACGATGCGCGGGGCGTTCATCGATGCCGGTGGCGATCTCGACAAGCTGAAGCTGGCGATCGGGAAGACCGGGGTGACGATCGAGAAACTGCTCGTCACCCACGGGCACATGGACCATTGCGGGATGACCGGGGTATTGGCCCGCGATCTGGGCGTGCCGATCGAGGGGCCGCACGAGGGCGACCGCTTCTGGATCGAGAGCCTGGACGATCCGAACAAGCGCTATGGCCTGCCCGGCGAAAGCTTCGAGCCGGATCGCTGGCTGGTCGATGGCGACACCGTGACGGTGGGCGAGCTGACGCTGGACGTGCTGCATTGCCCGGGGCACACGCCGGGCCACGTGGTGTTTTTCCACAAGCCGTCACGGCTGGCGGTGGTGGGGGACGTGCTGTTCCAGGGTTCGATCGGCCGCACCGATTTTCCGCGCGGCGATCACCAGCAACTGCTCGATTCGATCCGGTTGAAGCTGTGGCCGCTGGGCGATGACGTGACGTTCATTCCCGGGCATGGCGGCAACAGCACGTTCGGCGACGAGCGGCGTACCAATCCGTTCGTCGCCGATTCGCGCTACGGCTGAGGCAGGCTAGATTTTCCCCAGCACGGTCAGCACCGCGGTGACGATCAGCGTCAGTTGCGTGATCATGCCGGTCAACATGCCGATGCCGCGACCGGGGCGGAACGAGGTGTCGCTGTCCATCCCGAAGGCGTGAGCGATGCGGCCGAG